>CAMDSM010000139.1 GCA_945906905.1 Altererythrobacter xiamenensis | reverse complement strand
ATGCGCATTAAAATTTCCCCTGCTTGTCGCGTCTGGCCCCAAATGGCCATTCGCCCCCAACTCTTCAACCTTGTGCCAAAACCCTAGCGCGACACCCGCAGCACCCGCGCGGTGCGGGCATCAACGTCAACCCAGATCACCCGCCCTTCGCGAATGAACTTGAGGCGATATGCCAGTGCGGCGGGATCATATTCGAAGCCGATATATTCATCGGTGCTTTCCATCTGCGGGATGATCCGCCGCTCAATATCGCGGATCGGCATATTGCGCCCGGCCTGCATCTGCTCGCGCGCGCTCTCCTGCTCGCCATTGGGTTGCAGCGAGCGCGCCTGCGCCCGCTCTTGAGCCATCGCCTCACCGCTGGTCACAAGACCGGCCAGCAGGGCAATGGCAACAAAAGAGGCGGAAAGGCGTTTCATATCGTTCTAATGCCTAGAACTGGCGCTTTGAACAAGGTGTGAATGCACGCGAAGCCGTTCAGAAAGGTTTGGCCTTTCCTTAACGGGTCATCTCATATTTGACACTGATCGTCACGCCGGTCTGCACCTGGCCGGGGCGGATCGGCATGGTCAGATTGCGCGCTTCCTCCGCTGCATCGGCCATCAGCGGCTGCGGACCGCCCCAGCCGGGTGATCCTTCGCTCACCTCCAGCAGGCGCACATCGGCATAACCAGCGGCGTGTGCAAAACCCAATGCCCGCTGGCGAGCGGTGGCAAATGCCGCGTCACGCGCCTGTTGCTGGGCGGCAGCCGGATCTTCCACTGACCAGCTGATTGATCCGATCTCATCGGCCCCCGCCGTCACCAGCGCATCGAGCACGCGGCCCGTGCGCGGCAATTCGTGCAGCTTGATCTGCACCGTGCTGTTCACCTGATAGCCACGAAAAATCTGCCGCTGAGTGGTTTGATTCCACTCATACTGCGGGCTGAGCGAAATGGCGCTGGTGGTGATATCTTCCTGCGCAATGCCCTGCCCCTCAATCGCGGCGATCACGCGGGCCATGCGTTCGGCATTCTGGTTGAGCGCCTCGCCAGCGGTAGGGGCCAGCGTGACGACGCCTGCGCTGAGATTGACCAGATCGGGGCTGCCGCTAACGCTTTCGCTCACCGTCAATTCCACCAGCGGGCCAGTGACAGACAGTTGTACCACGCCAGCAGAGGCCGTTGCGGGCGAAATGGCCAAGGCGGCGGCGGCAGCAGCGAGAGGAATGGTGGAACGGGTCATGGGAAAATCTCCTTGAAACAGTGCGGCAGTTTATAGCTTTGGCTGAATAACGCCAAACTGAACCGCGCGGTTCCCAAAAGCCCCAGCTTGCCAGCACGGGTCGCTGGCCCTACCTGCGCCCGATCATGGCAGAACCACCGATCGTCTCCTGGGAAGGGCTGGGCCTGCAGCAAGGCGGCGGCTGGCTGTTCGGCGCGCCGCCAACAGATGGCATGGACCTGCACATCTGTCCGCGTGATCGGCTGGCGCTGATTGGCCGCAATGGCGCGGGCAAGACCACGCTGCTGCGCCTGATCGCGGGCGAGATTGAGGGCGATCGGGGCTTACGCAAAACGCGGCCCGGCACCAATATCGTGCTGCTCGAGCAGGATCCGGACTTTTCCGCCTATGCCACGCTGATGGATTTTGCGCTCACGGGCACCAATGCGCCTGAGCGGCACGAGGTTGAGGCGATAGCTGGCCAGTTGGGCATTGCCATGGACACCCCCTCGGCCAGCGCCAGCGGCGGTGAACGGCGCCGCGCTGCCCTCGCCCGGGCATTGGCGCAAGACCCCGATCTGCTGCTGCTGGACGAGCCGACCAACCACCTCGATCTGGCGGCGATTGAATGGCTGGAAAGCTGGCTCGAACGCTATCGCGGCGCCTTCATGGTGATCAGCCATGACCGGACCTTCCTCAAACGCCTGACCCGCGCAACGCTGTGGCTTGATCGGGGCAATCTGCGGCGCAAGGAAGTGGGCTTTGGCGGTTATGAGGCGTGGGAAGAAGCCGCCTATGCCGAAGAGGCGCGCAACGCTGACCGGCTCGACGCGCGGCTGAAGCTGGAGGCGCATTGGCTGGAGCGCGGGGTCACTGCCCGGCGCAAGCGCAACCAGGGGCGGCTGGCCAAGCTGTGGGAAATGCGCGCCGCGCGCGCGTCGATGATAAACCCGGCTGGCACCGCCAAGCTCCAGCTGGCGAGCGATGGGGAGTTCAAGAGCAAATCGGTGATCGTAGCGGCGGGTATCAGCAAGACCTATGGGACGCGGGCGATCATCAAGCCCTTCTCCCTGCGCATCCAGCGCGGTGACCGGATCGGCCTTGTCGGCTCCAATGGAGCGGGCAAGACCACGCTGCTCAACATGCTAACCGGCGAACTGGCGCCTGACACTGGCTCCGTGACCCTGGCCCAAACCCTATCGGGCGTGATGATCGACCAGCAGCGCAAATTGCTCGATCCGCAAAAGTCCGTGCGCGAGGTGCTGGCCGAGGGCGGTGACTGGATCGACGTGCGCGGGGTGCGCAAACATGTGGCAGGCTACCTCAAGGATTTCCTTTTCGATCCATCGGTGATCGACGCCAAGATCGGCACCTTTAGCGGCGGCGAACGCAGCCGCATCCTGCTGGCCCGCGAATTCGCCCGCACCTCCAACCTGCTGGTGCTCGATGAGCCGACCAACGACCTCGATCTGGAAACACTCGACCTGTTGCAGGAGGTGATCTCCGACTATGAAGGCACCGTCCTGATCGTCAGCCATGACCGCGATTTCCTCGACCGCACAGTGACGGTGACGCTGGGCCTCGATGGCAGCGGCACGGTGGATATTGTCGCGGGCGGCTATGAAGATTGGCAGAAGCAGCGACAGGAACGGCGGGCGATAGCGGAAAAGAAGGTGGCGAAAGTGGCCATCGCCCCTCCGCCCACCGCCCCGCCAGCCGGCAAAAAGCTGACCTACAAAGACCAGCGCGATTACGAGATCCTGCCCGCCCGCATCGAGGAGCTCGACGCGCTGATCGCCAATGGCGAGGCGGCGCTGGCCGATCCTGCGCTCTACAGCAAAGACCCGGACAAATTCGCCCGCATCTCCAAGAGCATCGACCTCGCCCGCGCGGAAAAGGACGTGAGCGAGGGCCGCTGGCTGGAATTGGCGGAGATGGTGGAGGGCTAAATCCGGTAAAACTCCGCCACCCGGTCGAGCGCCAGACGCAGCACCAGCTTGCCGCTGCGGGCAGGCCAGGCGAGCGATTTTTCGGCCGTGGGCAGCGTATCGCCAGCACACACCACCCGCCACAAGATATCCTCCAGCCCGCGTCCGGCCTGCGCCAGTGCGCCGTGGAAGCGGGCGCGGGCGGCGATGGTTTTTTCGGTCTGGTTCAGACCCTGATCGCCGCTACCCCTGATCCGCACTGCATCCCAGCGCATGGTGACGCTGGGGCCAAGCTGGGCACGCTCATAGTCCCGGCGCAAAGCCTCACCAGCCGCAAACAGCCGATCATCGAGATGGCCGTGGGCGTGGAGCCAGCTGAGCGGGCTTTCGGCCAGGTTGATGGTAACGCTGCGCCGCCGCGATACACTTCCGCTCCGGCCCGATCCCCGCCCGCGTGGGCCTTCGCTGGTCAGTTCCCGTTCGATAAGTTGCTGCTTCATGTTCGCGAATCTCCCCAGATGCGATGAAACAGGCACTTGCCAGATGGAACAATCTGTAGGAAAGAAGAAACCGATCTGGTTATTCGACCAAGCTCGTTTTACGAAAGGCCGCACCAAGGTGATCAACCGCATCCGCGATATCCGCAAGCAGAAGCGCATGACGCTGGCCGAAGTGGCCGCCGCCTGTCGCCCGGCCACCACCGCGCAAACCATTGGGCGGCTGGAAACGGGGATGCGCAATCTCTCGCTGATCTGGATGAACCGGATTGGTGCGGCGCTGGGGGTCGATCCCGAATTGCTGGTAAAGGGTGAGGATGTGACCGCGCCACAAGTGATCGCCCGCCTTACCGATCAGGGTGCCGAAGCCCTCACCCACCCGCGCGATGCGATCCTGCCGACCCAGCTCAGCGATGGCGCGCAGCTGGTGTGCCTGACGATTGAGGCTCCGCAGGGTGAATATCGCAGCGGCGACCAGTTGTGGATGCGCCAGTTGCGGCCGGAGAACGCTGCCAGCATCGTCAACCGTGACGTGCTCGCCCCGCGCAGTGGCGGGCGATTTGCTTTCGGGCGGCTGATCGATCGGCAAGGCTCGATGGTCGCCCTGCTCCCCCCCGGCATCGGCCAGCGGCAGATCGTGATCGACAAGCCCGCTTGGCTGGCGGTGGCCGAAATGCTGGTGCGAAAGCTGTAATTCAGATGAAGCGCCTGCTCTCCATCGCCACGCTCTATCCCAATGCGCACACCCCGCGCTTCGGCACATTTGTCGCCCGCCAGCTGGAGGCGCTGGCGGCGCGCGGCGATTGGCAGGTGCATGTGATTAACCCGATTGGCCTGCCGCCGATTGCTTTTGGGCGTTATGCTCCATTGCTGGCATCGGCAGTGAGCGGCGAGGAGCACGGCGTCCATGTCCACCGCCCGCGTTTTACGCTGATCCCGACGGTGGGTGGGCGGTTCAACCCGGCGCTGATCGTGCGCAGCATATTGCCATTGGCGCGGGCTCTGCATGCCCAGCAGCCGTTCGATCTGGTCGACGCGCAGTTCTTCTATCCCGACGGTCCGGCGGCAGCGGCGATAGCGGCAGACCTTGGCCTGCCGCTATCCATCAAGGCGCGCGGGGCGGATATTTCGCATTGGGGGCACCGGCCCTATGCCGCGCGCAAAATGCGCGCCGCCGCAGGCCAAGCGGCAGGACTGCTGGCGGTGAGCCAGGCGCTGGCGGGTGACATGGCGCAAATCGGCCTGCCGGGCGACAAGATCACCGTGCATTATACCGGCCTCGATCACGCCAGTTTCCACCCGCTGGGCCGCGCGACAAGCCGCCAGCGGTTGGCGGATCAATTCGCCATTCCCACCCAAGGCCCGCTGCTCGCCAGCGTGGGCGCGTTGATCCCGCGCAAGGGGCAGAAGTTCGTGATCGAGGCTCTGGCGGAGCTGCCCGAGGCGCGGCTGGTGCTGGTGGGCCAAGGGCCAGACCGGGCCATGTTGGAGGAGTTGGCGCGCACCAGCGGTGTGGGTGGCCGAGTCCACTTCCTCGGCTCGCTCGATCACGCCAGTCTGCCGGTCGTGCTGAGCGCAGCCGATGCCATGGTCCTGCCGTCAGCCAGCGAGGGCCTCGCCAATGCCTGGGTCGAGGCGCTCGCTTGCGGAACGCCGCTGGTCATCACCAATGCGGGCGGCGCGCGCGAATTGGTGCGATCAGACACGGCCGGGCGGATTGTCGAGCGCGACGCTGGCAGTATAGCGGCAGGCGTGCGCACGGTGTTGGCGGCCGGATATGCGCCTGCGGAAATCGCCGCCTGTGCCGCGCATTTCAGCTGGGAGGCGAATGCAGCGGCTTTGGCGGATTATTATGCGGGGCTGATCAGGAAGGCTTAGGCCTCCCCGCGCGCCCTCTTGTCCTGCTTGTCGGCCACAGTTTCACTCGGCACAAAGCTGTCTGAACTCACGCCCAGCCAGATCAGGATCGGCGCGGCCATGTAGACCGAGCTGTAGGTGCCGACGAAAATGCCCAGCGTGATGCAGGCGGTCAGGCCAAAAAGGCTGGCCGGACCGAACAACAGCAGCGGGATCAGCGCCAGCAGCACCGAGAACGATGTCATCACCGTCCGGCTGAGCGTTTCATTGACCGACAGATCGAGCAGTTCAGGCAGCTGCATCTTGCGGAATTTCTTCAGGTTTTCGCGGATACGGTCATAGACCACAATCGTATCGTTCAAGGAATAGCCGATGATCGCAAGGATCGCGGCGACGATCTGCAGGCTGAATTCCATCTGGAACAGCGCCAGCATCCCCATCGTCAGCGACACGTCATGGAACAGAGCGAACAGCGCGCCGACACCAAACTGCCACTCGAACCGGATCCAGATGTAGATCGAGATCGCGATCATCGCCAGTAGCAGCGCGATCAGCGCGGTATTGCGGAACTCGCCCGAGACCTTGCCCGAAACCGTATCCACCCCATCAATCCGCACTGAGGGATGTCCGGTCTCGATTGCGGCGATAATCTGGCGGCTGATCGCCTCGGCAGCTCCGGGATCACCCGCAGCTGAATCGGGCAATTTCACCCGGATCGAGACTTCGTTTGGATCACCAAAGCGCTGTACCACCGGATCGCCATAACCAAGCGCCGCCACGCCCTCGCGCAGATCCTCCACCGGAGCCTCGGCCTCGCCGACGAAAGTGGCGCGGATTTCCTGGCCGCCGGCAAAGTCCACGCCGTAATTCAGGCCCTGGAACCACACCAGCGACCAGCTGGCCACAATCAACAGCAGGCTGACGGCGTAGAACGGCAAGCGCCAGCGCAGGAACTTGATGTTGGTATCGTCGGGGACGAGCTTGAGCAGTTTCATGTGTCTGGTCCCTCAGATCGCAATATCGGTGGGGCGCGAGCGGTGCAGCCAGCCCGCGACCCACATCCGGGTCAGCGTTACCGAGGTGAACACGCTGGTGAAAAGGCCGATGATCAGCACCACGGCAAAGCCCTTCACGGGGCCAGAGCCGAACAGGAACAGCAGCACGCCGGCGATGAAATTGGTCATATTGGCGTCATAGATCGCGCGGCTGGCCTCACGATAACCCGCTTCCACCGCCGCCACCACGCGTCGACCGCGCTTGCGTTCTTCGCGGATGCGTTCGTTGATCAGCACGTTGGCGTCCACCGCCGCGCCGATTGTCAGCACAAAACCGGCGATGCCCGGCAGCGTCAGCGTAGTGCCCACCACCGCCATAATTCCAAGGATCATCAACACGTTGATGACCAGAGCAAGCGTGGCGTAAACGCCGAAGCGGCCATAGACCAGCAGCATCAGCAACACGACCAGGCCGGTGCCGACGCCCATAGCGATCAGGCCGGCCTTGATCGATTCTGCGCCCAGATCAGGGCCGACTGTGCGCTCCTCGATCACCGTCAGATCAACCGGCAGCGCGCCGGATGCCAGCGCGCGGGATAGTTCTACCGCGCGTTCCAGCGTGAAGCCGCCCGAAATCTGCGAGGTGCCGCCAAGGATCGCTTCCTGAATTGTCGGCGCCGACAACACCTCGCCATCGAGGATGATGGCGAATTGCTGGCCGACATTCTCGGTCGTCAGCCGCGCGAACCGCTCGGCACCGACAGAATCGAAAGTGATCGAAACAGCCGGCTCGTTGGTCTGCGGATCGAACGTCTGCTGTGCATCAACCAGTGAATCGCCGCGCACCCCGCCCAACCGCCGAACGGCGATCATCGAGCCTTCATAGTCACCACCAACCGCACCGGGAACCAGCTCGCTGCCCGGACGCGGAATGCCCGACTGAATCTGCGCCGGAGTGGCCTGCGTATCGAGCATCTTGAATTCGAGCCGCGCGGTTTGCCCCAGCAGATCCTTCAGC
>CAMDSM010000138.1 GCA_945906905.1 Altererythrobacter xiamenensis | reverse complement strand
CAGGAAGTGGATTACTACCGCGCCGTTGTCGGCTTGCGTGGCGATATCACTTCCAGCTGGTCGTATGACCTGTATGCCCAGCATTCGCTGTCCGACGCGAGCTATACCAACCAGCGGGTGCTCAACGATTCGATGCGCACGCAGGATTTCCGCACCATCGCCAATGCCCCCAACGGCTTCCGCACTGCGCGCTGCCCCGGCGGCAGAACGCCAATCGGCGGCAAGGCCTGTACTTTCGTTGACTGGTACAGCCCGCGCGTCATGTATGGTGAGTATACTGCCGCTGAGTTTGATTTCCTGACCGATACCGAAACCGGCGTCACCAAGTATGAACAGTCATACGTCGAAGGCATCGTCACCGGCGATCTGCTCAGCTGGTGGGCTGGCACCGTCGGCATGGCACTGGGCGGCACCTTCCGTCGTGACGAAATCACCGACACCCCCGGCCACATCTCACTGGCCGGCAACGTCTGGCTGGGTGGCGCTGCAGGCATCACCGCTGGCCACAGCAACACGCTGGAAGGCTTCGGCGAAATCCAGATCCCGTTGCTGGTTGACCTGCCACTGGTGCAATCGCTGTCGGTAACGGCTGCGGCCCGCATCACCAATGTCGAGGCGGTCCGCTCGCTTGACGGCGTAAGCGCCTCCGACAATGGCAATGTAACCTACAAACTCCAGGCCGACTGGGAAGTGACCGACTGGCTGCGTCTGCGTGGCACTTATGGCACATCCTTCCGCGCCCCGGCGCTGTTCGAACAGTTCCTGTTCGATCAGGTAGGTTTCCTGGGTCAACGCTCGCTCGATCCCTGCATCCAGTGGGGCACCAAGCTGGCCAATGGCGACATCACCCAAGCCTTCGCCAACAATTGCGCGGCTGACGGTGTTCCCGCCAACCACTCTGGCGCGGGCATTGACGGCTCGACGATCACCGGCGGCGGCCTTGGCGTGCTGGAGCCTGAAACCTCCACTGCCTGGACGGCATCGGTCATCCTCACGCCGGACTTCGCTTTCCTGCCTGATACGCAGATCAGTGTTGCGGTCGACTATTTCGATATCGAAGTTCGCGGTGAAATTGCCCAGTTCGGCGCGGGCAACGTTGTTGCCAGTTGCTATGCTTCGGACAACTTCCCGACCGATCCGTTGTGCACACTGTTCGCCCGTATCGATGACCTCGATGAGTCGGATCCGTTCTGGAATGCCGGCGATTCGAACAACATCGCTTTCGTGCGTGACAGCTTCATCAACATCAACAGCCAGCGCAATACGGGCGTGGACGTGACCTTCCGTCTGCTCCACGATTTCCCGGGTGATGTGCAGCTGTCGCTGCAGGGTCAGATGACCTGGCAGACCAAGGACGAAATCTCGGTGTTCGATGGGTTTGCTGAAAGCCTGAACGGCGAAGCGGGTGAACCCAAGTGGGTTGGCGATTTCAATGCCGAACTCTCAACCGGTCCGTGGTCGCTGTTCTACAACCTCGATGTGGTTGGTTCGACCACCGATGTGCCCGACTATACCGAAAGCATCACTGGTATCGAAGAGCAGGACCAGACTGTCGCGGATCAGGAGAACGCGCTTTGCCGTCAGTTCACCGTCTATCCGGACGAAGTCTGCTTCAACCTCGAAATGCCGATGACGTTCTACCACAGCGTTTCGGTGAGCCGCGAAATCGGTGAGAATTTCCGCCTGACAGCGGGCATCTCGAACCTGACCGATCAGCGTCCTCGGCGCACTTCGAACGTCGGCGGCGATGGCATCAACCACTTGGGTGATGGCGTGCTCTATTCGCAGTATGACATCTTGGGCCGCCGTGCTTTCGTGAACCTCAACGTTCGCTACTGATCGTTCCCAAACCGATACCAAATCTAGGGCGGCGGGTGACAAACCCGCCGCCCTTCGTTTATCTGGCGCCAAGACCGCACACATTGCAGGACCACAAGATGACCCGCATCCGCCTGAAGCCTGACACGCTGGACCAAGAGAACACCAAGTTCACGCAAGTGCGCCTGCCGCGCCCGCTGTTCCTCAATTCGGTGCCAAAATCCGGCTCGCACCTGTTGCGCAACATCATGCGGATGTTCGTGCCGGTGGCCGATCACTTCAAGGATCAGTTCATCCAGTGGGGCAACCTCCAGCAATACAAGCACGCCTTCCGCCCCGAAGGCCGAATGCTGAGCTGGGGGCACCTGCTGTTTTCCGATGCCAGCGCGGTGGAGGCCGGGCCAGCCCGCAAACTGATCCTGGTGCGCGATCCGCAGACCTGGGTGCTGGCGCGGGCGCGGTTCTTTTTGTCAGACGAATTCGGCGACAATTCGGTGCTGGTCAAGAACGGCGAATTGTCGGTCGATTCGCTGATCAACCTGATGATTTTCGGCATCCACGGCAAGGCCATGGGGATGCGCGAACTGTTCCAGTATAACGCCGTCGGCTGGCTGGGACAGGACGCCACTATGGTCCGTTACGAGGAACTGGTGGCAGCGGTGAAAGACCTCGATAGCGCGGCCGCCGAAGCCTATTTCCGGCAGCTGTTCGCCGCCGCTGGTCTGGTCGCCGTGCCCGACGATTGGCGCGCGCGGGTGCTGATCGGATCAGACCGAAAGCAGAGCGGCACCGCCAGCGAGAACCTCAGCAGCGATGGCCCGGAAATTCCCCGCGTGCTGACCGATCACCAAAAAGCCATCGTCGAACTGGCCGCGCCGGGTCTGCGGGCGTTTTTGGGCTATGCCTAAACGATCACCCCACCGTCATAACCAGCGCCCCATCGCCCTCATCAATCGCCACCGTAACCCCATCGGGCACTGCGCCTGACAGGATCATTTCGGCCAGCGGATCAGACAGATAACGCTGCACCGCGCGCTTCAATGGGCGTGCGCCATAGACCGGATCATAACCCACCCGCCCCAGCCATGCGAGCGCGCCTGCGGTGAGATCGAGCGTGATCTTGCGGTCGGCCAGCAGCTTTTGCACGCGCGCCACCTGAATGGTCACGATCGGGGCCATGTGGTCCTGGCCAAGGCGGTGGAACAGGATGATTTCGTCCAGCCGGTTGAGGAATTCAGGGCGGAAATGTCCGCGCACCACCTCCATCACCTGCGGCTCCACCTCAGCCACGCTCTGGCCATCGGCAAGGCCCGCGAGATATTGGCTACCAAGGTTGCTGGTGAGGATGATCAGCGTGTTGGAGAAATCGACCACCCGGCCCTGCCCGTCGGTCAGCCGCCCATCATCGAGCACTTGCAGCAGCACGTTGAACACGTCGGGGTGGGCCTTCTCGACCTCGTCGAACAGCACCACCTGATAAGGGCGACGGCGGACCGCCTCGGTCAGCACCCCGCCCTCGTCATAACCGACGTAGCCCGGAGGCGCGCCGATCAGGCGGCTGACGGCGTGCTTTTCCATGAACTCGCTCATGTCGATGCGGACCATGGCGTTGTCATCATCGAACAGGAATTCGGCCAGCGCCTTGGTCAGTTCGGTTTTGCCCACGCCCGTGGGGCCGAGGAACAGGAAGCTGCCCAGCGGCCGCCCCGGATCCTGCAACCCCGCCCGCGCCCGGCGCACCGCCTTTGATACGGCTTTGACCGCCGCATCCTGCCCGATCACCCGCGCGCCGATCACCTCTTCCATATTGAGCAGCTTCTCACGCTCGCCCGCCATCATCCGCTCAACCGGAATGCCCGTCCACTTGCTGACAACGCTGGCGATATCGTCCTCGGTCACTTCCTCGCGCAGCAGGGCATTTTCGGTGTGAACGGCAGCGTCAGTCAGCTGCTTTTCCAGTGCCGGGATGGTGCCGTATGACAGCTCTCCCGCGCGCGCGAGATCGCCCTGGCGTTGCGCCTGATCGAGTTCGATCCGAGCCTTGTCGAGCTCCTCCTTGATCCGCGCCTCGGCATGGATCTTGTCGCGCTCGTTCTGCCAGCGGGTGGTGAGGGCGGCGCTTTGCTGTTCGAGATTGGCCAGCTCCGCCCGCAGCGTGGCGAGGCGATCCTTGCTGGCATTGTCGGTTTCGCGGGTGAGCGCCGATTCCTCGATCTGGAGCTGCATGATGCGCCGATCCAGCCCTTCGATTGCCTCTGGCTTGCTCTCCACTTCCATGCGGATGCGGCTGGCGGCCTCGTCCATCAGGTCGATTGCCTTATCGGGCAGGAAACGGTCAGCAATATAGCGGTTGGATAGCTGCGCGGCAGCGACAATCGCCCCATCGGTGATGCGCACGCCGTGGTGCAACTCGTATTTTTCCTTCAGTCCGCGCAGGATGCTGATCGTGTCCTCCACGCTGGGTTCGGGCACGAACACCGGCTGGAAACGGCGTTGCAGCGCAGCGTCCTTTTCGACATATTTCTGATATTCAGCGAGCGTGGTCGCGCCGATGCAATGCAGTTCGCCGCGGGCGAGTGCTGGCTTGAGCAGATTGCCCGCATCCATGCTGCCCTCGCTGGCACCCGCGCCGATCAGCGTGTGCATCTCGTCGATGAACAGGATGATCTGGCCATCGGCGCCTTTCACCTCATCGAGCACCGATTTCAGCCGTTCTTCAAACTCGCCGCGATATTTGGCGCCTGCAATCATGCTGCCCAGATCCAGCGACATCAGGCTGCGGCCCTTGAGGCTGTCGGGCACGTCACCATTGGCGATGCGCAGCGCGAGGCCGTCGGCAATCGCGGTTTTGCCGGTGCCGGGTTCGCCGATCAGGACGGGGTTGTTCTTGGTCCGGCGGGCAAGGATCTGGATAGTGCGACGGATTTCCTCGTCGCGACCGATGACCGGATCGAGCTTGCCGTCGCGCGCGGCCTGGGTCAGGTCGCGGGCGTATTTCTTCATCGCATCATAGCTCGCCTCGGCATTGGCGCTGTCGGCTGGCTTGCCCTTACGCAAGGCCTCGATCGCCGCGCTGAGCGCCTGCGGGGTGAGGCCAGCCGCGCTGAGTGCCTTGCCCGCGCCCGTGGTGGTGGCCAGCGCCAGCGCCAGCAGCACGCGCTCGACCGTGACATAGGCATCGCCCGATTTGGCCGCCAGCTGCTCGGCGGAATCGAGCACGCGGACCGCATCATTGTCCAGCCCCGGTGTCGCCTGCGCGCCCGATCCCGAGACAGCGGCAATCTTGCCCAACGCCGCATCCACCGCCGCCACCGCCAGCGGCGCGGTGCCGCCCGCGCGGGCAATCAACCCGGCGGCCATGCCTTCGCTATCCTCCAGCAAGGCCTTGAGCAGGTGATCGGGCGTGATCCGCTGATGGTTCATGCGGATCGCCACGGTCTGCGCGGCCTGCAGAAAGCCCTTGGCGCGGTCGGTGAATTTTTCGAGGTTCATGGGTGTATCAGCCTCCTGTCACACCGCTAGGTAGTGTTGCGATATGGCAACACAAGGGGTGCTCGCGAGAAATGCCTAGCAAGGCTGGAGCGCGATGTCTTTGATCTCGCGCAGGCTGAGGCGTTTCCAAATGCTTGGCGGCAGGCGATTTACCTCTTAAACGCGGCAGCCATGTTGTGGGATGAACTTGCGCAAGACTGGGGCCGCTATGCTGCGCCGATCTGTCCAGACAGTGCCGATCTTGCGCACTTTCGGGCGGGAATTTCCGGGGCTGACGATCATGTCCTGCTGCTGGGCGTGACCCCGCTACTCGCCGGGCTGGGCCGCAAGTTGACCTCGGTCGACACGTGCCGATCGATGATCGATCTGGTCTGGCCGGGCGACAATGAAACGCGGCGGGCGGTCCAGGGCAATTGGCTGTTCGATCTGGCGCACGCTGCAGGCTTCACCGCCGCGATCACCGATGGCGGCCTTTCGGTGCTGCGCTGGCCTGACCAATACGTGATGCTGTTTGCCAGCCTGCGCGCAGCCGGGGCGCCGCAATGTCGGCTGATTGCCCGCTGCCACTTCAGTGCCAATGTCCAGCCGACACCCGATCTGGCCGTGCTGCGGGCCGAACTCAGGTCTGGACTTCGGCCCGATCCAGACCTTGTCCGGTTCCGCGTGGCCCATGCCCTGGTGGCGGCGAGCGGCGAGCCCAACATTGCGGTGCGCGAAACGGTCAGGGTCGCCGCCGAGCTGCTCCACGATCAGCCCGAAGCGCGCGCCTCTCTGCTGGCCCGCCCGCACGCGCATTGCGATGAAAGCTACAGCTTCCCCAACCCAGTCCAACTGATCGAATTGATCGAGGATTGCGGCTTTTGGGTCGATCACGCAGGCCTTCGCAGCCACGACCCCTTTGTGCATTGCACTGTACAGTGACGGTGTCACGCGACGAGGTGGCCGCATTTCAGGCCAGCAGACTGGCAGAGCTGGTGGCCCATGCACAAGCCAGTTCACCCAACTTTGCCGCCCGGCTGGCCCAGTGCCGCGCGGGCGAACTGCCGCTGTTGACCCGCCGCACCTTGCAGTCAGCGCCCGACATCCACTGCACCCAAGTGCCCGCCGAGCATGGCAAGATCACCGAGCTGCGCACCTCGGGCTCAACCGGTGAACCGGTGATGGTGCGCAAGACCGCCCGCACCGCCCAGATCTGGAACGGGCTGATCATGCGCTTCCACGAATGGCACCACAGCGATTATTCGCTGACGCTGATGGCGGTAAAGGCCAGTTTCGATGAGGTGGAGTTCGCGCCCGACTGGGGTCGGCCGGTCAGCCATTTTGCCCAGACTGGCCCGGCAATCGCGATGCCGATAATGCGCGATGCGGGCGAAATCTATCAGGTCGCGCGCGAGCACCGGGTCGGCGATCTGTTGATATTTCCCAACAGTCTGGCCGCGCTGCTGCGCCTGATCCGCCGCACCGGCGAAGGCCTGCCCGACCTCAAGCGCCTGCGCACGGTAAGCGAGACGCTGCCCGATAATGTGCGCAGCGAGGCGCGCGAACTGCTCGGGCTGGATCCGATTGATCTGTATTCGTCGAACGAATTTGGCACCATCGCCATCCAGTGCCCTGAAAGCGGGCTGTACCACACGATGGACGATGCCCTGATCGTCGAAGTCCTACGCGCGGATGGAACGGCCTGCACGCCGGGCGAAGTTGGGCGCTTGGTGGTGACCGACCTCAACAACTACGCCACCCCGTTGATCCGCTATGAATGCGGCGACCATGCCGAAGTGGCCGAGCCGTGCGGGTGCCCGATCCCGTTTGGCACGCTGCGGCGGATCATGGGCCGCGACCGCAACCTGCTGCTGTTGCCCGACGGGCGCCGGGTCTGGCCGCGATTGGGGATCTATCAGTTCGCCCGCGATATTGCGCCAGTGGTGCAATATCAGGTGATCCAGCACACGCTGCACGAGCTTGAACTTCGCCTCGTGGTTGAACGGCCGCTGGTTGCTGCCGAAGAGGCCGCACTGGCGGGCAAGCTGTGCGAAGCGATCGGCCAGCCTTTTGCAGTGCGCTTCAGCTATTTTGCCGATCGCATTCCGCTGCCGCCAAGCGGCAAGTTTGAGGAATTTGTCTGCCGCTGCTGAGCGGGTTTTCGGGTCGCTACAAGCCCTTTGCCGACGACAATGCACCGCTGGTCGATCCTTGGTCCATGATGCTGGTCAATTGGCTCATTGGCTGGCGTGGGGGACAATCAAATCATTTTGCGTCCCATTTACACGCCCGCTGGACAGGCGCGGCCTGCATGGTAGTGGATACAGATGAAACTTCTTCGGCACCTCTCGGTTCTCGCCCCC
>CAMDSM010000137.1 GCA_945906905.1 Altererythrobacter xiamenensis | reverse complement strand
ATTGGGATGAAGTCGGGCCGCAGGTGCTGGGTTACAGGCCAGTATAGCGGCGATACCAGTCAACAAAGCGTGGGATGCCCAGATCAACCGAAGTAGTGGGAGCATAGCCAAGATCATGGCTGATCGCGCCAATATCGGCAAAGGTGCGCGGCACATCACCCGCTTGCATCGGCAGCAGGTCGATCACTGCCTTGCGACCGCAGGCGGTCTCGAGCACGGCGATGACATCGGTCAGCTTCTCGCACCGGTGGTTGCCGATGTTATAGAGAGCATGGGGCGTGGTGCTGCCACCTGCTTTCAGCGCGCCATCATCGGCGGGCGGACGATCGACGGCGGCTATGACGCCGGAGACGATATCATCGATATAGGTAAAGTCGCGCCACACCTCGCCGTGGTTGAACACCGGGATCGGTTGGTCGGTCAGGATCTTGTGGGTGAACATCCACACCATCATATCGGGCCGCCCCCACGGTCCATAGACGGTAAAGAAGCGCAGGCCAGTGAGCGGGATGCGATAGAGATGGGCGTAGGTCTCGCTCATCAGCTCATCGGCCTTCTTGGTCGCGGCATAGAGCGAAAGCGGATGATCGACCCGGTCCTCCACCGAAAACGGCACTTTCTCGGCCCCGCCATAGACCGAGCTGGAACTGGCATAGACCATGTGCTGAACTTGCCGATGGCGCGCCACTTCGAGCAGGTTGAGGTGGCCGACCACATTGGCCTCAATATAAGCGCGCGGGTTGTCGATCGAATAGCGCACGCCGGGCTGCGCGCCCAGATGGATGATGCGGTCGAATTGCTCACCGACCAGTGCCGCATCGAGCGCGCCATGATCGGCGAAATCGACCTTGGCAAAGGCGAAACGCGCGCCTTTGTTTTCCGAAACACGGGCCAGCCGCGCCTCTTTCAAGGCCACCGGATAATAGGCGTTGAGATTGTCGATCCCCAGCACCGCATCGCCGCGCGCCAGCAGGGCATCGGCCACCGCAGCACCGATAAAACCCGCCGCCCCTGTCACCAGATAGCGCATATTCACTCCAACCGCCGTTCTCTATCACTGCCGCTTCTAGCGCATATTTCCTAACCGCGCGCCAATCTGCAAAAGGATATTATGATCCGCCGCTTTTTCGCCCTTTTAATACTCATGACCATGCTTCTGCCAACACCATTGCGCGCGCAGGATCAGGCAGCACTGTGGGCGCAGGACTTGCGGTTGGCTGTAGTGGCAGAGCGGATCATGGGCGCGAATGTGCATTTGTGCCGCAACACGATGCCGCTCACCGGGTTAATCCTACACAGTCGGGACCAATATGGCGCAGCACAGGCGGGGTGGTTTGCTAACGGACAGGTGGCAGTGGCGCAGGTGCTGCCCGCTTCAGCGGCGGAGCGGGCTGGGATACAGTTGGGCGATGGTGTTCTGGCTGTAGGAGGACTGGCGGTCGATGATCTGGCGTTGGCTGCTGGCTATCCCCGGCGCGATGCGGTGTTCGATGTGCTGGCTACAAGCTCGGCCCCGGTGGCGCTGACCATCCGCCGTGCAGCCACCGTCGAAGTGCGAGAGCTCGCCGCGCCGACGGGATGCCGGGCACTGGTCGAAGTGCTGACCGATGGTGCGCGCATCTCCAGGGCAGATGGGCGGGTGGTTCAGATCAGCTCTGGCATGGTGACATTGCTGGACGATAATGGTCTGGCCGCCACCTTCGCGCATGAGCTGGCCCATGCCGTGCTCGAACACCGCCGCCGCCTCAATGCGGGTGACTTGTCTGCTGAAGATATCCGCCGCCTCTCGCGCCAGGTTGAGTTGGAGGCCGATCTGCTGTCGGTTCATCTGCTGGCCAATGCCGGATATGATCCCCAAATCGCCCCGCAAATGTGGGAATCGGCAATTGGGCGCGCGCTCAACAGCGGCTTTTTGCGCAGCCGCCGTTACGCTTCTCGGCGCGAACGGGCACGGGAGCTGCGGCGGGAGATCGCTGATTATCTGACGGCCCGCCCACTGCCCTCACCCGCGACGCACTTGCTGGAATTGCGCGACCGTCCCTTTGCAAATCAATGAGCTTACGCCGCTCCACTTTCAAGATAGCGCCGGTCAAAATAGGTCAGCGGCAAGGCATTGTTTCGGTGATGCGCCACAAGCAATTCGCCAAAAATCACGCTGTGGGTGCCAAAATCATGCACATCGGCCAAGCGGCAAACGAAGCTCGACTGCGCGTTTGCCAGCACCGGCATGCCCGCAACGTCCTCCCATTGGCCCTTGGCAAAGCGGTCAGTCTGCGAAGGATCGGTGAACTGATCGGCCACTTCGCGGTTGGCCTGGCCCAGCACATTGACCGCAAAATGTCCCGAGGCCAGCAATGGCGCATGGAGCGAAGCATTGCGGTTGATGCAGGCCAGCAGCGACGGGGGATCAAAGCTCAGCGAGCTGACCGCAGTGGCGACAATGCCAAAGGGCTTTCCCTCGTGCCTGGTGGTCACGGCATAGACCGTGGCGGCAACATGGCGCATCGCATCGCGAAAGCCGGTGAGAAGATCCTCGTGATTCTGCTTATCAGTGTTCATTAGTCCACCATGCTTCGCAGTCGTTCACGACGCAACCGAGAATGATGGCCTTTAGTAATGTGATACCCACCTCTTGCCATCACATTATAATGTGTTTACGGCTGTACCCCATGCAGGAAATCACCATACAGCGCGTGCGCGAAGCAATCGACGAGGGTAAAATCACCCGGGCCGGCCTGGCAAGAGCGGCGGGGTTGCATGTCAATTCCTTGCGCGATTGCACTCTGGAAAGCTGGAATCCCACTGCGGAAACCCTCACCAAGCTCGACCGGTTTATGGCCGAGAATGATGATCGGCCAGTGCTGGTCCCGATCACCGAGATCATCGACGAGGCGCGCAATGGCCGGATGTTCATTCTGGTCGATGATGAGGACCGCGAGAATGAGGGCGACCTGATCATTCCGGCGCAGATGTCCACGCCCGATGCGGTGAACTTCATGGCCACCCACGGTCGCGGCCTGATCTGCCTCGCGCTGGCCCGCGCCCGGGTCGAGGAATTGGGCCTCGATCTGATGAGCCGCAAGAACCGCACCCGCCACGAAACCGCCTTTACCGTGGCGATCGAGGCGCGCGAAGGGGTGACCACTGGGATCAGCGCGGCAGACCGGGCGCGGACGATTTCGGTCGCCATCGATGCCTCCAAGGGCGCGGATGATATCGTCACCCCCGGCCACGTTTTCCCGTTGGTGGCACGCGAAGGCGGGGTGCTTGTGCGCGCCGGCCATACCGAGGCAGCCGTGGATATCTCCCGCCTCGCTGGTCTCAATCCCTCAGGCGTGATCTGCGAGATCATGAACGAGGACGGCACCATGGCCCGAATGGATGATCTGATCCGCTTCGGGCGCAAGCACGGCCTCAAGATCGGCACCATCCGCGATCTGATCGCTTTTCGCCGCCAGCACGATCACCTAGTCGAACTGCGCGCCGAAACCCGCTTTCGCAGCCATTGGGGCGGGGAATGGCGGGCGATCAGCTTCTGGAACAAGGCCACCAAGTCCGAGACCATGACGCTGGTGAAAGGCCATATCGACCCCGACCAGCCCACTCTGGTGCGGATGCACTCGATGGCCATTCTGGAAGACATCTTCGCTGCTGATACCGCGCGCTCCGGCCTGCTCGAAGGGGCGATGCGGATGATCGGCGATGCTGGCACCGGGGTAGTCGTGCTGATCAGCCGCCCGACGGAAGACACCATCTCCCGCGCCATCCGCCAGAACACCGAAAGCAACCCGATAAAGGCGATCGAAGATGCTCCGCCCGAACAGCGCGACTACGGCGTCGGTGCGCAAATTCTCGCAGAACTGGGCGTGCGTGACATGGTGCTGCTGACCAATACGCGCCATGCGCTGGTCGGCCTGGAAGGCTATGGCCTGTCGATAGTCGGCGAGCTGCCGATCACTTCGGAAGGATAACCCGCAATGGCCAAATTCCTGATCGTTGAAGCGCGTTTTTACTCCCATCTCAATGACATGCTGATCGCAGGCGCGCGCGGTGCGCTGGAAGCGGCGGGCCATGTGGTCGAGCTGTTGACCGTTCCCGGCGCTCTCGAACTGCCCGGCGCAATCGCGACGGCAGCGGAGAGCGGGCGCTATGATGGCTTTGTGGCGCTGGGCGTGGTGATCCGGGGTGAGACCTATCACTTTGAAATTGTCGCCGGAGAAAGCGCGCGTGGGCTGTTGGCCCTGACGATGGACGGGATTGCGGTCGGCAATGGCATCCTCACCACCGAGAATGAAGCGCAGGCGATTTACCGCGCTGATCCCGCGCAGGGCAACAAGGGCGCAGGGGCTGCCGAAGCGGCGATGCGCTTGCTCGAATTGAAAGCGCATTTCCAGTGAACCATGCCTCCTTGGCGGGCCTGCCACTGGTGCTGGGCGGCAACGTGTTCGGCTTCACGGCCAATGAAAGTGCCAGTTTTGCCGTGCTTGACCGCTTCTACGAGGCTGGCGGGCGGATGGTCGATACTGCGCAAGGGTATTCGGTGTGGGTGCCGGGGCACGTCGGCGGCGAGAGCGAGGCGGTGATCGGTAAGTGGTTGGAATCGCGCGGGTGCAGGGCCGAAATGCGGATCGCCACCAAGACCGGCATGTTCGGCAAACCCGGTGATCTCGCCCCCGCAAAAGTGGCCGAAGAGCTGGAGAAATCGCTGGAGCGCCTGCGCACCGATTATGTCGATCTCTATTACGCTCACCGCGATGATGTGGGCACCGATCAGGCCGAAGTCGCCGCCGGATTCGATGCGCTGGTGAAGGCAGGAAAGGTCCGCGAACTGGGCGGTTCAAACTACACCGCCGCCCGGCTCGCCTCGCATAATGCCGCTGCCGATGCAGGTGGTTATGCGCGCTTCACCGTGTTGCAGAACGAATATAATCTTGTCTGCCGAGAGGCCTTTCCGGCGGAACTGCGCGACTTTTGTGTGGCACAAGATATCGCGCATTTCCCATGGTTTGGCCTCGCCGCCGGGTTCCTCACTGGCAAATACCGCAGCCGCGAGGATCTGGCGTTGCACAACCGGGGATCGAGCATAGAGCGCTTCTTCGATCAAGGCCTGAAAGTCCTCCCCGCACTCGATGCCGTGGTCGCCGAAACCGGCGCAAGTCATGGCGCGGTGGCGCTGGCGTGGTTGCTGGCCCAACCCGCCATCACGGCAACGCTCGCCAGCGCCAGCAAGCCCGAACAGCTGGACATGCAGTTTGAGGCGCTGGACCTGACGTTGAGCGCGGATCAGCTTGCGCGGCTGAGCGCGGCGGGTAGCTGAGCCGCGCCGATCATGCCGGACAAGTATGACGCCATCGGACGCGGCTACACCGGTCCGCGCCAACCTGATCCGCGCATCGCTGGCACAATCGCGGCGGCTTTGGGCGATGCACAGCGAATTGTGAACATCGGCGCAGGCAGCGGTGCGTATGAGCCTGCAGGGCGTGATCTGATGGCGGTGGAGCCGTCGGCAGAGATGATCCGCCAGCGCCCACCCACCGCCTATCCGGCAGTGCAGGCCAGCGCCGAAGACCTGCCATTCGCTGATAACAGCTACGACGCGGGCATGGCGGTGCTGACAGTGCATCACTGGTCCGATCAGGCGCGGGGCCTGCGCGAACTGCGTCGGGTGACGCGCGGGCCGGTGGTGCTGGTCACTTTCGATCCGGCGCATTCCGGCAACTGGCTCGACGGTTACATCCCCGGCCTGCGCCAACTTGATGCGGGCCAGATGCCGCCGATGGACTTTTACGCCCGCTGGCTGGGCGCGGTAGCGATAACACCGCTGCTGATCCCGCACGATTGCCTCGACGGCTTCCTCTATTCCTATTGGCGGCGACCGGAATGCTACCTCGATCCGCATTTGCGCGACGCGATCTCATCTTTCCATGCACTGGGCGGATGTGAGCAGGAGCTTGCCTTGCTCGCGCGCGATCTGGCGAGCGGTGACTGGGATGCGCAATTTGGCGCGCTCAGATCGTGTGTCGAATTGGATGTGGGCTATCGTCTGGTGGTTGCGTCCGGCCCCGGCTGAATCACTCAACTCGTCGCACGTGGAGCACGCTTGGAACGGATGGAACACTGTTCTGACGTTGAAAAACACTACGCCTGATTGCGCATGGCGAAATTGCCCCCCCGGGCGAAGGGCGTGGGTGTCGAACATGTCAAAGAGCAGTGTCCGACATGCCACCTGCGACGTGCTGTAGGAAAGTGCGCTATCAACGGCTCGATCGTCACAAGAGGTCAGCCACAGGCCATCACATTTTCAGGCCGGCGTGTGATGATGGGCTGTCTGCCGACCATTCAAGGTGTCGTCGTTGCGAGCGGAGCGAAGCAATCCAGAGCCGCATAAACCGCCCTGGATTGCTTCGCTACGCTCGCAATGACGAAGTGTGAGACGTTAAGGCTAATTGCCCTACCGCAACCGCCCATAACACGCCCGGCCAGCATAGACCGCACTCGCGCCAAGCTCTTCCTCAATCCGCATCAGCTGGTTGTATTTGGCCAGCCGGTCTGACCTTGCGAGGCTGCCAGTCTTGATCTGGCCGCAGTTGGTGGCGACGGCGAGGTCGGCGATGGTCGCATCCTCGGTCTCGCCTGAGCGGTGGCTCATAACGCTGGTGTAACCGGCACGGTGGGCAATATCGACCGCTTGCAGCGTTTCAGTCAGCGTGCCGATCTGGTTGACCTTGACCAGCAGCGAATTGGCCAGTCCCTTGTCGATCCCCATCGCCAGACGCACCGGATTGGTGACGAACAGATCGTCGCCCACCAGCTGCACCTTGTGCCCGATCTTGTCGGTGATCAGCTTCCAGCCTTCGAAATCATCCTCGGCCATGCCATCTTCGATTGAGCGGATCGGATAGGCGGCGCACAGCTCGGCCAGATAGTCGGCCATTTCGGATGGGGACAGCGATGTGCCCTCGCCCGCCATGTCATACCGGCCATCGGCGAAGAATTCGGTGGAGGCGCAATCGAGTGCCAGCGCAATATCCTCGCCGGGACGGAAGCCGGCCTTTTCGATGCTGGCCATGATGAAATCCAGCGCGTCGCGGGTGCTGCCAAGGTTGGGGGCAAAGCCGCCTTCATCGCCGACCGAGGTCGACAGGCCCTTGTCAGACAGGCCCTTCTTCAGCGTGTGGAATATCTCCGCTCCCCAGCGCACCGCCTCGGCGAGCGTGTCAGCACCCACAGGCATGACCATGAATTCCTGAAAATCAATCGGATTATCAGCATGTTCGCCGCCATTGATGATATTCATCATCGGCACGGGCAAGACATGGGCCGAAACCCCGCCGATATAGGAATAGAGCGGCAGACCGCGCGCATTGGCCGCCGCCTTGGCCACCGCCAGACTGGTGCCGAGGATGGCATTGGCGCCAAGGTTGCTCTTGTTGGCGGTGCCGTCCAGCTCCAGCATGATGGTGTCGATATCGCGCTGATCCTCGGCGTCGACGCCCAGCAGCGCGTCGGTGATCGCGCCGTTGACTGCATCAACTGCCTTCAGAACGCCCTTGCCGTGATAGCGCGCGGCATCGCCATCGCGCAGCTCCATCGCCTCATGCGCGCCGGTACTGGCGCCAGAGGGAACGGCGGCACGGCCAAAGCTGCCATCATCCAGTAAAACGTCCACTTCTACCGTGGGATTTCCCCGGCTATCGAGGATTTCACGGGCATGGATATCAATGATCGCGGTCATGCTG
>CAMDSM010000136.1 GCA_945906905.1 Altererythrobacter xiamenensis | reverse complement strand
TGTCCATGCCCGCCGTAGAGATGCGGCCGAAGGGAACGCCGTCGATATAGAAACCAAACGGCGCATCATTGCCGATAACGGCATCGGCAAATCCGATGCCGCGCATCCAGATTGCCGCTCCGCCAATTCCGCCTGGATTATCGTGGATCTTCACGTTCGGAACGATTTTTGCCAGGTCGACGAAATTTTCGATCCCGCGCTCCTCGATGATCGTGGCATTGACTGCGGTGATTGAGACCGGAGTATCTTGAAGGTTTTCCTCGCGGCGGCGGGCGGTAACTACGATGTCGGTAAGCCCGCTGCGCTGCTGTTCAATGCCAGTCGATTCCTGCGCTAGAACCGGGGTTACCACTAAACTGCTCAAAGCAGTTGCGGTAAACAGCAATGAAGACCAAATTTTGCAAGTCATACTTAATTTCCTTTCTGATTTTTAATTTAACGAATTTTTTTCGCAAAACGCAACCATTTTTTCCGAGGACAAGATCAGGATCATGGTTGATGGCCTTGGCGGCGAGGTCTGATCTTGCCCCTGCCTGACGTCTCCCTTGGCTTATAGGAACAGATCAGCGAAGGGATATAGCATTGGCGTCCCTGAGTGTACCTTGATGAACTGGGAGCAAGGCCGCAGGCAGCCTACCGGATCCGCTAAGGTGTTGCTCGCGCTGATCGCGAAAAAGCCTTCACTCGTGGCAGAGCTTTACCCGCAGCCTCAGCCGGTCTTTAGCTGGGCACCTGGTGGGCCTAATCCGGAAACTATGACTGCGGACTCAAGACTGGCTGAAGTTGGCGATATTTTGGCCAAGGGGTTTTTCCGGCAGAAGCAATGTTCATAGGTCAAACATCGTTGAGGTGATCCCGGATATATGCCGCACGCTGCTTAATCGCCCGGCGGGTTTCTTCCCCCATCTTCTCAAGCTGGCGGAAGGTCATGCCGAGCCTGTGGTTGGCTACGAGCATTGGCTGGTTGCGATCGAAAAAATCCCAGTAGAGCGCGTTGAATGGACAGGCATCATCGCTAATACGCGCCTTGCGATCATAGTGACAGCCGCGGCAATAGTTGCTCATCCGATCAATATAGGCCGCCGATGAAACGTAAGGCTTGGTCGCGAGTGCTCCCCCATCGGCATACTGGCTCATGCCAAGCGTATTGGGCAGTTCAACCCATTCGAAGGCGTCGATATAGACTCCCAGATACCAGCGATGCAGCTCCTGCGGGTCTAGCCCGACAAGCAACGCAAAATTGCCGATCACCATCAACCGCTGGATATGGTGCGCATGGGCCCCATCAAGCGACTGTCCAAGCGCATGGGCGACACAGCGCAGCTTGGTCTTACCGGTCCAGAACCAGCCCGGCAGGGGCGTGGTATGGCCGAAATGATTTACCTCGGCATAGTGGGGCATCCGCGCCCAATAGACGCCGCGGATATATTCGCGCCAGCCAAGGATCTGGCGGACGAAGCCCTCAACCGCGGCGAGCGGTGCATGACCAGTTTGAAAAGCTGCAACTGCGGCATCGATGACCTCGCGCGGGCGGAGCATTTTCACGTTGAGCGCGAACGACAGAAGCGAATGGAACAGGTGTGTGGCTTTGCTGTGCATCGCGTCCTGAAAATCGCCAAAGCGGGGCAGGGCATGGCGAACGAAGCCATCAAGCATGACTAGCGCCTCGTCGCGATTGAGCGGCCAACGAAAATCGCGATGATGGGGGGTGCCGAAGCTGTCGACGCCGCTTGCCATGATCGTCTGCCAAAGCTCGCTATGGTCGTGGTGCGGCCGAGGGTCGCTGGGTTCGGGCGGGGCGCCGGCCCATGGCTTGCGGTTGTCGGCATCAAAATTCCATTGCCCGCTGACGGGACGGCCAGATCCATCCATCAGCAAGTCGTGGCGTTGGCGCATCCGGCGATAGAAACTCTCCATCAGCCATTGTTTGCGCCCGGCAAACTGGGTTGCGGCCTCATCGCGGGCGGAGAGAAAATGCTCGCTGTCGACCATCCGCGCCGGGATCATGAGACCGGCGGCATAGTCGGCCAGTTGCTGATCCAGACGCCATTCGTCGGGTGCCTGCCATGACAGGTGGGTGGCCCCCTGCTGAGCGATCAGCTTGTCCAGATTGGCCGTGAGCGACTGGAGGTTGGCTGGATCATCGATGGCGAGATATTCGACCCGGTGGCCGATATCGCGCAAGCGCCGGGCAAAATCGCGCATTGCGGCGAATATGGCGATGATCTTCTGAGCGTGATGGCGGACATAATCGGTTTCCTGCCGCACCTCCATCAGAACATAAATGGTATTCGGATCGACGTGGTCGAACCAGCTGTGGCACGGAGACAGCTGGTCGCCGAGGATCAGGCGAATCTCAGTCATTGCCGGTACCCGTGCTGGGCGCGGATGATTGGCGCTGGCCGCGGCAACGGTCCGAACAGTAGCGCACCTGGTCCCACACGGCGGCCCATTTCTTGCGCCATGCGAAAGGGCGCTGGCAGGTCGCGCAGACCTTGGTCGGGAAATCGGCCTTCTTGCGTGTTTTCACAATCGCGCCCCAGATGACTTGTCGTCCCCCTTTATCTATGGCGGGGACGTGAACCAACTGCTGATCTGGTACGATGCGGCATGCCCGCTTTGCAGGCGCGAGATCGCCTTGATGCGTCGGCTCGACCGAGCAGAGCGGATCTGCTTCATCGCGATCGACGAGAAGCCGCAATCTTGCCCGATCGATTCTGCTTCGCTGCTAAAGCGCTTTCATGCCTGCGAGGACGGTACCATGCTGTCGGGTGCAGCAGCGTTTGCCGCGATGTGGCGCGCCATTCCGCTGCTGCGGCCGCTGTGGCTGGCGGCGAAGTTTCTGCCATTCTTATGGCTGCTCGAGAGGCTGTATCGGCTCTTCCTGAAGGGGCGGCCAGCCTTGCAGCGGCTGGCGCACCGCCTGTCTGGAGAATGATCAGGCGGCAAGCCCGGCAATCACGGTGAGAACGCCCAAGGCAAACGAGAGCCATAAGCGCAAGACAAGCCAGCCATCGGGGCAGAGGCCGAGCCGGCCGAGGCGATGGTCGATCGCCGGTGATATGATCAAGCTGGCCCCAAGCAGCACAAGCGACGGCCTCGGCCAAGGTTCTCCAACCGCCCACGGCCATGCCGAGCCCAACGCGATCAGCGGCGGGGCGACCGCAGCAATCCATATCCAGGACGGCGCCGCGTCAGCGTCGCGCGCAGCAAGCCCCCACCACATCCCCCCCAGAAAACTGAAGATCAATGCGGCATAAGCAAAGGCCATTGCGGCTGCCGAGAAGCGCCACACAGGATCGCCGGCAAGAATGAGAAGCACGGCAGCGACTTGCGGCAGCAACCCAGCCAAGCCGAGCCAATGTGCAATGGGCGGCAGTGCGCGTGAAGATTGCGGGCTGGTGTCTTTCATGGCCATTCGTGGCCGATATATGCTTGGCTTTTAACGCTCAAGGCTCTGCGCACCGACGCGATGCAGAAAGCTGTTCCCGGCTAAACATTTGGCGTGTGTTGTAATGCCAATCAGTCGTCATTTTGAACTCGGTGATGAGCTTGCGGTAATCGTTGCTGGCATACGGGCTGCCGCGAATCCGAATGGAAGATAAGTCCCCGGCGCTGGATGCCGACAGAACCAAGCCTGACATCTCTTGCGCGAAGGCGATGGCGATGATGGCCGAAACGGCGCGCGCCGCTCTTGCGGGCATGGGCCAGGACATCATCCTTTCGCGCTGTCCTTTGATCTTACGGAAGTTCAGTAGATGAACCTCCGCATCGTGTTTGGTGAAGTCAAGGATGACCTAAAGGTCGTATTGACATCTCATGGTGTCTACTGTGTCTATGTCAGTGATCCGACCGAAATTAATTTTTAATCTGGAAGTGAAACGGGGTAATGTTGCTGTATTAATAATCCCATAAATTTGTTGGTCTATTGATTATAGACTATTATTGAGGATGCAATGAAAATGATTAGTATATTACAGTACTCATTGGTTTATAATGCGTTTTCGTTCGCTTTAGCCACAATGGCTGCAGCAACTCTATTTCTATGGTTAAGCCGATCCCAAGTTTCATCTAATTATAAAACAGCCGTCACTATTTCAGGTTTAGTATGTGCGATCGCCGCCTATCATTATTTGCGGATTTTCCAGAGTTGGGAGGGCGCCTACGAATTAAAGGACGGCGTCCTGTCCGCAACCGGTTATGCCTTTAACGATGCTTATCGTTACGTCGACTGGCTCTTGACGGTGCCGCTACTTTTGATCGAACTTGTCCTTGTCATGCGCCTTTCTCGCGAAGAGACCGTGAGCAAGTCCGTGAAGCTCGGCTCTGCTGCCGCGCTCATGATTGTGCTCGGCTACCCTGGCGAAATTGCGACGGACATTCCGGCCCGTGCGCTTTGGGGCACGCTGTCCGCCATTCCTTTCCTTTACATTGTATGGGAGCTGTTCAGTGGGCTCGGGGCGTCGATCGAGCGCCAGCCAGAAAACGTGCGCGAACTGGTCAAAAAGGCCCGCCTGCTGACCTTCGCATCGTGGGGCTTCTACCCCATCGTGTTCATGGCGCCCTACGCCAAAATTTCGGGTGCGTCGGCGATCACCGCGATCCAGATCGGCTACACTATTGCTGACCTGCTCGCCAAGGCAGCTGTCGGCATCCTAATTTGGATGATTGCAGTTCGGAAGTCCGAGGCGGAAGCGACGGCAGCAACGTAAAATGAAATCTGCTCGGCCGATCACCGTTCTCGGTTCCCTGCCGACCAGCGGCACCGGTACGTACCCAGCGTACGTCCCGGTGCCGAGATTTTTCTGGCCTGCTTTCGTCGTTTTGGCGTTTGGGTTTGTCCTTGATGCACCGCTGACAGGAAATTGGTTTCTGGCTGTGGCTGCGGTTCTGATGTTGATCGGCGGGTTACCGCACGGTGCATTTGACATAGCCATCGCGCGGTCTGCCCTGAACTTGAGTCCGTCTGCCGCAGCAGTGTTCATCTTCGCTTATATCGGCGTAGCTGGCTTGATGATTGTCTTGTGGGCTGTCGCCCCTATCCTGACACTCTGCCTGTTTCTCGCTCTTGCCGCGGTGCATTTCGGAGAAGACTGGCGCATGCTGGAATCTGGCCTGTTGCGCACCATGGCGGGCGCGTCGGTCTTGTGCATCCCTGCATTTGCGCATCCTGACGCTGTCAGTGCGATCTTCGTTGCGATGGCTGGCCCTGAGGCAGACTGGGTCCGCCGGGTTATCATTGCCTTCACGCCCGTGGCGGTGCTTGTCACATTGGTCGGGCTTCTGTTTGCAGTCCGTGGCAACGATACCGGATGGGCAACGGCTCAGTTTGCGGCGTTCGGAGCGCTTGCAATTCTCCCGCCGCAGGTAGGGTTCTTGCTCTATTTTGTCTTTCTGCATTCCCCGCTCCAAATGCGAGGCGTGGCGGCGACGCTGCCGGGGTGGTCTGGCGCGCGGTTCCTGCTTTATGGCGGCCTGATGTGCCTCGCCTGTTTCGCCCTCGCAATTTTGATCACGCCCGGAGTTATCTCAGGTCAATCGCTTACCATGTCCGCGGAAGCTTTCCGGCTGCTCTCAGTCGTAGCTGCTCCGCACTTGTTGTTGACTTTGTTCGTTGGTCAATACGGACGCCCTTAAGCTCGCGGGGCTTCTGTTATGCTGGCAAAGGAGCTTTATTAGGTGGCAACTCAAACACCCAAAAAGGTCATAAAATCATAGGAATATATTCCGAGAGAGTTCGTCCGCAAGCTCTCTCCCACCGCCAGGAAAATCTTGAATTTGAGCGATTTTGGCGCCGATTGTTCAAGTTCCCTAAATGGAACCCTCAAACATTTCGCCGTAGGACCGTAGGTCGACTTCATACTGCGCACGACGAAACAAGTTGCCAATCAGGCACCAACGCTCAGCCATCATTTCACTATTGCCGGATTTACATCCCCCATCACCTGAAGCCGGCCCTTCCGGACTCGACAACATTGCGGACACTAGCTGGGATGGCATCGTATGTAGATGGTCTTGAGATCACCACCCCGATACAACGGTACAATGGCAGATTTTACAACGGCACGGCTGCACGGGCGCACGCCCGCGAAGCCATTTTATGTGGCCCTGGGAAGTTCCTTTGCGGCTGGACTCGGGCTTGGCCCGCGTGACCCGGCGAGTCCCTATATTTCGATGCGAAGTGTGAATGGGTATCCTCAGATCCTTGCCAGGCGTCTCAATGTGCCTTCCTTCGCGGACATGACTTCCTCCGGGTCCACCCTCCGCCACGTCCTTCATGGGGGCCAAATGGGGCTGGGCCCGCAACTCGACGCACTTGATCCCGAGACCCGACTCATCACACTTACGGCAGGTGGCAATGATATTCGCTTTGTCGGTGATCTCACAGCCGCGGCGTTCAGCAACCGCAAGGACCTTATGGGCCGGATGATCCGCATCTTTTGGAATGGCATCAAGGATATGGAGGCCCGAGACTTTCCTTCAATGGCCGCCAATCTGGAAGCAACACTGAACGAAGCTCGAAGGCGTTCGCCAAATGCGCAGATCGTGGTCGCAACATATCCCATAATCCTGCCCGATGTGGGCGTTTGCCCATCTTTGGGCCTAACTGAAGCGCAAGCTGCGACCATGCGACAGGTCGAAAGGAGACTTGCCGAAGTTACGCGCTCCGTTGTCGCTCAATCGGACGCAATTCTTGTCGATATAGCGTTACTATCGGCAGGGCACGATGCGTGCTCTAGTCAGCCGTGGGTAAATGCTGCACGCCCTGTAAAGGGTGCTGCCTTCCACCCTACTCTGGCTGGCGCTGAAGCTGCGGCAGAGGCGATCATGAATGTAATCGAACCAAAGTTGTCCGCCTCCTAGCCACAACAATCGTGTCCCAGCTGCCTTATCCTGCGTGATATTAAGTTCTGCAGCCTGCCGACGTTGCGCCAACCATACGCGAAGAGAAGTCCCAACTGCTGATATTGCTGGGCGTGATGCAGATAGCCACTTCCTGCTCGACCTTCGCCAGCAACGACTTTGCCAGACCGCTCTCCAGATCAATGCCGTAGCGGCCCAAGAGGCGTAAGAGTATTTCACCTCCCCGCTCGGGAACCAGCGTAGCCTGCCCCTTGCCGCGAATGCCTTTGTAAGGCGGTGTTTCACCCGAAACCTCGAACCCGCACTGTGCGTCTGCCTGCAAATAGGAGATCAGTTTTGCTTGGGCGTTGGTCGCGCACCAAAGTGCGCCGTTTTCATAAAGGAACCACAGCGACAGCACCCAAGGCGATCCGGAACTGTCCCGCACGGCAAGCCGCAAGGGTATCAGACTTCGATCAAGGTAAGAGGCTACTTCCGCACCCGACCAACAACCCTTCAACTTCGTATTTTCGACATTCATCGGAGTTCCTAACCTGAGATTGAGTGTGCCTGCCGCCGAGGTGCGATTCAGACGGATACTGGCGGAGACGCCCCTGCTTCAGAACCAGCTAGTAACCGTCTCCATCGCGCCTGCCATCCCCGCTGATGCTCTCGCCCGCTTCATCTGCATACCCCCCAAGGTGAGGCCGGTAGGGCTTAGACCAGCCGTGGTTGTTTGTGACGTAGGCCGCGAAATGCTCGATCAGTTTCTTGAGCTTGCCCCTGCCTGACGTCTCCCTTGGCTGATAGGAACAGATCAGCGAAGGGGTATCAGGATGAAGGACGGAGTGAAGGCGCGCTATACGCTTGAGTTCAAGCGGGAGGCGGTTCGACTTGTGCATGGCGGGGAGAAGATATCG
>CAMDSM010000135.1 GCA_945906905.1 Altererythrobacter xiamenensis | reverse complement strand
CGCGGATCAATTTCCTCACCCTGTGCGCGCCATTCATCCGCCAGCAGCTCGGCCAAAGCGGCGCTCGGCACCACTTGCGGCACACCGCCTTGGGTGCGGACGGCCCGTCCATCCAGCAGCACCTGCCAGCCGCCTTGCGCCGGACCAGTGGCAACCTCGGTAAAAAACCGCTTCATCGCTGCCTGATCACCGCGGCGGGCCGCGATCATTGGTGCTCCACTGTCGGGCGAGCAAATGCGGCACCACGAAAGCCTCACCAATCCCCATCACGATCAGCATATAGGCCACAAATTCGGGCACATTTACCAGACCCCGCAGAATGGCGATGCCAAACAGCACCATCGCCACCCCGGCAACGCGCATCAGCTGGATTATCATGAAGCGGCCGCGCGCTGGATCGGTGTTGCGGCCATCATCTGGTTGTGATTGCATCGAGCATGTCCTCAAGTTCAGTTACCGAATTGACCACGGCACTGGCCCCGGCCTGTATCAGCTCGTGCGCTTCGTGATAGCCCCAGCCGACGCCGATGGCATGTGTTCCGGCGGCGGACGCTGCGGCCATGTCATAGGCAGTATCGCCGATCATCACCGTGTATTCGGGCAGCGCCTGCACTTGCGCCATCGCCGCCAGCAACATCGCTGGGTGCGGCTTGCTTGGGTGGCGGTCGGCGGTTTGTAGCGTGGTGAAACAGTCGAGCAGGCCATTGGTGGCCAGAGTAGCGCGCAGGCCCCGGTCGCTTTTACCCGTGGCCACACCCAGCGCCCAGCCGCCCGCATGAAGGCGGTGGACAAGTTCGGCCACGCCGGGGAACAGCGGCTCGTGCAGCGAACCATCCATGCGCGCGGCGCGGAATGCCTGCTTGTATTCCGCCACCGCCGTCTGGTTCTGCAATTCGCTGGCCTTCGGGGCAAGCTGCATCACCGCTTGCGGCAGGCTGAGGCCGACGATCCGGCGCACTTGTGCGGGGTTGGGGGCGGGCAGGCCAGCGATACGAAATGCCGTGTCCATCGCCTGACAGACACCTGCCTGACCATCGGACAAGGTGCCGTCGCAATCGAATATCGCCAGCCTTGTGCTCACTTGCGCGGCTTGGCCGGTGGCTTCACCCCTCCGGGCTTGCGCGGTGCGGATGATCTGGCGGCGCGCGGCGGCGCGCTGCGTGAGGAAGCGGCGGCGCGCGGTTTGCGTTCCGCAGTCGTGCGATCAGGCGATTTGCGATCAGTCGTTTTGCGTTCCCCAATCTTACGCTCGCCAGTCTTACGCTCGTCTCCCAGGCGTTCTCCCGGTCTGCGTTCGCCTGTCTTGCGCTCGCCTGTCTGGCGCTCGCCCCGGCGGACCTTGCGATATTGCTTGGCATAGGCCTTGGCCGCCTGCTTTTCCTGGTCCTTTGAACGCGGCTGGCGGCCCTTCTCAGGCTCGGCAGAGCTGAGCGTTTCGTCAAAGCCCAGCTGCGCCATGGTGGCAGCAAAGTGCTCGGGCAGCTCGGCGATCTCGTCAATCGTGTCACCATCGGGTGCGTCGATAATCAGGCGGCGGGCGTGCAGATGCATCTTGCGGCTGACCGAACCTGTCAGGAAGGCCGATGGCCCGCCATATTTGCCATCACCCACAATCGGATGGCCGATGGCCGCCATATGCACGCGCAGCTGGTGGGTGCGCCCCGTCAGCGGCTGCAATTCCACCCAGGCGGCGCGATTGCCAACCTTGTCGACCACGCGATAGAGTGTGCGGGCCGATTGACCGCCCTCGATATCGACATGCATCTTCTCGCCGCCGCTGCCCGGCTGTTTGCCGATGGGCGCCTCGACCACACCCTGCTTCACATCGGGAACACCGACCACCAGCGCCCAGTAAATCTTCTTGGCCCCGCGCCCGGCAAATTGCTTGGAAAAGAATGCCGCGCTGCCGGCCGAACGCGCCACCAGCAGTACGCCCGAGGTATCCTTGTCGAGCCGGTGGACCAGTCGCGGGCGCGGCTCATCGGCATCGGCATAGGCATCGAGCAGGCCATCGACATGGCGCGCGGTATTGGTGCCGCCTTGGGTGGCGAGGCCCGGCGGCTTGTTGAGAACCAACGCCGATTTGCTGCGGCGGATCAGCATGGCTTCGGCCTGCGCTTCTTCCTCAGGCGAGAGCTCGCGGCGCTTTTCCACCTTCTTGGCCGGATCATCGCCGCCCGGTGGCACGCGCACGGCCTGGCCGGTGGTCAGGCGATCCTCGGGTTTCACGCGTTTGCTATCGACCCGAAGCTGCCCGGTGCGCGCCCAGCGTGATACGGTGGCAAAGCCCACTTGCGGCAGGTGGCGCTTGAACCAGCGATCCACCCGCACGCCGTCATCATCGGCCTCAACGGTGAACAGGCGCACGTTGGCGTCGCTCGGCACCTCAACAGGTGCGTTTCTGCCAGCGTCGTCAGAACTGTTCCCAGGCCCACTGTTCTGCATCGGATCGTAGCTCATGCGCCGATCCTCGCCACGGTGAGGCCGAAGATCAGTCCGGTTACACCTAGCCCCAATGAGAGCAGGGCATAGATCCCGGCCAGCCCAACTTGTCCGCGCTGGATCAGCATCGTCATTTCCAGGCTGAAAGCGCTGAAGGTGGTGAAGCCACCCAGCAGGCCCACGCCCAGCAGCAAGCGCCAGCCATCCGCCGCATCGCCCCCCAGCCTCATCAGAACGCCCGCCAGCAGGCCCATGGCGAGGCTGCCGATGGTGTTCACCGTCAGCGTGGCAAAGGGAAAGGCGCCCATCGGGACCGGGCCGAGCCACTGGGTCATCATGCGTCCCAGCTGATAGCGCGCGGCAGAACCGACCGCGCCGCCGGCGGCGACATAGAGCGTGGCGACAAAGGGGGAAGTCATGGACATGGGCCGTCCCTTAGACGCAAGATGGCGTTTGCGGAAGAGATTCACACCCGATTCCCGCGGGCAGTGTTTTGCCACGCTTGCCATTGCCCGCAAATTCGCTTAGGGCGCGCCCCATATTGCCGTTCCTTTATCGGATTCGGCGGGAAAATCATTGTTTTGACGGGTCCGGCCCCCCGCGCTTTTTGTGGAGCGGGAATCGGGCAGGTTTTGAAGATTAGAAAAGGTGGCTGGTTTTTATGCAAATCGTCGTTCGCGATAACAATGTCGAGCAGGCTCTGCGCGCTCTCAAGAAGAAGCTGCAGCGCGAAGGCGTCTATCGCGAAATGAAGCTGCGCCGTCATTACGAAAAGCCGAGCGAAAAGCGCGCCCGTGAAAAGGCCGCTGCCGTGCGCCGCGCCCGCAAGATGGATCGCAAGCGCATGGAACGCGACGGTTCCGCCAAGTAAGCTTGCGCCTTACGCCAAGCTAAGCCAAATAGGGGCGCGAAGGGCTTTGTTCCTCGCGCCCCATTTTTTTGCCGCACAATATTCAGGATCACTGTCACATGGCCGAAGTTACCCGCGTTCCGCTGCCCGATATCGCCAAGGGCTCGATGGCGAAGTTCATTCTTGGTGTGGTGCTGGGTGCCGCGCTCGGTGTTGGTGGGGCCTGGCTCTATGCCCGCCCCGGCTCGGTCGATGTCGATGTGATTACCGCTGGTGAGGGTGCAAGCCCGACCGAAACCGATGTCGTGTTCGTCGATTATGTCGGCAAGCTGGAAGATGGCACGGTGTTTGACCAGTCGCCCCCGCGTCCTGAAATCCCCGCCCAGATCGCAGATCTGATCCCGCAGGGTGCCTATCTGGAAATGGGCGGCGTCGTCCCCGGTTTCCGCGAGGCGTTGCTGCAAATGCAGAAGGGCGGCCACTACACCGTCACGATCCCGGCAGAGAAGGCCTATGGTGCCAACCCGCCCGCCGGCTCGCCGATCCCGGCCAATGCCGACCTGACCTTCGACATTACGCTGCATGATTTCATGACGCAGGAACAGCTGGCCGAACGCGCCGCGCAGATCAACGCGATCATGACGCAGCTGCAGGCTGAGGGCGGCGAGGGCGCTCCAGCAGCTCCTGATGCCGCTCCGGCGGAGTAAGCGGATATGACGGACGGGGTCAGCCAAGTGTCGAACGCTTCTGACCCCGCTCCTGATACCTTGCTGGCCGATTGGCCACTGCGCCCGTGGGTGCTGGCCGCAATGCTGGCGCTGGCCGGGCTGCTGCTGCATTTCCTGCTGTTCAGATACAACGTCCTCTACAACAGCGAGCCGATAAAGCCGTGGCGCGCTGCGGCTGCTGCGCTGGTGTTCTTCGGATCGCTCAGCGCGGCTTTCAGCATGGCCCCGGGCCAATTCCGCGCCTCGGGCCTGTTTGCGCTCGGTGCCGGCTTGGTGATGGGCGGCCTCGCCTGGCACATGGCGTGGATGCAGGAGCCCTATTCGGGTGAGCCATTCGCCTTTGCCGCCGGGGTCTTTGCCACGGTGCTGGCGCTGCCGCTGTTCCAGGCGGGCTTTCACCGCACGCGCTTTTCTACCGACTACAAGATCACCCATTTCCACGTCTGGACCGATGCCATCAGCGCAGGCGGCGCGCTGGCGTTTGTGGGGCTGAGCTGGCTGATGCTGGTGCTGATCAATGCACTGTTGCAACTGGTGGGGATCGAGCTGATCCAGCAGGCGATGAACCAGGAATGGTTCGGCTGGGTCTGGTCGTCCGGCGCATTCGGCGCGGCTTTGGGTGTGCTGCGCAACAACCTCAAGATCATCGGCAGCTTGCAGAACGTGGTGCTGATCGTGCTCTCGCTGCTGGCCATTCCGCTGGCGCTGGGGCTGATCGTGTTCCTTGTGGCGCTGCTGGCCTCGGGCGGACAGGCGCTATGGGATGCAACCGATGCCGCCACCCCGGTGCTGCTGGCCTGCGCGGTCGGCTGTTTCGTGTTCACCAATTCGATCGTCCGCGAGGATGATGAGGCGCTGAGTCGCAACCGCGTGATGCGGATTGCGGCCATGGTGCTGGCGGCAGGCGTGCTGCCGCTGGCGCTGTTCGCAGCCATTTCGATGGGTATTCGCATCAACCAGCACGGCCTCTCACCAGAGCGGCTGTGGGCGCTGGTGACGGTGGTGGTGGCGGTGGCCTATGGCATTGCTTATTGGGTCGCCCTCGCACGGGGTCGCAAGCAGGCATGGGCCGCCATGCTGCGCCGCGCCAACCTGCATTTGGCGGCGGCGACTTGCGTGCTGGCCTTGGTGCTGGCCCTGCCGCTGATTGACTTTGGCGGCATTTCCGCCAGCAACCAGATCACCCGCCTGCAATCGGGCCGGGTGAGCGCAAGGGACTTCGACTTTACCGCCTTGCGCTGGGATTTCGGCCCCGCTGGCCGCCGCGCGTTGGCCCGGCTGGCGGCGGGTGAGGGCGAAGTTGCCGATTTGGCCAAGGCGGCGCAGGCTCAGACCGAGCGGGTGTGGGACTGGCAACGTGAGCAGATGGGCGATGGTTTCACGGGTGAATTGCGGGTGCAGCCGGAGGATCCGGAATTGCGCGCGCTGGTTCTGGCCTATCTCGAGAGCAATCCCTGGCAGTGCAGTGAATTGTGTGTGGCGCTCGATCTGGGCACCACTGCCGAGGGTGCGCGAGACGTCGCTCTGATACAGGGGTATAACTTCCAGCGCATTCAACTTGGGAGCGATGGTGTGGCCTCTGAAGTTTCGGAGGAGCCGCGACAATTTCCGGAATTCAACGCCCAATCCACCGTTGAAATCCGGGAAGAAACGCGGCGGGCCATCTACGTCAACGGCGAACGCATCGGTGAACCGCTGGAATAGCACAACACCCGCTTGAAGCATGCCCGCCCGCCCGCTAGTGCCCTCCCTATGTCCGTAACCCGAGAACAAGTGGCCAAGATCGCCGCACTGGCGCGCATCAAGGTGGAAGAGGCTGACCTCGACCGCATGGTGCCCGAATTCAACAACCTGCTCGCCTGGGTCGAACAGCTGGGCGAGGTTGATACGTCCGCAGTCCAGCCGATGACCGCAGTGATCGACCAGAAGCTGCGGCTGCGCGCGGACGTGGTCGATGCCGATCCGTTGACCGGCGGCGGCAGGCGCGATGCGGTGCTGGCCAATGCGCCCGCTGCCGAACACGGCTTTTTCGGCGTGCCCAAGGTGATTGAATGATGACCAATCTCACCGATCTCGGCGTAAAGGCCATCCGCGATGGCGTTGCTTCGGGCGCCTTTTCTGCCGTGGAAGTGGCCGAGGCGTTCAACGCCAATGTGGCTGCTGCTGGCGCGCTCAACGCTTTCATCGTCACCACCCCCGATCACGCGCTGGCCTCCGCAAGGCTGGCCGATGAAGCCCGCGCTGCAGGCGAACCCGCCGGGCTGCTGGCGGGCGTGCCCATCGGCATGAAGGATCTGTTTGCCACCAAAGGCGTGCAGACCACCGCAGCCAGCCACATCCTCGAACATTTCGTGCCCGAGTATGAAAGCACCGTCAGCCAGAAATTGTGGGACGCAGGCGCGGGAATGCTGGGCAAGCTGAACCTTGACCAGTTCGCCATGGGCTCATCGAACGAGACGAGCTATTTTGGCAATGTGATTTCGCCGTGGCGGCGCAACGATGGCAGCAATGCCGCGCTGGCTCCCGGCGGATCCTCGGGCGGTTCCAGCTCGGCCATCGCCGCGCGTTTGTGCCCGGCGGCGACCGGCACCGACACCGGCGGTTCGATCCGCCAGCCCGCCGCCTTCACCGGAATTTCGGGCATCAAGCCCACCTATGGCCGCTGTTCACGCTGGGGCATCGTCGCCTTTGCCTCCAGCCTCGATCAGGCCGGGCCAATGGCGCGCTCGGTGGAAGATTGCGCGATCATGTTGCAGGCGATGGCCGGGTTCGATCCCAAGGATTCGACCAGCCTCGACATGCCCGTGCCCGATTGGGGCGCCAATCTTTCGGGTGACCTCACCGGCAAGCGCGTCGGCATCCCGCGCGAATACCGGATGGAAGGCACCGACGCCGAAGTGCTCAAAAGCTGGGATCAGGGCATCGCCTGGCTGAAGGATGCGGGCGCCACGGTGGTTGATATCAGCCTGCCGCACACCAAATATGCCCTGCCCGCCTATTACATCATCGCGCCAGCCGAAGCCTCGAGTAACCTCGCGCGCTATGATGGCGTGCGCTATGGCCTGCGCGATCTGCCGGATGGCGCAGGCTTGCAGGACATGTATGCCGCCACCCGCGCTGCTGGTTTTGGTGACGAGGTCAAGCGCCGCATCCTGATCGGCACCTATGTGCTGTCTGCGGGCTTCTATGACGCCTATTACACCCAGGCGATGAAGGTCCGCACGCTGATCGCCCGCGATTTTGCAGATGCCTTCACCCTCTGCGACGTAATCCTCGCGCCCACCACCCCCACCGCCGCCTTTGCGCTGGGCGAGAAGCTGGACGATCCGCTGGCGATGTATCTCAACGACGTGTTCTCGGTGCCAGCCTCACTGGCGGGGCTTCCCGCGATGAGCGTTCCCGCAGGCCTCAATTCGCAAGGCCTGCCGCTTGGTTTGCAGATCATCGGGCGCGAGTTTGACGAGCAGGGCGTGCTGAACGCTGGCTTGGCGATTGAAGCGCGGGCGGGCTTTGTGGCGCGGGCGGGGAAGTGGTGGTGAGCGGTGAGAATCAACCAAAGAAGCCGACCGAAACTGAGCTCGAAAGCTTTGTCTCTCAGTCCATTATGGCGGTGCTAAGGGGCATTTCGGAAGCAGATCGCTTCACCCGCCTTCCTGATGGAGGAGGTCTAGTCGTAACCGACGAGTATGGTCCGTTGCTTATCCATCGAGTTGATGTCGGGTTACCAGACGCAATCGAGATTGATGTCGCTGTGACTGCTGCACGTAAGCGTGGGAAGGAAGGTGGCTTTTCCATTCAGGTTGTCTCAGTCGGAGCGAACGCGGGTGGTTCGACACAAAGCGAGCAAACTACCGCTAGCCGAGTAAGTATGCGCA
>CAMDSM010000134.1 GCA_945906905.1 Altererythrobacter xiamenensis | reverse complement strand
GTCCGATGGGATCAGGATATGCTCGGAAGCCTGACCGGTGGTGGCCTGATGCGCCAGAGTAAGGTTGGTCGGCTCGCACGGCAGGGTCGGGTGACACTTGGTCTGGATGCCGAGGTTGTTGACGAACTGGTTGCCCGTTTCGATCCCGTCTTCGAGGAAGAAGCAGTGGCCCACGGTGTTGTAGGTCACATTGTTCTCGACAGCCACATTATTGGTGCCGTGCACCGTCACGCAGCGGCTGTAGGTATCGTGGATCGCCGAGTTCCTGATGTATTGCCCTTGGCCCTCACCGATGAGGTGCCAGTGCATCGGGTAGCGGGCGAGGGTGAGGTGCTGGCCCATGCGGTTGAGCTCCACGCCGGAGACGTAAACTTGCGAGGAGACCATCGCCATGATGTGGCCGCCGAAATAGGTGCTTTCCGCGTCATCCGAAGCTTCGACGCGGATATTGCGCGTCAGCAGGCCGACTTCGCCGCGCTCGTCGACGCCGAAAGTGATCTCGCCGAAGTGCATATATTCCAGCGGGGCATCGAGCGTGATCACGTTCCCGGCGATTGCGGCGATGGTGCGCCGCTCGGCCTGCCGGGGATCGAAGTCGGTCGAGGCCAGGACGATCTCGTCGCCGCGCCGCCAGCCGCTGGCGTCGAGCACCTCGATCTGGGTGCTGCCGGATGCGGCCGTTGCGGCGAGCTTGGACCAGGTGTGCTCCCGGTCGCCATGCATATTGAGCGTGCCGCGCATCAACATGATCCCGCGATCGCCCATGGTGTTGACGTTCTCGCCCGGGACGGTGTCTGTCAGGGTGATCGTGGCGTTGTGGCGGTAGGGTGCGGCCTCACTGCCGATCGCCAGCTCACCGCCGCGCACATAAATCCACTCGGTCTCTAGCCCAATGTCGAGATCGTCCGAAAAGCTGAGCCTGCCGTCGATTGTCAGGCTGCGTAAGGGCAGCGGATCGACGTCGAGGACGACGTCCATATCCCGGCCAATTATGACCTCGTCGCCTTCGCCCGGCACATTCCCGTCAGGCCAGGTGGCAGGATCGGACCAGAGCAATGTCCTGACCGCCGACGAAGGCGTGCCAGCGTCTGCGTCTATATGTTCGTGGCTTTCCTGTGCAGCAGCGTCAGCCCCAATGCCGAGCAAAAGGCCTATGGGAAGAAGCAAAGAAACAAGGTGCCGGCGAGCTGGCATACGCATGACGATTATCCCCTCACGCGGGATTCTGTGTCCCGCTTGCTTTGATCGGCTATGAGTTTGCAGCGGATAGCCAGATTTTCCAATATAATATCAGGTGCGGGTCGAGACTGCTTGTAATTGATTGTAACAGTAATTGTTTCCTCCCCGTCGGCGGTTGCCGTGACACATGATGTTACCCCCAAACCCCACCGCCCCCATCACCCGCTCCCCAATATCCCCCTTTATCCCCAAGGAATCGCCCCTGCAGCAGATGAGCGCTTGCCCCCTCGTGCCCCCCGGTTAAGACTGGATCGACCATTTTCCGGCGCTGCACAGCGATTCCGGCCTATCCCGGTCAGGGAAGGGCCGACCGCAAGGCGCTAACAGGGGTTTGAGAAACGCGATGAAGGCCACCATCGAACGCGCGAAGCTGCTGCGCTGCCTGTCCCACGTCCAATCGGTGGTGGAGCGGCGCAACACAATCCCGATCCTGTCTAACGTGCTGATCGAAGCCTCGGCCGATGGGCTTGTCAAGATAATGGCGACTGACCTTGATCTGCAGGTGATCGAAAGTGTCCAGGCCAACAGCGTGGAGGCGGCCGGATCGATCACTGTATCGGCGCATTTGCTGTTCGATATCGCCCGCAAGCTGCCTGAAGGGGCCGAGGTCAGCCTGGAGACGGCGGACAACCGCATGGTCGTCAAGGCCAGCCGCAGCCGCTTCCAGCTGCCGACCCTGCCGCGCGATGATTTCCCGGTGATCGTCGAGGGCGATCTGCCGACCAGCTTTGAAATTCCCGCCGCCACGCTGGCCGAACTGATCGATCGCACCCGCTTTGCCATTTCGACTGAGGAAACGCGCTATTACCTCAACGGCATCTTCCTGCATGTCGCCGATGATGGTGATCGCGCGGTGCTAAAAGCCGCCGCCACCGATGGCCATCGCCTCGCGCGCTTCACGATTGACCGGCCTGCGGGGGCCGAGGGCATGCCCGATGTGATCGTCCCGCGCAAAGCCGTGGCCGAACTTCGCAAGCTGCTGGAAGAAGGGCTCGACGGCAATGTGTTGGTCGATCTCAGCCCGTCCAAGATCCGCTTTTCGATGGGCGGGGCGGGCGGCGTGGTGCTGACCAGCAAGCTGATCGACGGCACTTTCCCCGATTACAGCCGCGTGATCCCCACGGGCAACGACAAGCTGCTCAAGCTCGATCCGAAGAGCTTCTTCGCCGGGGTCGACCGCGTGGCCACCATCGCCACGGAAAAGACCCGTGCGGTGAAAATGTCGGTCGAGGCGGACAAGGTGACGCTGTCTGTCACCAGCCCCGACAACGGCAATGCGGCGGAAGAACTGGCGGCGGACTATCGCTCCGAACCGATGGAAATCGGCTTCAACGCCACCTACCTCAAGGACATCCTCGCCCAGATTGATAGTGACACGGTGGAGTTGCACCTGGCCGACGCTGGCGCGCCCACGCTGATCCGCAAGGATGAGAAGAGCCCGGCGTTGTATGTGCTGATGCCGATGCGGGTGTGATGCGGCGGGCGGCTTTCCTTGCTGCGGTGGTGCTGGTTGCAGCTCCCGTTACCGCGCAGGAAACGGTACGGATTGACCCCGAGGAGGCGCGGACTTGCGCCATTTGGGCCTCGTATGTCGCCAGTGAATTGGTCGAAGATCCGGCCACGCAACAGGCATTGATGATGGCGACCAATTACTTCGTCGGCCACTATGAAGGGGTTACCGGGGTTAGCATTGCCCAAGGCGATGATCGCGTGGCTGCCGAACGCGTGGTGCTCAACCTCGCAGAGACGACGCAAATGTGCACCCGGCACATGGAATCATATAGTAACCGCATGGTGCAGTGGGGCGATCTGCTGCAGCGATTGGGCGAGGCGGGGGCGGGGTAGCAGACCGGCTACCTCTTCGCCGCAATCATCGCCGCCACTTCGACAAATTTCTCCCTCGGCGCGCCATCGCGGGCGGCCTTTTCTTCGGCTTCCTCGATCTTCTTCCAGTCGCGGAAGGTAACCACGTCCAGCCCGCGCTTTTCCGCAAGTTCATCAAACCCTTGGCGGCCCTTCTTGCCACCTGACCCCAAGCCACCGCACTCGGCATCCTCGACAATCCGCTCGATCACCGAATAGCCGTCGGGGCGGTTGGTGCCGATCGTGCCCGATGGTCCGCGCCGGGCCCAGCCAACGGCGTAAAGGCCGGGCATGATCCGCCCGTCAAGGTTGGCAAAACGGCCCTCGCGCTCCTCGAACGGCACGCCGGGGATCGGCACGCTGCGATAACCGATGCAGGCGATCACCAGATCGGCCGGCAGCACGGCTGTTCGTCCGGTGCCCTGCGCGCGGCCTCGCACCACTTCGGTCTCCTCGACCACAACGCCGGTTACCTTGCCGTTTTCGCCCAAGATCTCGACCGGTTGAGCGCAAAAGGCGAACTCAATGGCGACGGGTTTTTCGGCGCGGATATCCTCGGGGATGGCGGCGAACTGGCGCAGCACGGTGACGCTTTTGCGCAAGCCCGGTTCGAGCAGCGCGTCTTCCTCCTCCACGGGGAAATCGCCGCGCTGCACATGTGGGCTGGCGCGTTCCAGCTTGCCCAGCTCGCCCAGTTCCTTGGGGGTCATCATGATCTGGTGCGGCCCGCGCCGCCCCATCAGCACGATCCGATCGATGTTGGATGCTTCGAGCATGTCGAGGGCATGGAGCACAATGTCGCTGCCGGCGAATTCCGCGGGCGTTTTTGACAGGATGCGTGCCACATCCAGCGCCACATTGCCCATGCCAATCACCACCGCCGTGCGGCCCGACAGATCGGGGTCGAGCGCGGAAAATTGCGGGTGGCCGTTGTACCAGCCAACGAAAGCCGCGCTGCCGAACACGTTGCCAAGGTCCGCGCCACTTATCCCCAGATCGCGGTCTTTCGGTGCCCCGGTTGCCAGCACAATCGCGTCATACAGCCCTTGCAGCTCCTCAATCGAGACATCCTTGCCCACGCTGACATTGCCGACGAAGCGGACATTATCGCTCAGCGCCACCGTTTCATAACGCCGCGAAACGCCCTTGATCGATTGGTGATCGGGCGCGACGCCTGTCCGGATAAGGCCGTAAGGCACTGGCAGGCAATCGAAAATATCGACGCGAACGTCACCGCCAAATGCCTTCTGCGCGGCTTCGGCGGTGTAATATCCCGCCGGGCCGGAACCGATAATCGCAATATGCCGCATGGTCATGCGTGCTCCTTCTCCACGCCTGCGATAGTAACCGTCTTGCGCCCGCGCTCAAGTCACCGCCAAGGCTGAGTAACTGGGGGAAAACTTATCCCAGTGAAGCGGCGGAATTTGCCGCCGAGTTAACTGTTTTTCAAAAGCACCAAGCGCATGGCTAGACCCATGGAAGCGGCTCGTCAGAAAAGCAGGGTTGAAAACCCGCGCTTGCGCGCGATTGTTGGCGCGCCTGCGGGAGACTCAACAGATATCCAGCAGCAAGCGCCGCAGTTGCGCCAGGTGCCGCCTTCCGAAGTCCCGCAGCCAGACCCGGAAGAGGCCGAGCGCCGCCTTGCTGCCCGCCGTGAAGTTGCGCCGGATCGGGCCTTTGCGCCGTTCGTTGCGGTCAATGGTGAACTGCGGGGCTGGCCATATCTGGCGCTGGCGATGGCGGTTTCGATCTTGTTGGCAGCGGGCTTGACGGGCCGGTTTCCCGGCATGGCGGTGACAATCGAGCTGGCCCTGGCACTGGCAATGACGACATTGGTCTCCCGTTTGCATATTCTGGTGGCCAATGTTGGCGGCGCGGGTGGCCTGGTGGCGACCTTTACCCTGCCGCTGGTACCGCAACTGCTTTTTGGTCTGGGTATCGGTGGATGGTTTGCGACGGGCGGTCTGGCGCTGGAGACTTCGGTGATCATTCTGATCATGGTCGGCGTGATGGCCACGCTCTATCTGCGGCGGCATCCCGGATTGGCGCTGGCCGCGCCTTGGACTATGGCGTTGGGCGCCGTGCTGGCGAACCTGTGGATCGGCGGACTGATGGGCCTGTTGGGAGCTGCGGTGCTGTTCGCTTTGGCCGGGCGTGAGCAAGTGCTGGTGCAATTGCGCGAGGATCGCCAGCGCTCGGCACAGGATCGCGCCCAGAACCGCGCGCGCGACATTCTCTCGGACTACGAGGATACCGGGCAGGGCTGGTTCTGGGAAACCGACCGCCGCTCGCAATTGACCTATGTCTCCGACACGGTAGCGCGGGTGCTAGGTACAAACGCCGAGGTGCTGATGACCAAGCCGCTGGTCACACTGTTCGATCTGGCCGACGCCAGCGATACCAGCGAGCGCACCTTGATGTTCCATCTTTCGACCCGCTCGGCCTTCAAGGAGCTGGCGGTGCGCGCTGCCACCGGTGGAAACGAGCGATGGTGGTCGATCAGTGGCCGCCCGATCTATGACGGGTTTAACAATTTTATCGGTTTTCGTGGATCGGGCACCGATCTGACCGAGCGCAGGCGCAGTCAGGAGGAAGTGTCGCGGCTGGCCAATTTCGATTCGCTGACTGGGCTGGCCAACCGCTTCCAGATCACCCGCGTGCTGGAAAAGATCCTCACCTCGCAGCAGGAGGCCAACCGCGCCTGCACGATTTTCCTGCTCGATCTCGACCGCTTCAAGCACGTCAACGACACCCTGGGCCATGTCCGGGTGGCGGTCAACGTCTCGCCGTTGCAGTTTTCCAGTCCGCAATTGCCGGCGGTGGTGGCGCAAGCAATCGCGGCGGCGGGCATTCGCCCTGACCAGCTGGAACTGGAGATCACCGAGAGCGTGTTCTTGTCGGATGACGAGAGCACCGATGCCATGTTCAGGGCGCTCAAACGGATCGGAGTGCGGCTGGCGCTGGATGATTTCGGCACCGGATACTCCTCGCTCGGCTATCTCAAGTCGGCCCCGTTTGACAAGATCAAGATCGACCAGAGCTTTGTGCGCGGTGCCACGGAGCCAGGCAGCCGCAACGGCGCGATCATCGCTTCGATCACCAGCCTGGCGCATGCGCTGGGGATGGAGACGACGGTCGAAGGTGTGGAAACCTTGGACGAGCTGGAACTGGTCCGCCGCCATGGTTGCAGCCATGTGCAGGGCTACATCTATGACCGCCCGCTCAACCGCGAGGCGACCCACGCCCGGCTCGCGGCCGGTTTGCAGGCAGTCGCCAAAGGCCCGCGTTCGGCCCGCGCCCCGCGCCAAACTATGCTGCGAAAGGTAGTGCTCGACCATCAGGGCAACCTGTATGAGGGCACGATCCGCAATATCTCCACCAGCGGCGCACTGATCGAAGGGCTGTGGAGTGTGCCGGTGGGGACGGAGTTCAAGTTGCAGATATCGGCCAACTACTTCGTCACCTGCACCACCCGCTGGAGCATGGACGAACGCATGGGCGTGGAGTTCGCCAATCCGTTGCAACGCAACGCGGCCGGGCAGATCACGGCAGTGCAAGGACCGTCGCCGAAAATGGCGGCGGCCAAGCCGACTGTCGGCAAACCTGTCCCCAAGCCTGGCTGATTACGCGCGCGGTGGGCCAGACCAATCCCGCCAGGCATTAGCAGTTTATCAACGCTGATCCTTTACACTGCCTTGCTTGATGGCTGGGTGGTTTCCCCGCCAAATACTTGGGAACGGTTCTTCCATGGCGATGCGCGACATGCTGCGGAAAGTGACGGGCGATGCTTCATCGCTTGGCTCCGCGCGCGCGGATACCAAGTCCAGTGCCAAACGCAGCAAAGTCAGCGATGCCGAACGGCTTGCGCTTCTCGAAGCCTTCGAAAGCAGCAATATCGGCTGGTTCTGGGCTACCGACGATCAGGGCCGGATCACCTATCTCTCGCCTTCCGCAATCGAGCGCTTTGGCGAAACGCGGCAGGTGCTGGGCGCGCTGCTGAACGATCTGGTGGAGACAACTGGCGATGACGGCGAAACCGGCGGCGAACGCCCGCTGAGCTTTTTCCTAGGCACCCATGCCAAGTTCCGCGAACTGGTGGTGCGGCTGCAGGGCACGTCGGACGACAACTGGTGGGCGCTGACCGGGCATCCGCTGCTCGATGAGCAGGGCCGCTTTCTGGGGTTCCGGGGCAGCGCCAAGGACATTACCGACCAGTTCGTGCGCCACCGGGACGAAGCGCGCCTGGCCCAATACGATACGCTGACTGGCCTGGCCAATCGCTATCGCATGACCCAGCGCCTCGAATCGATCATGGCCGCCTTCCGCGTCGCCAAGCGCAGTTGCGCGTTGCTGATGATCGATCTCGACAAGTTCAAGCTGGTCAATGACACGCTCGGTCACCCGGCGGGCGACGAATTGTTGCGACAAGTAGGCCAGCGCTTGCAGCGGATGGTGGTCTCGCCTGCCGAGATCGGTCGGTTGGGTGGCGACGAGTTCCAGATCATCATCCCCGACATGGACGACCGCGGCCTTCTGGGCGACCTGGCAACCAAGGTCATCCAGATGATCTCACTGCCCTATTCGCTGGGCGAGGATCAGGCGACGATCGGCGCGTCGATCGGCATCGCGGTTGCCCCATATGACGGGATGACCAGCGAGCAACTGGTGAAAAGCGCCGATCTGGCGCTCTATGCTGCCAAAGGTAGCGGGCGCGGGCAATTCCGCTTCTACGCCACCGATTTGGCCAGTGCCGCTGATCGCCACCGCCAGATCGGTGAATATCTGCGCGAAGCAATCAAGGCCGGGCATCTTGACATGCACTATCAGCCGGTGGTGCGGGCATGCGACAACGTGGTTGTGGC
>CAMDSM010000133.1 GCA_945906905.1 Altererythrobacter xiamenensis | reverse complement strand
GACCATCTGCGGCCTGCACCAGCCATCCTCAGCCGCGCGTTCGGCCAGCCCGGCGCTTACATCCAGCCGGGCGAGCGCGGCGGCAGTGGCGGCAATGGCGGTGCGGGCGGCGACCACAACGCCGACCAGCTCCTCGAAATGCGCTTCCTCGGCGGCCACTGCACGGCCACCCGCTTCGGCGATACGGCTGGCCTCCTCATGCAGGCGAAGCGAGTTGAAGCGCACCGCGCCGGCCATGGTTTGGCGGTGGATGAAGCCGCTGTCAGGAGCCATCAACGGATCGGCGCGGGCGGCGGGCACTTCGATGAAATAGCCCAGCACGCCATTGTGCCTGATCTTGAGCGCGGCAACGCCCGTCTCGCTGCGATAGCGGCTTTCCATCGCCGCAATCGCCCGCCGGGCATCGCCAGAAATGGCGCGCAATTCGTCCAGCCCCTCGTCATACCCGGGCGCGACATAGCCGCCCTGGCTGCGCTCGGTTGGCGGCGAGGGCACCAGCGCGCGGGCGAGCAGATCGGTCAGTGCCCCATGGCCGGTCAGCGCGGGCAACAGGGCATCGAGCAGGGCCGGGCGGTCCCGCCGCGCCATCAGCAGGCTGTGCAGCCGCCGCGCCTCGCTTAACCCATCGCGAATCTGCCCAAGGTCACGCGGGCTGCCACGCCCGGCCACCACCCGGCCCAGCGCCCGGCCAAGGTCGGGTATGGCTTTCAGTGCCCCACGCATATCGGCCCGCAGCAGCGGATCGCGGTGAATATCCTCGACCAGCCCCAGCCGTTGTTCGATTGCCGCGTGGTTGGTTAGCGGGGCCGACAGATACTGCGCAAGCAACCGCGCGCCTGCCCCGGTTACGCAGCGGTCGACCTCGGCCAGCAGCGATCCGGCGCGGGTGCCGCTGGCCGATGCGGTGATTTCCAGGCTCGCCCGCGTCGCCTCGTCCATCGCCATGGCGGCATCGGACGTGCGGGCAACCGGCGCCAGCAGCAGCGGCAATTTGCCCTGCCCGGCATGGTCGAGATAGGCGATCAGCCCGCCCGCCGCTGCCAGCATGGCGCGGGTAAAACTGCCAAAGCCATCGAGCGTGGCCACATTGTGCACGCGTCTCAGCCCTTGTTCGCCCTCGTCACTGGCAAAGCCGCCGCGTGGGCGGGGGATGGCGCTTTCGGGCGCTTGGTCCCAATCTTCGGGCACCACCAGTTCGCTGGCACCAATCCGGGCGAGCACGGCGGGCAGTTGATCGGCGGCGCATTCCTCCAGCTCCATCTGCCCGGTCGAGATATCGCAAGCGGCGATCCCGCACAGCCCTCGCACCTCGCAGGCCGCCACCAGCACATTGGCGCGGCGTGGCTCAAGCAGGGCTTCCTCGGTCAGCGTTCCGGCGGTGACGAAGCGGACAATCTCGCGCGCCACCAGCGCTTTCGAACTCGGCGTCCCTTCGCGTTTGGCGCGAGTCTTGGCCTGTTCGGGCGTTTCTACCTGTTCGGCAATCGCCACCCTTTGGCCTGATCGGATCAGCCGGGCGAGGTAGTTCTCCGCCGCATGGACCGGCACGCCGCACATTGGCACCGGCTGTCCGCCATGCTCCCCCCGGCTGGTAAGTGCGATATCGAGAATGCCTGCGGCGGTTCTGGCATCGTCGAAGAACAGTTCGAAGAAATCACCCATGCGGTAGAACAGCAGACAATCGCCCGCCGCTTCCTTCAGTGTATGATACTGCTGCATCATGGGCGTGGGTGAGGGAGCGGCGGTCATCGCGTCGGACCTAACGTGGCTATCGATGATTCGGGAAGCTCTGCTGCGATCCTTTCCCCTATCGCGCGCGGCCAATGGCGCTTATGGCGGCTCTGAACCCCGGGGAGGATCATTTGACCGAAAAGACCAACGACTTCACCGCCCGCGAGGCATTGTTCTATCACGAGACGATCCGCCCAGGTAAGATCGAGATCGTCGCCAGCAAGCCGATGGCGACCCAGCGCGATCTGTCGCTCGCCTATTCGCCCGGCGTCGCCGTGCCGGTGAAGGCGATTGCCGAGAACCCCGCCGATGCTTTCCGCTATACCGCCAAGGGCAATCTGGTGGCGGTGATCTCCAACGGCACAGCGATCCTAGGCCTCGGCAATCTCGGCGCGCTCGCCTCCAAGCCGGTGATGGAAGGCAAGGCGGTGCTGTTCAAGCGCTTCGCCGATGTCGATTCGATCGATATCGAGCTTGATACCGAGGATCCCGAAGCCTTCATCAATGCCGTCGCGCTGATGGAACCCAGCTTTGGCGGCATCAACCTTGAAGATATCAAGGCGCCTGAATGTTTCATCATCGAGCAGGCCTTGCGCGAGCGGATGAAGATTCCGGTGATGCATGACGATCAGCACGGCACCGCGATCATTGCTGCGGCCGGCTTGCTCAACGCCTGCCACCTGACCGGGCGTGAGCTGGGTTCGGTCAAGATCGTGGTCAATGGCGCGGGCGCGGCGGCGCTGGCCTGCACTGCCTTGATCAAGTCGCTGGGCGTGCCGCACGAAAATGTGATCCTGTGCGATCGCTCGGGCCCGATCTATCGCGGCCGTGACGGTATCGACCAATGGAAGAGCGCCCATGCGGTGGATACCGACAAGCGCAGCCTGGAAGAGGCGCTGGAGGGTGCCGACATCTTCCTCGGCCTGTCGGCGGCGGGCGCGCTCAAGCCCGAGTGGGTGGCCAAGATGGCCGATCAGCCGATCATCTTTGCCATGGCCAATCCCGACCCTGAGATTACCCCCGACGATGCCAAGCGCGTGCGGCCCGATGCCATTGTCGCCACGGGCCGGTCGGACTATCCCAACCAGGTCAACAACGTGCTCGGCTTCCCCTTCATCTTCCGTGGCGCGCTGGATGTGCGGGCGACCGCGATCAACGAGGAAATGAAGATAGCCGCCGCCCGGGCCATCGCCGATCTTGCCCGGCTGCCGGTGCCCGAGGAAGTATCCGCCGCCTATGGCCGCCGCCACCAGTTCGGGCACGATTACATCATTCCTGCACCGTTCGATCCGCGCCTGATGGAAACCGTCTCTGCCGCCGTGGCCAAGGCGGCGATGGACAGCGGCGTGGCGCAGCTGCCGATTGCCGATTTCGATGCCTATCGTCATGCGCTCAAAAGCCGGATGAACCCCACCACTTCAGTGCTGACCACCGTTTACGAGGAGGCCAAGGCCAATCCCAAGCGGATGATCTTTGCGGAAGGCGAGGAGGAAGTGGTGCTGCGCGCCGCGATTCAGTTCCGCGATTTCGGCTATGGCACGCCGGTGCTGGTCGGGCGCACGCAAGCGGTGAGGGCCAAGCTGGTCGAGCTGGGGGTGGATGATCCCGAGACCTATGAAATCCAGAACTCGGTCGATAGCGATCTGGTGCCGGAGATGGTCGAGCACCTCTATGCCAAGCTCCAGCGCAGGGGATATACCGAGCGCGATGTGCGCCGCATGGTCAATCGTGAGCGCAATATTTTCGCCGGGCTGCTGCTGGCGCTGGGCTATGGCGATGCGTTGATTTCGGGCATGACCCGGCCCTTCCCCCAGACGATGCGCGAAATCAGCCGCGTGCTGGGGCCAAAGCCGGGCATGGTGCCGTTCGGCATTCACATGATGATCGGCAAAACGCAGACCACCTTCATGGCCGATACCACCATCAACGAGCGGCCTAGCGCGGTTGAACTGGCACAGATCGCCACCGAAACCGCCGCCGTCGCCCGCCGCCTTGGGCACGAGCCGCGCGTGGCCTTCCTGTCCTATTCCACCTTCGGCAATCCTTCGGGCAAATGGCTGGAGAGCATCCGCGAGGCCGTGGCCATCCTCGATGCCCAGCAGCCCGGCTTTGAATACGAAGGCGAGATGGCTCCCGACGCCGCGCTCAATGCCAAGGTGATGGAGATGTATCCCTTCAGCCGCCTGTCTGGCCCGGCCAATGTGCTGATCATGCCCGGCCTGCAATCGGCCAATCTGTCGGCCAAACTGCTGCGCGAACTGGGCGGAAATGTCACCATTGGCCCGATGCTTGTGGGCATGGAAAAACCCGTCCAGATCGCCCCGATGACGGCAATGGCGCCCGATTTGCTGACACTGGCGGTGCTGGCGACGGCGGGGGTTGTGGGTTAAGAAAGTTGGTGCTGATGTGTTGACGCGAAGATCAGCTTTGACCCTGGGGGCGGTCGGAGGGGTGGGCGCCCTGATCGGGGGCATGGCGTTAAGCAAGACTAGATCCAACAACGCCACGCCCAGTTCCTTGCCGGATGCGAACTTGGGTGCATTCCACATGCCGCTGGAATCTGCGCTCCACACACGCACCTTCATGCAATGGCCCGTCGCGCTGCCGGTTTACGGCCGCCGGGCGCTGGATGACGTGCAGCGATCGATTGTCGCCATCGCCAATGCCATTGCCGAATTTGAGCCAGTGGTATTGCTGGCGGCCAACGTCGCCCGAACAGGCCGCAAGGCGGGCCTTAGTGCGGCAGTGGAACTCTGGGACATACCGACAGACGATCTGTGGTGCCGCGATTCCGGGCCGACATTTGTGCTGGATGATGCCGCAAACCTTGCTGTGGCGCACCTGCGGTTCAATGGCTGGGGCAACAAGCAGAGCTTCATCAACGATGGCCAAGTGGCCAAGAGAATTGCCGCGCGACTGGACGTGCCTTTGCTCGATACCGGCTTGATCGGAGAACAAGGAGGCATAGAGCACGACGGCGCGGGCCTGCTGCTCGCCCATGCCAGCAGCTGGGTAAATCCAAACCGCAACCTGCTGGGTCAGGACGAGATCGCCAGCCGCTTGTGTCATGCGCTTGGTGCCCAGAAAATGATCTGGGCGCCGGGAGTTATCGGTGAGGATATTACCGATTATCATATAGATGCACTGGCGAGATTTGTGGCGCCGGGCAAGGTTCTAATCCAGATTGACGATGAAATTGATCCAGCCGATCCGTGGTCGCGGGCCGCGCACCAGACCTTGCAGGTGCTCGAAGAGGCACGCGATCTGCAAGGCCAGCCGTTGCAGATTGTGAAGCTGCCCGAACCCGAAACTACCCGGTCCAGCGCACCCGATTTTGTCTCGAGCTACATCAACTATTATCTCTGTAATGGCGCGGTGGTGGCAGCGCAATTCGGCGATACCCATGCCGATGGAGTGGTGCGCGAGGTGCTGGGTGAGCTATATCCCGGCCGTGAAATCGTCATGCTCGATGTCGATCCGATTGGCGAATCGGGCGGCGGAATTCACTGCGCCACCCAACAGCAACCCGCGTCGGTGGCCGCACAAGGCTAGACGAACAGCGCCACTGCCAAGCCGGAAAACGCCAGGATCAGTGCCGCCAGATAGTATCGCAAACTGCGTTGATAGCCCATTCCGGGTTGGGGGTTGGTGCGGTTGTTGAGCACGCGGAACAGCACCAGAGTGAACAAGGCGATGCTGGCCATGAAGGTGAGCGCCAACACCGTATCGGCCAAACCCGATACCGCTGGCACGGTTTCGGCCGTCAGCGCCCAATTGGCCAGAAAACCCAACTGAAACCCCATGATGATGCCGATTGATGTGACCATCGGTTGCCTGAATCCGGCGATCTCGGCTTCATAGGTTGGGCACGTTTCGTTTGTTGCATCGGCCATCCAGCTTCCCCCGTTTTTTGGTAATAACCCGCTCAGCGCCGCCGAAACCGGAAATACCACACCTCGTGCCCATAGACCGTGCGGGCCTTGTGTTCATAGCGGGTTTCGGGCCAGCCTGAGGGGCGGTTTTGCCAATCTGCGGGGCCTTCGACCAGCCATTCGAACGCATCGCCAAAGCGCCGCATCACCGCCAGCGCGTGGCGCAGATAACCTGCGTGATCGGTGCCGAATCTGAACTCTCCACCTGACTTGAGCTTTTGTGCAAAAAGCCGCAACGGCCCATCATTCATCATCCGCCGCTTGGCGTGGCGGGCCTTGGGCCAGGGGTCGGGGTGGAGCAGGTAGAGCATCGACAGCGCGCCATCGGGCACGCGTTGCAGCACCTCCAGCGCGTCACCATGCTGAATGCGGACATTGCCCAGATTGCTTGTCCGAACATGCACCAACGCTTGCGCCACGCCATTCACAAACGGTTCGGCGCCGATAAAGCCGTGATCGGGCAGCAGATCAGCGCGATAGGCCAGGTGCTCGCCGCCGCCAAAGCCGATCTCGAAATGCAGCGGGCGGTCATCACCAAACAAATCAAGGCTTGTCACCGGCCCCTCACGCGGCACGGCGATGCTCGGCAGGAAGCTATCGACCAGCTCCTGCTGCCCCGCACGCAAGGGCTTGCCCTGGCTGCGGCCATAGAGCCGGTTGAGCGTGAGCGGATCGCCGGGTTTGTTTGCGGACATGGGGTGGGCGGTTAGGCGAGGCGCGTGGGGTTTGTCCAGATCGCAACGCAAACGGCCCGCCTCCTCATTGGCAGCGGGCCGCTTGCTGTGTGTCCCTGTTTGACGAAAACTTGGGTCTTTAGGCAGCCACCGCCTCGGCCTCCTCGTCGCGCAGCACATAGCCGCGGCCCCAGACGGTTTCGATGTAGTTCTCGCCGCCGCACGCGCTCGACAGCTTCTTGCGCAGCTTGCAGATGAACACGTCGATGATTTTCAGTTCCGGCTCGTCCATCCCGCCATAGAGGTGGTTGAGGAACATTTCCTTGGTCAGGGTGGTGCCCTTGCGGAGCGAAAGCAGCTCCAGGATGGCATATTCCTTGCCCGTCAGATGAACGCGGGCGCCATCGACTTCCACGGTCTTGGCATCAAGGTTGACCGCCAGCTTGCCGGTGCGGATGACCGATTGGCTGTGGCCCTTCGAGCGGCGGACAACGGCGTGGATGCGGGCGACCAGTTCGTCGCGGTGGAACGGCTTGGTGACATAGTCATCAGCGCCAAAGCCAAAGCTGCGGATCTTGCTGTCCATTTCGGAAATGCCCGACAGGATCAGCACCGGGGTCTGCACCTTGGCCACGCGCAGCTTCTTGAGCACGTCATAGCCATGCATGTCGGGCAGGTTGAGATCGAGCAGGATGATATCGTAATCATACAGCTTGCCCAGATCGAGGCCTTCCTCGCCCAGATCGGTGGAATAGACGTTGAAGCCCTCTGCCGTGAGCATCAGCTCGATCGCCTTGGCAGTTGTCGGCTCGTCTTCAATCAGCAGAACGCGCATCTGGGTGTCCCCTATATTCCCCGGCGGTAATCTCCCCTTAGGAGAGGTTCCCATTAATTAACCACGCAACTTCTCACCAAAAAAGGTTAATAACAGGTTTAAGGGGTCTTAACTTTTGGGGTGAGTCTTTCGAGTCACAGTTTTTTTGCGGGCAAAAATCACCCAACCCCCGCCAACTTCTTCTGTCGCCGCCGCTGCACACTCGACCCAATCCCGATCGCCTCGCGGTATTTGGCGACGGTTCGCCGTGCCAGGTCGAAGCCTTCTTTCTTGAGCAGGTCCACCAGCGTATCGTCAGAAAGGATATCGCCCGCCGCCTCGCCGTCGATCAGCGCCTTGATGCGGGCCTTGACCGTCTCGGCACTCGCGCCTTCGCCGTCGGCGCCGCCGCCGACACCGCTGGTGAAGAAGTATTTCAGTTCGTAGGTGCCGCGGTCGCACATCAGGTACTTGTTGCTGGTCACCCGGCTGACGGTGCTCTCGTGCATCTCGATGGCGTCGGCCACGGTGCGCAGGGTCAGCGGGCGCAGGTCGGATACGCCGTGGCGGAAGAAGCCGTCCTGCTGCTTGACCACTTCGGCAGCTACCTTGAGGATCGTTTTCTGCCGCTGGTCGAGCGCCTTGATCAGCCAGTTGGCATCGGCCAGTTTCTCGCTCAGCCAGGCCTTCGATTGCTTGTCGGCGCAGCCCACGCGCAATTCGACATAATAGCTGCGGTTGACCACGAGGCGTGGCAAGGTCGCCTGATTGATCTGGATATCCCAGCCGCCGTCCTTGGTGGGGTTGATCAGCAGATC
>CAMDSM010000132.1 GCA_945906905.1 Altererythrobacter xiamenensis | reverse complement strand
AAGGGCTAACCTATAGGATCCCCTCCCGTCTCAAGCGGGAGGGGATTTCGCCATTATGACCCAAGCTGCACCTGTAACCGTTGCAACCATGCCCGCCGAGTGGCGCGATTTCTTCGCGCTGACCAAGCCGCGCGTGATGAGCCTGGTGGTGTTCACCGGCCTGTGCGGACTACTGGCAGCGCCGGGATATATCCACCCGGTCATCGGTTTCACCGCGATCCTGTGCATCGCGTTGGGCGCTGGCGGGGCGGCTGCACTCAACCAGTGGTGGGAAGCCGATATCGATGCCGTCATGAAGCGCACCGCCCAACGCCCGCTGCCGATGGGCCGGATGCGGCGCGAGGATGCGCGTGATTTCGGCTTGCTGTTGTCGGGCGCATCGGTGGTGGTGATGGGGCTGGCGGTGAACGTGCTGGCGGCGTTGATCCTGGCCTTGTCGATCTTCTACTACGCAGTGATCTATACGATCTGGCTCAAGCCGCGCACGCCGCAAAACATCGTCATCGGTGGCGGGGCAGGGGCCTTTCCGCCGCTGATCGGCTGGGTGGCGGTGACGAACGATATTACCGCCATGCCGCTGCTGTTGTTCGCGATTATTTTCGTGTGGACCCCGCCGCATTTCTGGGCCTTGGCGCTGTTCGTGCAGACCGATTACGCCCGCGTCGGCATTCCGATGATGCCGGTGGTGGCGGGCGAGAAGAGTACGCGGTTGCAGATTTTAGGCTATTCGGTGTTGCTGCTGGGCGTCGCGGCGCTGCCGTGGCTGATCGGCGGAACGGGCGCGATCTATGGCGTGGCGGCACTGGCGCTGTCGACGGCGTTTTTGGCCCTGTCACTGCCGGTGGCCTTCCGCATGGCCGCGCCCGATGATGCGATGAAGCCGGAAAAGCGGCTGTTCGGTTTTTCGGTGTTGTATCTTTTTGCGCTGTTTGCGGCGCTGGTTGCTGACAGGATGATCCTCGCATGACCCCTGACGAACAGACCGAATTTACCCGCCGCCGCAAAGCTCGCAATATCGTGGTTGGGCTGGTACTAGGTGGCTTTGTGCTGCTGTTCTACCTCATCACAATAGTGCGGATGACCGACTGATGGCAGTGGTCCTGCCTCTGGAGCAGCGCAATCTGCGAACAATGTGGCTGGCCTTCGCCATGGCGCTGGCCATGCTGGGTCTGGGCTTTGCCTCGGTGCCGCTCTACCGCCTGTTTTGCGAGGCCACCGGCTTTGGCGGCACCACCCAGCGGGCGAGCGCGGCTGAGGCCGATCTGGCCGAGCGGCAGGCCGCCAGCGCGGGCGCGAGGCAGTTTTCGATCCGCTTCGATGCCAATACTGCCAGCAATATGCCGTGGCACTTCCGCCCCTTGCAGGTGACCGACCGGGTTTCGATTGGCCAGCGCGACATGGCCACCTTTATCGCCCGCAACAATTCCAGCCTGCCCATAACCGGCACCGCCACTTTCAATGTCGAGCCTGAACAGGCCGGCGCCTATTTCAACAAGATCCAGTGCTTCTGCTTTACCGAGCAAACGCTGCAACCGGGCCAGGAGGTCCGGATGCCGGTGTTGTTCTATGTCGATCCGGCGGTGCTGGACGATCCCAATATGGACGGTGTCGAGCAGATAACGCTGTCCTACACATTCCACCGTGCAAAACCCTAGCCATACAGGCTGGACCCGTGGGCCGCTGCGCTCTAAGGGCTGACGAAACGACTAACCAGGACTTGAGATCATGGCCGGCGCCAAGAACCACGATTATCACATTCTCGCTCCCGATATCTGGCCGCTGATCGGGGCCATATCGGCGCTGACCTTCACCAGCGGGATGGTGCTCAACATGCACGATCTGCCCAGCGCCAAGCTGGTGCTGGGGCTGGGCGTTGCGGGCCTGATTGCCACTTTTTACAGCTGGTTTTCCAATATCATCAAGGAAGCGCACGCGGGCGATCATACGCCGGTGGTGCAGCTGCACCTGCGCTATGGGATGATCTTGTTCATCGCTTCGGAAGTGATGTTCTTTGTCGGCTGGTTCTGGAGCTGGTTCGATTTCGCCCTGTTCCCCTCGCCTTTGGCCTATGACGAGGCGGCGGGCCTGTGGACCAACGTGATCGGGCAGGAAGGCGCCGATGCGCTCGCCAAGTTCCCGCATGAGGGCATCCATGTGCTCGACGCGTTTGACCTGCCGCTGCTCAACACGCTGATCCTGCTGTGCTCGGGCACCACGGTCACCTGGGCGCACCACAGCTTGATCCACGGCGATCGCGATGGTCTGAAGAAGGGTCTGTGGCTGACAGTGATTCTGGGTGTGCTGTTCACCAGCATCCAGGCGTACGAATATAGCCATGCCCCGTTTGGCTTTGGCGGCACGGCCTATTCCTCGGCCTTCTATATGGCGACCGGCTTCCACGGTTTCCACGTACTGGTCGGCACCATCTTCCTGACCGTGTGCCTGATCCGCGCCTACAAGGGCCACTTCACCCCGCGCCAGCACTTCGGCTTCGAAGCTGCGGCGTGGTACTGGCACTTTGTTGACGTGGTGTGGCTGTTCCTGTTCATCGCGGTCTATGTCTGGGGCGGCTGGGGCGCGCCGGTGCATTGATGCATTCGTGACCGATCTTTCCGATCATCCAAAGGGGCAGCCCGCTTTCGGCGAGGCTGCCCTTTTCGGTTGCTGCCCACGCTGCGGCGGGCGAACCTTGTTTGCGGGCGTGATTCGGTTTGCCGACAAGTGCCGGGTATGCGGGCTGGATTACGCCAGCTTCAATGTTGGTGATGGCCCGGCGGCATTCCTGACGCTGGGTGTGGGCGGGCTGGTGGTTATTCTGGCGGTGTGGTTGGAACTGGCGGTTGAGCCGCCGTTCTGGGTCCACATCGTGCTGTGGCTGCCCTTGACCTTAGCGGCGGTGGTGGGCGGCTTGCGGCTGGTCAAGGCCGCACTGCTGGTGCGTGAATATCGCGGCGGGGCGCAAGATCTCCATGACTAAGCGGCGCATCCCGATTTTCGCCACGATCATTGTTGCCGCTGCTGTTGCGGCGATGATCTGGCTCGGCTTCTGGCAGCTCGACCGGCTGGAGCAGAAGGAGGCGCTGCTGGCGCGCCATGCGGCGGCGCAGGGCGATCCGCAGGTGCTTGAGGCGATTCCCGCCGATGCTCTGGCTAACCTCTATCGCCGCACGCGCTTTTCCTGCTCACAGGCGGTGGGGTGGAACGCGATCGCTGGGCGCAATCACGCGGATGAAACGGGCTATGCCCACATCGCGACATGCCCCGGTGCCGAGGTCGTGATCGGTTGGTCACGCGATCCTTCGCATCAGCCGGTATGGACTAGCGGCACTATCACCGGCACCATTGCCCCCGGCGGCGAGGCGGGCTGGCGGATTGTCGCCGATCCGCCTTTGGCCGGTCTAGAAGCCAATGCCCGGCCCGATCCGGCGAGCATCCCCAACAACCATCTGGCCTATGCCGTGCAGTGGTTCCTGTTCGCCATTGTCGCGCTTGTCATATACATACTGGCCTTGCGCCGCCGAGGGCGCTAGGCGCTTGGCCGCTATGGAATACATCTCCACACGCGGCGACGGGGCCGTGCTCGATTTTGAAGCGGTGACGCTGGCGGGCCTCGCGCCTGATGGCGGTCTGTATGTGCCACGCAATTTCCCGCTTTTCAGCGGGACAGAAATCGCCGCCATGCGCGGGCTGTCTTATGTCGAGCTGGCGGTGCGGGTGATGCTGCCGTTCGTGCAGCCGAGCCTGACCGAAGGCGAACTGCGCGACCTCGCCACACGCGCCTATGGCCGCTTTGCGCATGCGGCGGTAACCCCGCTGGTGCAATTCGATCAGCAGCACTGGCTGCTCGAACTGTTCCACGGCCCCACGCTGGCGTTCAAGGATGTGGCGCTGCAATTGCTCGGGCGGATGTTTGAGCATTTCCTAGCGAAAAACGACGATCACCTGACCATCGTTGGTGCCACCAGCGGCGATACAGGCTCGGCCGCGATTGATGCGGTCGCCGGGCGTGAGCGGGTGGATATCTTCATGCTCCACCCCAATGGCCGCGTGTCTGATGTCCAGCGCCGCCAGATGACCACGGTGCGCGCGCCCAATGTCCACAATATCGCCATCGACGGCAGCTTTGATGATGCCCAGGCGATGGTGAAGCGGATGTTTGTGGACTCGGCAATGACCGGACGCTTCCGCATCAGCGCGGTCAATTCGATCAACTGGGCGCGGCTGATGGCCCAAGTGGTATATTATTTCGCCGCCGCGCTGCAACTGGGTGCGCCGGACCGTAAGGTGGCCTTCAGCGTGCCGACGGGCAATTTCGGCGATGTGTTCGCAGGTTATGTTGCAGCGCAAATGGGTTTGCCGATTGAGCGGCTGATCGTGGCCACCAACGTCAACGATATCCTCCACCGCGCGCTGTCGACCGGCGACTATTCCACCGGCACCGTCACACCCACCGCCGCGCCCAGCATGGACATTCAGGTGTCGAGCAACTTTGAGCGGTTGCTGTTCCTTGTCGGCGGGTGCGATGGGGCGGCCTTGGCGCAGCAAATGCGCGGGTTTGAGGCCAACAAGGCGATGCAGCTGACCAATATGCAGCGCGAGGGCGCAGCGGCGCTGTTCAGTTCGGCCCGTGCCGATGCTGGCGATATGACCAGGGCGATGAGTTGGGCCTATGAGAAATGCGGTCAGGTGATCGATCCGCACACTGCCATTGGTCTGCACGCCGCACGCGCTTCGGGCCTCGATGCTTCGATCCCTGTGGTCACGCTGGCAACGGCGCATCCGGCCAAGTTCCGCGACGCAGTGGAACGCGCAACGGGCCAGCGGGTGCAATTGCCGACACGGATGGGCGATCTGTTCGAGCGTCAGGAAAGCTATGTCGAACTGCCGGGCGACTATGATGCGATTGCCGCCTATGTCGCGGAACGCGCCACGCCAAGTTCCTGATGGCTGAGCTGGCACTCCAACCGCTGGTCATGGAAGGCGCGGGCTGGGCCGATTATGGCCTGATCGACAGCGGCCATGGGCGCAAGCTCGAACGCTATGGCCCCTACCGCTTCATCCGCCCCGAACCGCAAGCCATGTGGTCACCCCGGTTGGACGCATGGGATGCCCACGCAGAATTCGTCCCCGGATCGGATGAGGATGGCGGCGGGCGCTGGCAGTTTTTGAAAGACGTGCCGCGTGATGGCTGGCCGCTTTCGTGGAATCAAGCCAAGTTCACCGCCCAATGCACGCCCTTTCGCCACCTTGGGTTCTTTCCCGATATGGCTCCGGTGTGGGACTGGATGCGGGCGATGGTTGCTGGTCGCGACGACGCCCAAACCCTCAACCTGTTCGGCTACACCGGCGTTGGCAGCCTGGCGCTCAGCCAGTGCGGCCCGGTCACGCACGTTGATGCGAGCAAGAAATCGGTCGCGCAGGCGCGCGCCAATGCCGAGCTTTCGGGCATGGCAGACCGGCCGATCCGCTGGCTAGTGGATGATGCGGGCAAGTTTACCGCGCGCGAGGTGCGGCGGGGAAAGCGTTATGACGGGATCATCCTTGACCCGCCCAAATTCGGGCGCGGGCCCGAGGGTGAGGTGTGGCGGCTTGAGGATGGCTTGCCCGGCCTGATCGGCGATTGCCGCCGCCTGCTCGATGCCGACAGCCGCTTTGCCTTCCTCACGGTCTATGCCGTGCGTATGTCGTCGATTGCGATTGGCGGGCTGCTGGCGGAACATTTCGCCGATCTGCCGGGCATTATCGAACATGGCGAACTGGCCGTGCGCGAGGATGGGCGCGAGGACGGGTCTGCTGGCCGTCTGTTGCCCACGGCCATATTCGCCCGCTGGCGCAACGCGTGATGCTTGCCATCAGGCCGCCGCGCTGCCACAGGCCGGGCCATGGCCGATAGCCTCATCCTTGAACTGGCCGATTTCGTGCATGATGTGCACACGGGAATCTATTCGGAAGAAACTGGCCAGCCGCAGCCGTTGAAGTTCACCGTGCAGGCGCAGCTGAAGGTGCAGGATCGCTATGATCCTGAAACCCCGCTCAGTGCCTCCAAGAACTATATGGACCTCAAATTCGCCTGTAGCGAAGCCCTCGGCCAGACCCATTACAAGCTGATCGAGGCGGTGGCCGATCATGTGGCGCAGACCTTGTTCTTGCAAGACGCGCGCGTGGAACGGGTGCAGGTCAAGATCGTCAAGCTGGCTCTGAGCGAGGGGGCCGAGCAGATCGGTATCACGCTCACCCGCGAGCGGCGCTGATGGCGCAGCGCATTATGGCGGCGCGGGGCTTGCCCGATAGCCCGCTCGATGCGGCAGCGGCGTTTCAAACCCGGCACATTCCCGCCATTCGCGCCTCGGGGACAGGCGATGATTGCGTGATTGTGTTCGATCATGCCGATCACACCCACAATGGCTGGCGGCAGGCAATGGTGCAGGAACTGGCGCGCGAGGCTGCTCCTGCCCGGGTCAATGCAGTGGCGGGGCCGGACGGTGCGCTGCTGCGCGAAGTGGTCGAATATCTCGCCAGCGCGCCCGGTGTCACCGGACAAGTGCTGCAACTGGATGGCAATCTGGCCAAAGTGGACTAGATAGGTCTGGTATGTCCTGTTCCTCCCCCCTCATTGATGCCTTCAACCGGCGTATTTCCTATCTGCGGCTGTCGGTGACTGATCGCTGCGATCTGCGCTGCACCTATTGCATGCCCGAAGCGATGCAGTTCCTGCCCAAGAAGGACGTGCTGAGCCTGGAGGAGTTGCACAAGCTCAGCCTCGCCTTCATTGCGCGCGGCATCACAAAGATCCGCCTCACAGGTGGCGAACCGCTGGTGCGGCGCGACGTGGTGGAACTGATCACCGCGCTGGGCCGCAAGCTGGGAGATGGCTTGGAAGAATTGACGCTGACCACCAATGGCACGCGGCTGGCCGAATTTGCCGACCAGATCGCGGCGGCAGGCGTCAAGCGGATCAACGTCAGTCTTGATACTTTGGACAGCGCGCTGTTCCAGCAATTGTCGCGTCGGGACAGGCTGGGCAAAGTGCTGCAAGGCATTGCGGCGGCCAAGGAGGCTGGCCTCAAGGTCAAGATCAATGCCGTGGCGCTGAAGGCCTTGAACGAGGAGGAACTGCCGTTCCTGATCGAGTGGGCGCACGCCCAAGGCCACGATATCACCCTGATCGAAGTCATGCCGCTGGGCGAGGTTGAGGGCGAGCGGGTGGAGCATTACCTACCGCTCACCGCCGTGCGCGATCGGCTGGAGGCCATGTGGACGCTGGACGAGAGTGATTTCCGCACCGGCGGCCCATCGCGCTACGTCACAGTGCGCGAAACTGGCGGGCGGCTTGGGTTTATCACCCCGCTGACCAACAATTTCTGCGCCGGTTGCAACCGCATCCGGGTGACTGCGACTGGCCAGCTTTATGCCTGCCTCGGTGGCTCGGAGATGGTCGATCTGCGCGCACCTTTGCGCTCGGACAATCCCGATGCCCTGCTCGATGCTGCGTTGGACGAGGCGATGCGGATCAAGCCTGAGAAACACCATTTCCGCATCGAAGCAGGCGCTGGCCCGGCCCAGCCGCGCCATATGTCGGTGACAGGCGGCTGAGATGAGCGTGACGCTGGTGTTCCTCGGCAAGCTGGCCGATCTGGCGGGCGAGGATCAGCGCCAGCTGGCCGCGCCGCTCGATTGGCCCGGCTTGCTCGATGAATTGCACGGGCCTTTGCGCGATGCCGTGGCGCAGGATCGCACGCGCATCGCGGTCAATGGTGTGTTGTTGGCTGATAAGGCAGAGCTCAAGGCGGTGGCGGGCGATGAGGTTGCGCTGCTGCCTCCCGTCAGTGGCGGCTGACCATGGCGCGCGATGTCCGCCTGTTGGCCCAGCCGTTCAATCCCGGTCTGTTCGTCGGCCCCTTCACCAACACCCACCCCGGCCTTGGCGGCGTGTGCACATTTGTGGGCGAAGTGCGCGGCGATGCCGGAGTCGAGGCGCTCGAGTTGCTGCATTATGAGCGGATGACGCTGGCGGGCATGG
>CAMDSM010000131.1 GCA_945906905.1 Altererythrobacter xiamenensis | reverse complement strand
GTTGGGATCGGCCTGACCAAGGAAGTTGATATCAGCAGGAAAATCAAAACCGTCGTTTTGCGCTTGCGCGGCAGAGGTTCCGATGGCGGCAAGCACCGCGATGGCGGCGAAATTGCTTATGGTCTTCGCGAAAGGCTTCACGTCGTTCTCAATCCTGTCGATAGCGCGATATTGCGCCCGTTGCTCGTGTGCTCCTGCCTTTGAAAGGCTGAACCCAAGCTGAGTTTGCGGCTGATAGCCACTTTGCTGCGCGCTGCCAATCCAGCTGTCATCGGAACCCCAGATTGCGCAAGGCGAAGTGGATGCGGAACGAATTGCCGCTGCGGGCGTCGGCCAGCTCGTTATAATCGCGCCGCCAGGTAAAGCCCATCTCCAGGCAATCATCCGAATAGGCAATGCCAAGCCGCGTGCGCAGCGGCTCGAAGCCATCGGCCAGGAAGGCGGGGTCTTCATTCCGGTCGGTCAGGTTGACCACCGCCGATCCGAACACCGACCAATAGCGCGCAAAGGCCAGCCTCCCGGCAACGCGCAGCTCCTCGCGATCCTGCAGATCCTCGAAATTGAGGTCAATATTGCGATCCAGCCGCAGATAGCCCAGTTCGACATAGGTCCGGTCATTGCCCAGCGTAGCGTCAATCTCGTTGCGGCGAACTGTGAGGTTATCCTTGTCGAGCCGGAAGCGGTGGGTCAATTTCAGGAAATCGCGATAGCGCACCGTGGTGCGGCCAACCAGATCAGACCATTGCTCGTTCAGCCCGGTGCCATCGGGAAACAGGTTCGGCTTGTCGGTCAGGCGATAGGATTGGCCCACGGTGGTTTCCAGCCGCCAGCCGGGAAAGCTCGCCTCCCAATCGACGCCATAGGTCAGGCGCACCCCGTCCTCGACCCGGTCATAGCCAGGGAAGCGGTTGATAGCGAACAGGTTGGAATCCTCCAGATCGATCGCGCGGGCATCCTCATTGGGGATGGCCAGATTGCGCGTTTCGGGGGTGGCGACCAGTTGCACGCGCGGGGTGAGGATCTGCGATCCGCCCATGAATTCGCCGATGAACGGCCATTTCACATCCACTGCCGCCACCGCCACGCCGCGCGTTTGCCACCCGCTCTGCCCGCGATAGCTGACGGTCTGGGTCAAAAGGTTCTGGTTGGAATGATAGATATCGGTGCGGACCATGCCGGTCAGCGTCACCTCTTGTCCCATCGCCGTGATCCGGCGCAGATCCCATTGTGCGCGGGCAAAGGCGCGCTGGGTGTCCTGCCCCTCAGCCCGGGTGATTGCCAGCGTGTTGAATTGCACATCAACCCGGCCGCCCATAACCGGGTCAGCCAACCGCACACGATAGTCTAACAGCGGCAGAGCCAGAGGCACCTGCCCCTGATCGACCGGCACCAGGAGTGCCTGTGTGGCCCAGCCCGAGAGCGAGAAATAGCTATCGGCATCAATCCGCTCGATATTCACCGTCGAGCGCATCCGGTCTTCACGGCTGATATCATAACGGCGGGCGAACGTGCGATCGCTCGCCAGACGCAGCGATCCGGTTACGCTCCAGTTCGGATCGAGCTGATAGCGGCCATTGGCAAAGACATAACCGCGCAGTGAACTCTCCGCCGTGGGAATGGTGCTGTTGAGCGGAATGCGGTTGGAGAAAGTGCCAAAGGCACTGATCTGAAACGCGCCGTTTTCGTCCAGCTGGCGATATTGCGCGTTCACCATCGGTGCGGCGGAGGCGTATAGGGTGCCCGTCAACGTCAGATCGCGGTTTTGCGCCAGCCGCCAGTAATAGCTGTCGGAAACTTCCAGACCATTGCTGGCGCTCAGCCCGATATCGGGGATGAACAGGCCCGAGGTGGCGCTGCCATCGGCCCGGATTACCAGACCCGGCAGCGGCAGAATGCGCTGTCCGAACAGCTCCAGATGCGCGCCTTCGAAATGCACATCGTCGCTCACCGCATCATAAACCACCCGCTGCGCGGTGACGCGCCAGCTGGGACTTTGCGGGCAACCGTCGCTGTTTTCGACAGCGCAGGATGAATAGACCGCCCGGTCGAGGACGATGTTGCCAGCATCGTCACGCGCAGCCATGTCGGCTGCCAGCCGGCCGCCCTGGCGGAAAGCCAGCAACAGATTGGCCATCGTTCCGGCCTTCAGCTCGTCGGTCAGTTCGAGGCTGTCAGTGAACAGCTGGTTGCCATCAGCGTCGACCAGCCGGACATTGCCCTGGGCCGTGATTTGCCCGGTGGCGCGGTGCCACACGATCCTTTCGGCGCGCACGGATTCGTCGCCCGAGCGGGCAATGACATTGCCGCTGGCGGTGACGGTATTGGTGGCGTTGTCATAGTCGAGCGTGTCAGCCTCAAAGGCGATGCGGCGCTGTTCCTGGGCAGTGTCTGCGGGGGCACTGTCGGCGGGCGGAGCGGCGTCTTGCGCCTGCGCGCCGGATGCAGCGCCCAGCACCAGAGTGCCGGCCAGCAGGCCGCCAAGGCACTTGGATGGCAAGTGACGCAACAGGTCTTGCGGCAATGACGGCACGGCTGGGAGCATCACTTGCCTATCGCACCGCCCGCGCTTAACTGCAACGCCAGCCTTGGCGATGGCCCAATCAGCTCGTCGCGCCCCAGTTTCGGATCACCGGAGTTCAGCATGAAAGTCTCATTCACCGCCACCCCCGCATCATCTGCCCGCCTCTCGGCGCGGATTGTCGATCAGGACAATCTGCCCGCCGATCTGCCGGTGGCCATCCTGCAAGGCGCCGAAATGTCGCGCTTTTCGGGTAAGGTGGGCCAAGTATTTGAAGGCTTTCACGAGGCTGATGGAGCGGTTGTGCGGCTGGCTTTGGTGGGCGCTGGCAAGCCCGGCGCAGCACGGCTGGCCAATCTGGAGCGGGCGGGCGCGGCGCTGGCGGCGCGCTATCTCACCTCGGGCGAGACAGTGCTGGCGATTGATCTGGCGGGCAGCAAACTTGGTCCGCGCGATGTCGCCGCCATGCTGTGCGGCCTGCGTCTGCGGGCGTGGCGCTGGGATAACTATCGCACCAAGCTGAAGGATGAGCAGAAGAAGAGCCTCGCCGAAGTGGTCGTCAGCAGCGCCCCCGAAGGTGCAGCGGCGGCGTGGGAAATTGAACAGGCGCTGGCCGTCGGCGTAGAGTTTACCCGTGAGCTGGTGGCAGAACCGGCCAATATCATTTACCCGCAGAGCTTCGTCGAGCGCTGCCAGGCCCGCTTTGCTGGCACCGGGGCAGAGCTGAGCGTGCTCGATGAGGACGAGATGCGCGCACTGGGCATGGGTGCGCTGCTGGGCGTGGCGCAAGGATCGCGCAAGTCGCCCAAGCTGCTGGTGATCAAGTGGCTGGGCGGCGCGGCGGGCACCAAGCCGACGGTGTTCGTCGGCAAAGGCGTCACTTTCGATACCGGCGGCATCTCGATCAAGCCGGCGGCGGGCATGGAGGATATGAAGTGGGACATGGGCGGCGCGGGCGCAGTTGCTGGCGCGATGCTGGCCATGGCCGGGCGCAAGGCGAAGGCCAATGTCATCGGCGTCTGCGGCCTGGTTGAGAACATGCCCGACGGCGATGCCCAGCGCCCCGGCGATGTCGTCACCACCATGTCGGGCCAGACGGTTGAGGTGATCAACACCGATGCTGAGGGACGGCTGGTTCTGTGCGATGCGATGACCTGGGCGCAGCGCGAATTCGCTCCTAAGACCATGGTCGATCTGGCCACGCTGACTGGCGCAATGATGATCGCGCTGGGGATGGAGCACGGCGGGCTGTTCTCCAACAATGACAAGCTGGCCGAAAAGCTGCTGGCGGCAGGCCTATCGAGCGGCGACAAGCTGTGGCGCTTCCCGCTGGCGCCAGAATATGACAAGCTGATCGACAGCCCGATCGCCGATATGAAGAACGTCGGCCCGCGCTGGGGCGGATCGATCACGGCGGCGCAATTCCTCCAGCGCTATGTCGATGAGGGCGTCGAATGGGCGCATCTCGACATTGCCGGAATGGTCTGGGCCGACAAGCCCGGCGCCACCTGGGACAAAGGCGCGACAGGCTATGGCGCGCGGCTGATCGATGCTTTCGTGCGCGATACTTGTGAGGGCTAGTCTGGCCTCAAGTAGCGAAGCGATAGGCCGTTAGGGATGCGCATCGGCTTTTACCTTTCGGGCAATCAACCCGTTGAGCGCGTCCTTCCTCTAATCGCACGGGCGGCCATGGGGCAGGGGCAGCGGTTGCTGGTCGTGTCTGGCGAGGCGGCGCAACTGGCGCGGCTGGACGAGGCGCTGTGGGAGCATGCGCCCGAACAGTTCCTCGCCCACGGGCAAGCGGGCGGGCCGCATGATGCCCGCCAGCCGATCCTGCTGGCGAGCGATTGCGTGGCCGCCAACGGTGCCGATCTGGTGGCGCTGGCCGATGGCCAATGGCGCGCGGAAGCGGAACACTTCGCCCGCGCGCTGTTGTTCTTCGATGAAGCTGGGCGGGCAGAGGCGCGAACAACGTGGAAGCTGTTCGATGGCCGGGATGACGTGGAGCGCGAGTTTTACGAGCTGGAAGCGGGCCGCTGGGTCAAGAAGGCATAACCGCTAGACTTGCCCAATACGGGTAACGGCGCTAGGGGCGCGCGCAACAGGGGCCGCACGCGGAACCCTGCGGATCAATTCACCCTTCAAAGGAACGTCCCATGGCGGTTACCCGCACTTTCTCGATCATCAAGCCCGATGCCACGCGCCGCAACCTGACCGGCGCGGTCACCAAGATGCTGGAAGAAGCCGGCCTGCGCGTCGTCGCCTCCAAGCGCATCCACATGAGCCGCGAACAGGCCGAGGGCTTCTATGCCGTTCACCGCGAGCGTCCGTTCTTCGGCGAACTGGTTGAATTCATGATCAGCGGCCCGGTGGTGGTGCAAGTGCTCGAAGGCGAGAACGCCATGCAGCGCAACCGCGACGTCATGGGCGCCACCAACCCCGCCAACGCCGAACCCGGCACGATCCGCAAGGAACTGGCCGAATCGATAGAAGCCAACTCAGTCCACGGTTCGGATTCGGATGAGAACGCCGCGATTGAAATCGCCTATTTCTTCAAGCCGGAAGAACTTGTTGGCTAATCGGCTGCGATTAGCTGGTTTTCGCAAAACCCCGTCGGAGCGATCCGGCGGGGTTTTTGATTGCGCGCAAGGAGTGTCGTGCCGGGCTTGCTAGGGTTAGCGGACAGACACGGACACGAAAGGATCAACCATGTCCCACACGCCACACGAACTCGCCGCTGAATTTCCTGATGATGGCGCAGTTATCCACCAGCTGAAAACCGGCGATACGCATTTCGCCAAGCTGGCGGAGAGTTATCACGAGCTCAACCGCGCAATTCACCGGATCGAGAGCAAGGTTGAGCCTACGTCGGACGAGCATGCCGAAGCGCTCAAGAAAAAGCGGCTGTCGCTGCTCGACGAGATCGGCCCGATCATCGCCAAGGCGCGCGGTTAAAACTCGTCGGCTATGCCGTGCAGCTGGGTCAGCCGCTTCGGCGCGACTGATCGCCAGCTGCGCGCCAGCCAGTCGGCGACGTGGTCCCAATCGACGCCGGGGCGGTTGAGGATCAGGCCGACCCAGCCAGACGCGCCGTAATAGGCGGGCTTGAAGTATATCTCCGGGTCTTGCTCGACCAGCGCGGCCAGTTCGTCCGGCCCACTGGTTTTGACCATCAGCGCAACATGGGCTTCGCCGTGGTGCTGGTCATTGAAATAGGCGAAATATTTGCCGCTCTTGCCGCCGGTGCGCCAGCCGGGGGCGCCGTGACTGTCACGCTCTTCCACCTCGGGCAGGGCAAGGGCGAGGGCCGCGACCTGCTGTTGCAGCCAGTCGGCGCGATAGGGGCGGGCGACGTAATCGGCGAACATTCGTGGATAGAGCTGGTATTCGGCCAACAGCACCCGGCGCGCCAGACTTTCGGCAGTGTCGGAAGGCAGGATCGCCACCGGCATCTTCCCCAGCAGCGGGCCGCCATCGAGCTCGGCTGTGACCACATGGACCGAACAGCCGCCGTGCTTGTCGCCCGCTTCAATCGCGCGCTGGTGCGTGTCGAGGCCTTTGTATTTGGGCAACAGCGAGGGATGGGTGTTGACCATCCGGCCTTCCCATCCGGCCACGAAGTCCGCTGTCAGCACGCGCATATAACCGCACAGCGCCAGGTATTCTGCGCCCGAAGCCCGCAGCGCCTGATCCATCACCGCTTCGTGACCCGCTCGGTCCATGCCGCGATGGTCATGGGAAAAGGTGGCGATGCCTTCGGCCGCAGCGATCTTGAGGCCGGGGGCGTGGGGCACATTGCTGGCCACCAGCACGATCTCATACGGGCATTCGGGCAGCTTGGAGGCAAACAACAGCGCCGACATCGTCGTGCCATTGCCCGAAAGCAGGCAGGCGACCTTTGCCTTCTCAGGCATTATGCACGGCTTCCCAAGCCTCACGCGCTGACCACGTCTCAGCCGAGCCCTTGACCGTGCAACCCTTCTCGCCCGCGACGATCTCGCCGATCCGGAAAACCGTCTCGCCCGCCAATTCCAGCGCCGCTGTAACCCCGGCCACCTTGTCCGGCGTAACCGCCAGCACCATGCCGATGCCGGTGTTGAAAGTGCGCGCCATCTCGCCCGGCTCAATATTGCCCTGCGCTTGCAGGAAGGCCATCAGCCGGGGCAGTTCCCAGCTGTCAGCATCGATCACAGCATGGGCACCCACAGGCAGCACTCGGGGTACATTTTCCAGCAGGCCGCCGCCGGTAATGTGCGCCAAGGCATCGATCTGGCCAGATCGGATGACAGGCAGCAGGCTTTTGACATAGATCCGCGTTGGTTCAGTAAGATAGTCGATCAGCAGCCGATCAGGATCGAACAGCGCCGGGCGATCCATCTTCCACATCTTGTCTGCCGCCAACCTGCGCACCAGCGAATAACCGTTGGAATGGACGCCGCTGGAGACAAGCCCCAGCAGCACATGGCCGGGCGCCACCCGGTCCCCCGTCAACTGCTCGCCGCGCTCCACTGCGCCCACGCAGAAGCCGGCCAGATCATAGTCGCCGGGCGCATACATGCCGGGCATTTCCGCCGTCTCGCCGCCGATCAGCGCGCATCCGGCGATCTTGCAGCCTTCGGCTATGCCCGCGATCACCCGCTCGGCGACACCATTATCCAGCTTGCCGGTGGCGAAATAGTCGAGGAAGAACAAGGGTTCAGCCCCTTGCACGATCAGATCGTTGGCGCACATGGCAACAAGATCGATGCCGATCGCATCGTGCCGGTCATGATCGATGGCGATCTTGACCTTGGTGCCCACGCCATCATTGCCCGCCACCAGCAACGGATCCTTGTATCCCGCCGCGCGCGGATCGAAAAAGCCGCCGAAGCCGCCGATCTCGCCATCTGCACCGGGGCGGGCGGTGGCCTTGACCAGCGGGCCGATGGCCTTGACGAGGGCATTGCCAGCATAGATCGAAACGCCAGCCTGTTCGTAGGTCTATGAGGGTGAGTTGGAAGTCATGCAGTGCCAATGGCGCATTCGCGCTTGGATTTCCACTCACCTTTGGGCAAAAGGGCCGCGATTTCCCCCCGATAGTTGATCCATGACCAACCTTACCCTCGTTCCCGCACAGCCTTTGCACCGCCTGCTGCAGCCGATTGTGCTGGCGGTTCTGCCTGTGCTGTTGCTGATTGCCGGGGCGGCTTTGCTGGCACAGGTTGCGGGCGAGCGCGGGATTGCGCCCGTCGCCAGCTCGACCGATATCGAAGTGCGCGGGATTGAAGTGAACGCCACGGGCGATAATCCGCAAGCCGCGCGGGAGAACGGCTGGCTGGAAGCGCAAAGGATCGCTTGGGAGCGGCTGGATGGACCGGCCATATCCGATTCGCAATTGCGAGGCATGGTTTCGGCAATTGTGGTGGAGCGTGAACAGCTTGGGCCCCGCCGCTATATTGCCTCGCTGGGGGTGATTTTTGACCGCCAGCGCGCCGGATCGATGCTCGGCGGCGGCGGAGCTTCGGCACACTCGGCCCCGATGTTGACGCTGCCGGTGATGATTTCGGGCGGCAGCGCCACGATGTTCGAATATCGCAATGCCTGGCAGCGGGCGTGG
>CAMDSM010000130.1 GCA_945906905.1 Altererythrobacter xiamenensis | reverse complement strand
CCCCAGGTTTCGCTTTCAGACAGCGGCCAGCCTTGCGTGTGGATCACCTCGCCAAGTTCATGTTGACTGGCGGGAACGTCCCACAACTCCTTGATACCAAGTCCATAGACCTGCGGCTGGCAATCAGCATCGAGCGCAAAGCGGGCCTTCATCTGCTTGGTCAGATGCCCGCGCGCGCCCTCGGCAAACAGCGTGTATTTGGCGTGCAGTTCCATGCCCGGCTGATAATCGGGCTTGTGGCTGCCATCATGCGCCACGCCCATATCCTGCGTGGCCACGCCCGTGACATTGCCCGCATCATCGAACAGCACTTCGCTGGCCGGGAAACCAGGGAATATCTGCACCCCCAGGCTTTCCGCCTGTTCGGCCAGCCAGCGGCACAAATTGCCCAGTGATCCGGTGTAATTTCCCTTGTTGCTCATCAGGGGCGGCATAAACAGATGCGGCATATTCCATTTGCCGGTCTTGCTCAGCACCCAATGGTGATTCCCCGCCACCGCCACTTGCGCCATCGGGCAGCTCTCGCGCCAATCGGGCAGCAGCTCATCCAGCGCGCGCGGATCGATCACTGCGCCTGACAATATGTGTGCGCCAACTTCCGCGCCCTTTTCCAGCACCACCACTTCCAGTGCGCTGTCCAATTGTTTCAACCGGATCGCTGCAGCAAGGCCTGCTGGCCCCGCGCCCACGATGACAACATCAACCGGCATAGACTCGCGATTGCTCACGCCAACTTCTCCATATCAGGGCAGATCATGGCCTTGGGGCTTGATCGCAGAGCGGTGGAAGGTCAAGAGCAAGAACATGGAAAGCGATCCATCCCACAACCTTGCCGAAAGCTATGCCGCCGCTGTTGACTGGTGGCGAGAGGCGGGCGTGGATATGGACTTTGCCGACGTGGCCGAGGCCATGTTGTCCGATCCGGCCGCTCCTGCGACGGTGCCTTTGGCCGAGCGGAAGAAGCCCGAACCCGCAGTAGTCCCGCCCCCGCCTTCGATCGGTGGCGAGCGGGCGACGTGGCCCTCCACGCTCGATCAGTTCGCCATATGGTGGTTGAGTGAACCATCGCTCGCCGAAAGCGGCCAACGGGTGCCGCCGCGCGGTTGTGCGCAGGCCGAACTGATGGTGCTGGTCCCCATGCCCGAAGCCGGTGACAGCGACGTTCTGCTTTCGGCAGCGCAAGGCGTGCTGGTGGCCAATATGCTGCGGGCGATGCAAATTGCCCCCGACGCCGCTTATATCGCCTCGGCGCTTCCGCAGCATCAGCCGCTAGCCGACTGGGCCGTGTTGCAAGCATCGGGCCTGGGCGATGTGTTGGCGCATCACATCGCGCTGGTCGCACCGCGCCGTCTGCTGGTGCTGGGAAATGACATTCTGCCGCTGCTGGGGCTGGAAAAGCGCCAAGGCGTGCGGGAAATACCCCTGAACGGCACCGCAGTGGAGTTGCTTGCCAGCGTTGCACCAGACAATCTGCTCGAGAACGCCAAGGCCCGCGCCAATCTGTGGCGCCGCTGGCTCGACTGGACTGGAAACGCATGAAAATTCTTACACTGGGTGGCATAACGCTTGTTGCTGCCCTTGTTGCAGCCGCGCTCCCGGCTTCGGTTCAGGCGCAAGGCTCGCGCGAGTATTTCCTCGCCCATATCACCCAGAACGATGCGCCCCGGCAACTGTCAGACGCCGATGCGACCTATTACCGCAGCCTGTTCCGCGCGATCCATTCCGAACGCTGGCCCGAAGTGCAACGCCTGCTGGGTGAGCGCAGTGCTGGCCCACTGCATTCGGTCGCGCTGGCCGAATATTACCTCCACGCCCGCTCGCCTCGGGTAGAGCTGGGGCAAATCGCCACTTGGCTGGAAACGGGTCGCGATCTGCCGATGGCGTCGCAACTGGCGCGGCTGGGGCTGACGCGGGGGCTGGAGGCGGCGCCTGAACTGCCGCTGGAAAACCCGTTCCGCTCGGTCGGCAGCTTCCCGCGTCGGGTGCGCCCATCCTCAATCGAAGACACGACAATGCCCGGCAGCATCGCCAATGGCATCACCAGCGCCATCACCAATGACGATCCCGACGGCGCCCTCCAGCTGCTCATCGGCATCGAGTCCGGGCTTAGCCCCGAAGCGCGGGCCGAATGGCGCACGCGGGTGGCCTGGTCCTATTTCATCGAGAACCGCGATGCCGACGCGCTGCTGCTCGCCCGCACGGTCAGCCAGGACAGCGGTCCGTGGGTAGCCGAGGGCGAATGGACGCGCGGCCTTGCTGCTTGGCGGCTGAATGATTGCGAGGAGGCGGGTGCGGCTTTCCAGAGGTCTGCAGTTATGGCCGAGAATGTCGAACTGCGCGCCGCCGCGCTCTATTGGGCCAGCCGCGCCGCGCTGCGTTGTCGCCAGCCACAAGACGCCAGCCGCCTTCTGGCCGAGGCGACAGGGGAGGATCAGACGCTCTATGGCATGTTGGCCACCGAACAGCTGGGCCGCAATATGCCCGACCGGGTCAGCCGCGCCGAAGTTTCAGCTGCGGACTGGCAGACCATCGGAAACAGCGCCAATATCCGCACAGCCGTGGCGCTGGCCGAGATTGGCGAGGATGATCTGGCCAGCGAAGTGCTGCTGCATCAGGCGCGTATCGGCGATCCGGCGCACTATGCCGCTCTTTCACGCCTCGCCCGCGATCTGGGGATGCCGCAGACGCAGCTCTATATGGCCTACAATGCGCCCGACGGCGGCCGCGCCGATCCGGCCAGCTTCTATCCCACCCCGCGCTGGACTCCGTTGAACGGCTGGCGGGTAGATCCGGCGCTGGCCTATGCCCATATCCTGCAGGAATCGAACTTCCGCGCCGGTGCGCGCAGCCCGGCCAATGCTCAAGGGCTGATGCAGATTACCCCGATCACCGTGCGCCAACACGCCCCGCGGCTCGAACTCGGCCCCGATGCGGTCGATATATATGAGCCGCGGACAAATCTGGCGTTCGGCCAGCGCAATCTGGAGATGCTGCAGGAAGACCCCGCCACACACGATCAGCTGCCCAAGATCATGGCCGCCTACAACGCCGGCCTCACGCCCGTGCGCCGCTGGGAAACCGAAATCCGCGATTTTGGCGATCCGCTGCTGTATATGGAGGCCATCCCTTATTGGGAGACGCGCAGCTATGTCGCCATCGTGATGCGCAATTACTGGATGTATGAGCGGCAGGCCCGCACACTCTCGCCCAGTCGGTTATCGCTAGCGCAGAATGAATTTCCGGCCTTTCCTGACGCTGACCCCGGAACCGACAGCAGCGATGACCGGGTTTTTCTTTCCACGGAGCCGACAAATGGCGATTGATGAAACGCGGCAGTTCAAGCCGATAAATGTCGCCGTACTGACCGTATCAGACACGCGCGGACCGGATGAGGATACATCGGGCGATATTCTGGTGCAGCGGATCACCGATGCCGGGCACAGGCTGGCCGCACGCGCGCTGCTGAAAGACGAAGCCCGGTTGATCGCAGCACAATTGCGCACTTGGATCGCCGATCCGGGCGTAGACGCGGTAGTCTCCACCGGTGGCACAGGCTTGACGGGCCGCGATGTCACGCCCGAAGCGCTCGACCTGGTGAAAACGCGCGATATTCCCGGCTTTGGCGAATTGTTCCGCTATGTCAGCCTGAAAACGATCGGCACCTCTTCCGTGCAATCGCGCGCGTGTGCGGTGGTAGCCGATGGGACCTATATCTTCGCCCTGCCCGGATCGAACGGCGCGGTGCGCGACGGGTGGGACAATATCCTTGCTGAACAACTCGATGCGCGAAATCGCCCGTGCAATTTCGTTGAGCTTATGCCAAGGCTGCGCGAGGCTTGAAAACGTTGAATTTGCCGGGAACCAATTGGCCTTCTCGGGATTATTGCAATGTCAGCCTGGTGGTATTGACGTTGCGCCAAACAGGCGCGTTGTATTCGGAAGGGAATCACATGAGGAAAATTGCAATTGGGCTGCTGCTCGCGTCAAGCGTGCTGGCATCGCCCGCGATCGCGCGCGACGATCAGCCATATATCGGTCTTGAAGGCGGTCTGCTGTTCGCTGATGACATCGATGCCGGCGACGGTGTCAATGATTTCATCGGGACGAATGGTTCGGGCCTCGATCTCGATGCCGTCCTGGGTTATGACTTTGGTGGGTTCCGCCTCGAAGGCGAACTGGGCCACAAGAACACTGGCTTCGATTCGGTTTTCGGCGACGTCCTTTCTGACACCGAGGAAGCCAATGGCCGCGTTCGCAGCGCGATGCTTAACGGCTTGCTCGATTTCGGCGGCAATGACGGTGTTGGCTTCTCGATCGGTGGCGGCGCAGGTCTGGCTCGCACCAGCATCGGCGGCGACTACTTCTCCTCGACGGGCGAACGCTTCAGCGATTCGGGCTTTGCCTGGCAGGGTGTGGCGCGGCTCTATGTGCCTCTGTCCGATGCAGTCGATATCGGCCTCAAGTATCGCTACTTCAATGTGGATGGAGTGAACATTGACGGTGGTGAAGGCGCGGGCGACTTTGACGTGTCGAGCCATTCGATTCTGGCGAGCTTGCTGGTGAACTTCGGTGGTGCGGCCCCGCCGCCTCCGCCGCCACCGCCTCCTCCTCCGCCCCCACCGCCGCCTCCGCCCCCGCCGCGGGTAGTGCCGCCGCCTCCGCCTCCTCCGCCTGTTGTTCGTTGCAACCAGGGGCCATACATCGTGTTCTTCGACTGGGATCAGTCGCTGATCACGCCTGAGGCGGCCACGGTGCTCGATTCGGCTGTCACGGCCTATGGTAACTGCGGCCGCGCCGCAGTGATGCTGGCTGGCCACGCTGACCGTTCGGGTTCGACCACCTACAACGTGGGCCTGTCGGAACGCCGCAATGCTGAGGTTACGGCATACCTGTCGGGCAAGGGCGTTCCGTCCGCACGCATCACAAGTGAAGCCTTCGGTGAAGGCCAGAACCGCGTGCCTACCGCCGACGGTGTCCGCGAACTGCAGAACCGCCGCGTAGAAGTCACTTACGGTCCGGGTTCGGGCAACTAAGCGACTGCTGCCTTAAGGCACAGGAATTGGGGCCGGGGGGAAACCTCCGGCCCTTTTTTCTATGTTGGGGATTCGGGAGGAAGATGCGGCGCTCGCAGAGTTGCAGAGGAGTAATCGCGCATCAAGCCACCAGTTTCAGCGCCGCCCCGCGCCGTGGCCGCAGTGCCACATTGGCGATGCCGGGCACGCTGGCCAGTTGATCGACCAGATCGCCGTGCAGGTGAAAATCGCGGCCCAGCCGCACCCGCGGGTCAACCGCCTCGCCGATCAGCAGCCGCGCCAGCACTTCGCCGTGGCCCGGCTTGCCCTGCTCCAAGGCCTCCGCCAGCGCCAGCAAAGCGCCCTCGCCTTCGATATCGCATTCCAGCACCATCCGCGCCGCGCCCGTAACCTCGGCCAAAGGACGCGCGCCGCGCACGGTCACGCGCGGAGCATCGTCGGGGTTGGGTTTGTCCAGCTCCACCGTCAACAGCACGCAGGCGCCTTCAGCCGCCCAGCGTTGGAAGCTGTCGACCAGACTTTCCTCAAAACAGGCGGCGCTGAACTGGCCCGTGGCATCGGAGAATGTGGCGCGGATGAAATCGCCGCCGCGCTTGGTGCGGCCCTTGCTGACGCTTTCGACCAGTGCGGCCATAACCGCCTGGCTGCGCTCTCCACCAAGATCGCCCTGCATCAGCGAGCCATAGGACCGCGCGCCGTGGCTGGATGCAATCAGGCGGAATTCGGTGACCGGGTGGGCGGCGAAATAGAAGCCGAAATTCTCCCGCTCGGCCTCCATCTGCTGCGCCCGGCTCCACGGCGGAGTGTCCTCCAGCCGCAGCGAGGGTTCGGCATGGTTCTCTCCGCCAAACAGCCCGGCCTGCCCGCTGGTCCGCTCACGACTGGCGGCATCGGCCACCGCCATCAGCATATCGGCATTGGCCAGCACCTTGGCCCGGTTGGGTTCGAGCCCATCGAGTGCGCCAGCCGCGGCCAGTCCTTCCAATTGGCGACGGTTCATCGATCCGGCGGGCGAGCGGCGGAACAGATCCTCGAGGCTCTCGAACGGCCCATTGGCCTCTCGCTCGGCCACGATCTGGTCCATCGCCTTTTCGCCGACATTTCGAATGCCCGCCATGCCATAGCGCACGCCCAGCCCCTCATCGGTCTGCTCAACGCAGAACTCGGCTTCCGAGCGGTTGATATCTGGCCCCAGCAACACGATGCCGTTGCGCCGCGCATCATCGACAAACACGCTGAGTTTTTCCGACTGGTGCATGTCAAAGCACATCGAGGCGGCGTAGAATTCTTCCGGGTAATGCGTTTTAACCCAGGCGGTCTGATAGCTGAGCAAGGCATAGCCGGCCGCGTGGCTCTTGTTGAAGCCGTAGCCGGCAAACTTGTCGATCAAGTCGAACAGCACATTGGCCTCGCGCGCCTCGATCTGTGACAGTTCCTTGCAGCCATCGACAAAGCGCTGGCGCTGCGCATCCATTTCCTTCTGTTCTTTCTTGCCCATCGCCCGGCGCAGCAGATCGGCATCACCCAGCGAGTATCCGGCCAGGATCTGCGCCGCCTGCATCACCTGTTCCTGATAGACGAACACGCCGTAGGTTTCGGACAGGATGCCTTCCAGCTTGGGATGCGGATATTCAATCGACACTTCGCCGTTTTTGCGTTTGCCGAACAGCGGGATGTTGTCCATCGGGCCGGGGCGATAGAGCGAGACGAGCGCGATAATGTCTTCGAACATGGTCGGTCGAACCTGCGACAGCGTCCGCCGCATCCCTTCGGATTCCAGCTGGAACACCCCCACCGTGTCGCTGCGCTTGAGCAGGGCAAACACATCATCATCGTCAATCGGCAAGCGATCCAGATCAACCGCAATCCCCCGCCGCGCGAGCAGATCGACCGCCTTGCGCAAGACCGACAATGTCTTGAGGCCGAGGAAATCGAACTTCACCAGCCCGGTATCCTCAACGTGCTTCATGTCAAACTGGGTCACCGGCATGTCTGACCGGGGATCGCGATACAGCGGCACCAATTGCGCCAGCGGCCTGTCGCCAATCACCACACCCGCCGCATGGGTGGAGGAATTGCGCGGGAACCCTTCGAGTTGCAGCGCCAGATCGACCAGCCGCTTGACCTCGGCATCGTTGTCATACTCGCGACGGAAATCAGCCGCACCGTTGATGGTGCGGGCCAGTGTCCACGGATCGGTCGGATGATTGGGAATCATCTTGGTCAAGCGGTCAACCTGACCATAGGGCATCTGCAAAATCCGCCCACAATCGCGCAGCACCGCCCGCGCCTTCATTTTGCCGAAGGTGATGATCTGGGCCACCCGATCATGGCCATAGCGATCCTGCACATAGCGGATCACCTCGCCGCGCCGGGTTTCGCAGAAGTCGATATCGAAATCGGGCATCGACACGCGTTCCGGGTTCAGGAAGCGTTCGAACAGCAGGCCCAGCTTGAGCGGATCGAGATCGGTGATCGTCAGCGCCCAGGCAACCAGACTGCCCGCACCCGAGCCGCGCCCCGGTCCTACCGGAATGCCCTGCGCCTTGGCCCATTTGATGAAATCGGCCACGATCAGGAAATATCCGGGAAAGCCCATCCGGGTGATCACGTCGACTTCGAAGGCGAGGCGGTCAACATAGACCTGCAGCTCCGCGTCGCTCAGTTCACCATAAGGCTCCAGCCGCGCGGCAAGGCCGGCTTGCGCATCCGATGCCAGCAGCAGCGCTTCCCCCGCCAGATCGCCCGCCAGACTGGGCAGGATCGGCTTGCGGCGCAGCGGGGAATAGGCACAGCGCTGCGCCACCACCAGCGTATTGGCCATGGCTTCGGGCAGATCAGCGAACAGTTCGGCCATCATCCGCGCCTCGCCCTGCTGGTCACCGGCCAGGCTGGGCAAGATCGGATCGCGCTTGGGCGGGGCAAAGGCACAGCGCCGCGCGATCACCAGCGTGTTGGTCAGCGCTTCGGGAAGGTCGGCGAACAGCTCGGCCATCATCGGTGCCGATTTGACGAACGCCTCGCTGCTCGAGCGGAGCCGGTCGGCCGCGTCGATATGGGTCGAATGGGCAATGCACAGCATCGCGTCATGCGCGGCGTGGAAATGCGGATCGGCGTAATTGGCGGGATTGGTGGCGACCAGCGGCAGGTCGCGGGCATAGGCGAGGTCGATCAGCGCCTCTTCGGCTGCTT
>CAMDSM010000129.1 GCA_945906905.1 Altererythrobacter xiamenensis | reverse complement strand
AGAACCACGCCACGGCCAGCCCGCCCACCATGCTGGCCAGCGCCGACAGCGCCAGCGCCACCGAATCCTGCCCCAATGCCAGCACCGGAATCACCGATGCCACCACGAAGGCCAGCAACACGGTCACCACCTGCAGCGCGAACCGTCCCCAGCCGAGCTTCTGTTCCACCACGCGCGATCCTCCCGTCGTCATCCGCTCCCCCTAGCGAATGTGCGGTAACGGATGCGTGAATGACTTGCCTTTTATGCGCCGTTCCCCTAAGCGCGCGCCTTCCTGAAAGGGAATCCACGCGGGAGGCCGGGCGACCGGTCGTTTTAACCGCTTACCATGAGCTTCGGATCATATCCGTAGCGATAGTGAGAAAAGGAGCGGCCACATGGCCAAGAAGATCGAAGGTTATATCAATTTGCAGGTGCCCGCGGGCTCTGCCACCCCTTCCCCGCCAATCGGCCCTGCGCTGGGTCAGCGCGGCGTCAACATCATGGAATTCTGCAAGGCCTTCAATGCCGCGACCAGCGAGCTTGAAAAGGGCATGCCGATCCCGGTGAAGATCACCGTGTTTGGCGATCGCAGCTTTACGTTCATCACCAAGACCCCGCCCGCCAGCTATCTGCTGAAGAAGGCTGCGGGCCTGAAGTCTGGTTCGAAAGAGCCGAGCAAGATCGTCGCTGGCCAGGTAACCCGCGCGCAGGTGCGTGAAATTGCCGAGACCAAGATGGTCAACTTGAACGCCAATACGATCGATCAGGCAATGAAGATCATCGAAGGCACCGCCCGTTCGATGGGCCTCGAAGTGGTGGAGGGCTAAGAACATGGCACAGCAAACCAAGAAGCAGAAGGTTCTGGCCGGTCTCGACCGCGAGAAGCTCTACACCGTTGACGAAGCGCTCGCGATGCTGCGCCTCTATGCCGCCAAGTTCGACGAAACCGTTGAAGTGGCGATGAACCTGGGCGTCGATCCGCGGCATGCCGATCAGATGGTCCGCGGCATGGTCTCGCTGCCTTCGGGCACGGGCAAGGACGTTCGCGTGGCGGTGTTCGCCCGTGGCGACAATGCCGAAAAGGCCCTGGCTGCCGGGGCCGACCGGGTCGGCGCGGAAGACCTGATGGAAGACATGCAGGCAGGCAACCTCAATTATGACCGCGTGATCGCCACGCCGGACATGATGGCGGTGGTCGGTCGTCTGGGCAAGGTGCTCGGCCCCAAGGGCCTGATGCCAAACCCCAAGCTGGGCACGGTCACTCCCAACGTGGCGCAAGCCGTGAAGGACGCCAAGGGCGGCCAGGTGGAATTCCGCGTTGAAAAGCTCGGCATCATCCATTCGGGCATCGGCAAACTGAGCTTCGACGATGCGGCGCTGAAGGCCAACTTCGTGGCGCTGACCGGCGCGGTGGTCAAGGCCAAGCCAGCCGGCTCGAAGGGCAAATACGTCCGCAAGGTGTCGATCACCTCGTCGATGGGCCCGGGCCTGAAGCTCGACCTGGCGGAGATCGCGGGCGCCTGATTTTCTGCGCTTCGATTAGCCGACAAATACACGGGCCGGCGGGAGCGATCCTGCCGGCCCTTTTTGTTGTGGGTCGATGAGCGCCCTACAGCGTCCGGTCCAACTCCAGCAAATCCTGCGGGATGCGCAGCGCAGCGGTGGCCTCGCGGGTTTCCTTGAGGAACAATAGCAGCGCCGCCATCAGCAGCGCGATGGCCAGAATGAACACGGCAGCGGCGAACGGTTGCAGGCCTGCATGGGCGAATTCCTCCAGAAACAGCAGCGCCACAGTCAAACCAATGCAAAGGCCCGAACACACCAGCAGCAGCAGCGCCCGCCCGATCAGCGCGATGCGGTTATCCGCCAGGCGGATTTCGCGCACGATGGCGTCATGCTCGGCGCCTTGGGTGTTGGAATGGCGGTTCTGTAGGTGGCGGCTGCGATCGACCACCCGGCCAAGGCGGGCGGACAGGATGTTCATGATATTGCCGATCGCCACCAGCACGAACACCGGGGCCAGCGCCAGCTGGATGGTTTGTGCGATCATTGATTTGCCGCGCCGGACAGTTTGCCGACCAGTTGCGCGCCGGCCATCGTGGTGACGAGGATATCGTCGCCATCCACGATCACCGCCACATCGGTCAGCCCGATCACCGAGATGCGCGGGCCATCGCTGCTGGCCAGCACGTTGCGGCAATCCAGAACCTCAACCCGCCCGGACAAGCGGTTGCCATCGGCATCGCCGGGCAGGGCATCGCGCAAGGCCTGCCAATTGCCGATATCTGACCAACCCATGGCGACGGGCACCATGGCGGCGCGCGCGGTGTTTTCCATCACTGCATAGTCAACCGATTCGCCAATGATGGCGCCAAAGGCAGCCGGATCGGGATAGAAGGCGCGACCCAGTTCGGTTCCTTGCCCCACCGCTGCGGCAACGGAAGCGGCAATGTGCGGGCGATGCGCGGCCAATTCGGCCAGGAATGCGCCCGCGCGGAAGGCGAAAATGCCGCCGTTCCAGCTGTATCCACCATCGCTTAGAAAGGCCATGGCGCGCGCCAGATCGGGTTTTTCGACAAAGCTCTCAACCCGGAATCCACCCGCCAGCTGCTCACCCCGGCGGATATAGCCAAAGCCGGTTTCGGGCGCGGTGGCGGTGATGCCGAAGCTCACCAGCCAGTCCTCGCCCGCCAGCGTGGCCGCAGCGCTGGCGGCGGCGGCGAAGGCGGTGACATCGGCGATGTAATGATCGCTGGGGCAGACCAGCATCACCGCATCTTGCGGCAAGCGGTGCGCCGCCAGCGCGATGGCAGCGGCGGTGTTCTTCGCTTCAGGCTCAACGATAATCCGCGCTTCGGCAAAGCCCGCCAGCTGCTCCTCAACATGCGCGAGATGCGCCGTGCCAGTCACGATCAGCGGGGCGGCAAACAGCGCGGCGTCGCTGCACCGGTCCAGTGTCGCCTCGAACAAGGTCCGGTCACCCACCAGCGGCAGGAACGGCTTGGGCTTGGCCTTGCGGCTGCGCGGCCACAGGCGCGTGCCGCTTCCGCCGCACAGGATTACCGGGTGGATCAAGTTCATGCCCAACCCCTCAAACATTCCGGCGCGCGCCGCAAGCCCCTACCGTGGCCGGAAATCGACGCGATAACCATAGCGCGCCTCCACTGGCGTGCCATCGGCGCGCGTGGCCGGGTTGAAGCGCACTTTCTCGATCACCAACGGGCACACCAGCGCGGTCGCCTCGGCGTCAACGTTGCTCTGCGCCACCGAACAATTGCGCGCCCGGCCATCGGTGGTGACCGTAAACTGCACTGTTACCGAGCGCCCGAAGCGCGTCTGCCGCCCACCCTCGGGCACCGGAAAGTCGCGCGCCTGGTTCAGTTCGCCCGAGCGCACCGAAGGCCGCGCCGCCAACCCGCCGCCGCTGCCCTGGCCCGAATTGCCATTGCCGGTGCCATCGCCCGGCCCCGCCGCGCCCGTGCCATCGTCGTCATCCTGCGCGCCCGAAGCGTTGTCCGCCCCAGTCGAGGCTGCTCGTGGCACCGGACTTGTGCTGGGCCGGGGAACCTCCGGTGCAGACTGCTCACGCGCGGTGGCATCGCGGCCCGGATCGCCCGCCGCGCCCTCGTCAGGCTCGGCTGACTCGGGAGGATCGGGTGGGGCGGTGATGGTTACGGTGAAGCCGCGTGTGGCCTGTTCGACAACGCTGGCGGTGAAATCGGGGGCCAGCAACCGCATCAGCAGCGCTCCCACGGCCAGATGCCCCAGCAGCAGCAGCCCGATCAGCCCCCAGCGCGGACGGCGTGGCGGATCATAGGCGCTGCGCTGTGCCAGTCGCCGGGCTCTGCCAGGTCGGATCATCGGCCATCTCCGTGTTTGGCTCCTTCTAGACAGCCGCACGCGCGCAAGGCAAATCTGGCAGCCGTGATTCTAACAGACATTGTCATGAACAGGACTGCGGCTGTCGCGCCTGTCAGGCTGCGCTTGCCCTAAGGGATGATAAACCGCAGATGAACAGCTGAACAAAAGGATCAGGCATGAAGCTGCTCTATGTCGAGGATAATGCCGATGCCGCCGCCGATGTTACGGCGCTGCTGGCGCGGCATGAATTCCAGGTCGTGTGGGAAATGCGCGGGGCCGATGAGCTGCGCCGTGCGGCGCTGGAACCGTTTGACGTGATCATCCTTGATCGCATGTTGCCCGATATGGACGGGCTGGAAATTGTTGAACGGTTGCGCAGTTCGGGTGTCGACACGCCAGTGCTGATGCTCTCGGCGCTGGGCCGGGCGAGCAACCGGGTCGAGGGGCTGGATGCGGGCGTCGATGATTACCTGGCCAAACCCTATGAGCCCGAAGAACTGCTGGCGCGGCTGAAGGCGCTGGTCCGTCGGGCCGAAGGCCGCACGCATTCGGCGATCATCATCTATGGCCAGTTCGAATGCCACGTGAAGTTGCATGGTGGCAGGCCATCATCAATTCGAGCCACCGGTCATGGTCGCGGAAATCAGACGGATCGAGCAGTTCCAGAGCTCTCGAAAGCCATTCGGGCGAGTAGTCGCCGCCACCGCCCACCGAAGCCCTCACGGGTCGCAGGATCGCGCTCACGAGTGCTTCCGGCGCACGCGGAACATCGGCGAAGCTACCGGACACGAGCCGATATGGCTTACGGGCTTCAGGGTGCGCGCTACCTGGTGCAACGATTTGGCGGCCCTGCGCCTTGAACTCGACCCCGGCATAGCCTTCGAGAGAGTTGAGCACGAGCGTACCCTTCGACACCTTCATGTAAATGTGCTTGCCGCCACTCCCCGTCTCGACAGTCGGGAACGCGGAGAGATTGAGCTTCAGATCGCTCTCAAGACGCGCGAGCGGGTCGTCGCCATTTGCGAAGTTGCGAGGGTCAACATCGATGACCAGGTCATCAGCGTTCAAACGCACTCCAACATTGATGCCGCCTTCAAGCAGTTCGGCAGCAGCAGCGGCGTCAAGCGCGTCAGCCTTGCGCCAGCCCTTCTGCGGCGCCTTGCCGATCGGTCGACCGCGTGCATCGATGGCATTGGGGGCATGGAGCGGAATGAGTTCAAAGCCGGTCCCCTTCAACGCTGCTAGCTGGGCGGGTTCGAAAATAAACACTGGTGCCTTGGCTATGCCGGCGGTGGTATTTGCATCTGAATCAGGCACTGAGAAATCCTTGGTCCTTTGGATGAACATCTGTCTGGTCCGCTTGGCTTCCCATTCCCAAGCATTCCCGCTCTGCGGGTATCTTAGGCTCCATCGGCATCGTGCCGGTGGAGCCTCTTTTCTTCACCCCTTGCGATCGCTGCGGCCCTGGCCCTCGCGTGGTCGAACTGGAAGCCCCGAGCGAGACGCGAAGACCTTCAAGGAGAAGAACATGCCCGCACCCCAGGCCAAGCTTGGCGCCGATTGGTTGAGCGTCACCGACATCCGCACCACCATCGATAAAATTCGGTCGACAAGGACCGCGCAGTCGAACTTGCTGCGCAATCTGAGCCACAAGCTCGAAAGACACGCCGAGCAGGTGACAGGCTCCCTGCGTGGGCTCGACGTCGGCGATCGATCCTCGGTGGTCGCCAAATCGACGCGGGGTTTGCGGTCCCAATTGGTCGCAGAAAGTGCCGATCAGCGTTTGGCGCATACCCGGCAGTTGGCCGCGCTCGCTGACCAGATCCGTTCGGCCCAGACCCATTACCGCAGCCCCGTTCAAATGCTGATGCGGGACACCCGGATTGCCAAATCCCTCGCTTGTCATCCGAGCGAGTTTTTCAACGATTAAGCGCTGCGGACCGCTTTAGAACGGGGTAGGGTCGCATTATGATAGAAGCCGACAAGACGAGCTGCAGGAAGATTGATTTGCAACCGACGAGCATTCGGGAACTGAGGACGGCTGCGGGTTTCTCGCAGAAGGACTTGTCCGAAAAAACGAAGCTGCCCTTGCAGGAGCTCATGTTATTGGAAAGAGGGCTCACTCCGGTTGAAAGCCACCACGCTTATGTGCTGGGCACGGCCTTAAGTCAGGGAACTTGTGCGGTCCGTTGCGCCGATACAATCCGTTGCTTGCTTTTGCGACCTCTGCTCCGAGGACATTACCAATCATCGAGGACAGATTTGCGAGCTCGACAACTTGGCAAAGTGGCTCGACGCCATCTGCTGTCAGCGTTGCGTCGATGCTGTCCATTAGCCGATAAGTGCCTCGCACCGCCGAAGCCAATTGGTCGTGCGAGAGGCCAATTTCAGTGAGCGCTTTTTCATTTGCGAAACCGTTTCTACAGATTTCGCGGGCGGCAATGTGTTCAAGTGACATATGCCCAAAAGACCCGCGTCAGGCAGATCAGTCAAAACGGCCAAAGAAAATTCAGTGTCTATCCGGTATTCGAAATCGTCGAATCACACCGCTCGACAAGAAAATTTTGGCTAAATAAATGTTTTAAAAGGCAAAACGTGGTGAGCCCGACAGGACTTGAACCTGTGACCCGCTGATTAAAAGTCAGCTGCTCTACCTACTGAGCTACGGGCCCACATCGCTGGGGTAATGCGCGCTCACCTAGGGAGGGGGCGGCGGCGGGTCAAGCGGGCATGGAGCTGGGCCAGATTGTATCCGCTGACCGGGTCGCGCCAGCCCGGCGCAATATGCGCCACCGGGCCGAGCACGAAGGCCCGCTCGCGAAACTGCAGATGCGGCACGATCAGGCCGGGCGCAGCGAAGGTTCCGCCGCTCCACAGCACAATGTCCAGATCGATCACCCGCGCCCGCCAGCGCTGGCCACGCTTTACCCGGCCCAGCGCAGTCTCCAGCTGCTGCAGGGCGAACAATAGCTCCGGCGGGGTCAGGCGGCTCTCCAGCACCAGCGCGCCATTGGCATAGCGACGCTGCGAGGGGCCAACCGGCGCGCTGTCGATGATGGGTGACATCGCCAGCACTTCGCCCAGCGTGCCATCGAGCAGCTGAGCGGACAGCGCCACCACCTCGCGCGGGCACCCAATTGCCGGGTGACGCTGGTTGGAGCCGAGCGCGATCAGATAGGCCGAGTTGCTCAAATATCCTCGGCAATGCGGCCATACAATTGCGGGCGACGATCGCGGAAGAAGCCCCAGCTGGCGCGGTGGCGGCGCGCGACCTCAAGATCGAATGTGGTGACAAGCGTGCCGGTTTCGTCTGCCCCTAATGCTTCCACCATGTCGCCCCATTCATCGCAAATGAAGCTATGGCCATAGAAGCGCTGGCCGCCCTCGTTTCCGATGCGGTTGGCGGCCACCACCGGCATACAGTTCGACACCGCATGGCCCACCATCGCCCGGCGCCACATGCGGCTGGTGTCCATCCCGGCATCCTTGGGTTCAGAGCCGATGGCGGTGGGATAGAACAGCACTTGCGCCCCCATCAAGGCCAGGCAGCGGGCGACTTCGGGATACCATTGATCCCAGCAGATACCGATCCCGATGCGCGCGCCAAACACATCCCACACCTTGAAGCCATCGTTGCCCGGGCGGAAATAGAACTTTTCCTCGTAGCCCGGGCCATCGGGGATATGGCTCTTGCGATAGGTGCCGATGATCTGGCCATCGGCATCGATCATCGCCAGCGTATTGTAATAGTGGTGGCCGTCACGTTCAAAAAAGCTGGTCGGGATCGCCACTTTCAGCCTTGCCGCCAACGCCTGCATGGCCACCACCGAGGGATGCTGCGCAGTTGGGCGGGCGAGCGCGAAAAACGCGTCCTTCTCCTCGCGGCAGAAATAGGGGCCGGAGAACAGTTCGGGCGGCAGGATCACCTGCGCGCCTTGCCCCGCTGCCTGTTCCACCAGAGCGGAAACGGCAGCGATATTCTCACCCTCGTCGGATGAGCCCAGCGGCAATTGCAGTGCGGCGACGGTGAGGCTGGTCATGCCCGGCTCTTATCGGCTGGACCCGCGTTGCTCAAGCGCGCTTGCGGAACAACAGCGTCATCCGGTCACTTTCGCCAATCGCATCCAGCTCGGCCCGGCGGGCGGTATCAGTAGCGGGCGTGCCGCGATAGACGGGTGGCAGGGTCCACACGCCGTTTGGCCAGTTGGCCGGATCGAGCGGATTGGCATTGGCCTCGCTCCGCGCAACCAGTTCAAAGCCATAGGCCGAAAACAAGGCGATCACATCGGCTTCGCGCTGATAGCCGTTGTCGCCCAGAATATACGCGGCGGGAGCATTGCCGTCGGCGCGGTGCTGTTCGATGCCCAGCAGGCCGTCGGGCTTGAGC
>CAMDSM010000128.1 GCA_945906905.1 Altererythrobacter xiamenensis | reverse complement strand
AATTCGCCAGATCGTCCCCATACCCCTCGGATGTGGCCAAAGGCGTGCAGGCCCCGATCCTGCATGTGAACGGCGACAACCCCGAAGCGGTGACCTTCGCCTGCAAGCTGGCGATCGAATACCGCCAGAAGTTCAAGCGGGATATCGTGATCGACATGTGGTGCTACCGCCGCTTCGGCCACAATGAGGGCGACGAGCCGAGCTTCACCCAGCCGCTGATGTATGACCGGATCCGCGCCCATCCGCGGGTGTCGGAAGTCTATGCCGCGCGGCTGCTGGCCGAAGGCGTGATCGACGGCAACACCGCAGAGCACATGCGTTATGATTTCACCGCGCTGCTGGAGCAGGAATTTGAGGCCGGCAAAGGCTACAAGCCCAACGAGGCGGACTGGTTCGCCGGGCGCTGGAGCGGGCTGCACAAGCCCGCCGACCCTGAAACATCGCGCCGCAACGTCCATACCGCCATTTCCACCAAGCTGCTGGAAAGCATGGGCCGCACCCTCACCGCAGTCCCGGCAGATCTGACGATCCACAAGACCTTGCAGCGGGTGCTCGATGCCAAGAAGGCGATGTTTGAAGGCGGCACCGGTTTCGATTGGTCGACCGCCGAGGCGCTCGCATTCGGCAGCCTTGTAACCGAAGGCTACAATGTCCGCTTGTCCGGCCAGGATTCGGGGCGCGGCACTTTCAGCCAGCGTCACGATATCTGGATCGACCAGACCGACGAGCGCAAATATATCCCGCTCGCCACCCTGCCGCACGGCAAGTTCGAGGTTTATGACAGCGTCCTGTCCGAATTCGGCGTGCTGGGTTTCGAATATGGCTTTGCCATGGCCGATCCCAAAACGCTGGTGCTGTGGGAAGCGCAGTTCGGCGATTTCGCCAATGGCGCGCAAGTAATCATCGATCAGTTCATCGCCAGTGGCGAGGCCAAATGGCTGCGCGCCAATGGGCTGGTGTTGCTGCTGCCGCATGGCTTTGAAGGCCAGGGCCCGGAGCATTCCTCGGCCCGGCTCGAACGGTTCCTGCAACTGTGCGCGAATGACAATATCCAGGTGTGCAACATCACCAGCCCGGCGAACTATTTCCACGTTTTGCGCCGCCAGATGCTGCGCCCGTTCCGCAAGCCCTTGGTGATCATGACACCCAAAAGCCTGCTGCGCCACCCGCTGGCCAAGAGCGATGCCGCGCGCTTCACGGGCGAGGCGCACTTCATGCGCATCCTTTCCGACAATGCCGAAATCGCCGATGCCAAGGTGCGCCGCCTGGTGCTGTGTTCGGGCAAGGTCGCCTATGATCTGATGGAAAAGCGCGATGCGGAAGGACTGGAGGATGTCTCCGTGGTCCGGCTCGAACAACTCTATCCTTTCCCCGGAGAGCCTTTGGCCTTGCGGCTGAAGCGCATGACGGGCCTGGAAGAAGTGATCTGGTGCCAGGAAGAACCGCGCAACAATGGCGCGTGGTTCTTCGTTGAAAGCCAGATCGAAGAAGCGCTGACCGCAGCCGGGCATCAAGGCAAGCGTGCGCGCTATACCGGTCGCGACGCCGCTGCCTCACCCGCAACCGGCTTTACCTCCCGCCATCTCGCCGAGCAGGCGGCGCTGGTCGCCGATGCGCTCGGTTTATCACCCCGCAAGAAATAGTCCCCAAGGACCAGTTATCATGGCCAGTGAAGTCAAAGTTCCCGCTCTGGGCGAATCCGTAACCGAAGCCACGCTTGGCGAATGGCTCAAGCAGCCGGGCGATGCGGTGGCGCTGGATGAGCCGATTGCCAGCCTGGAAACCGATAAGGTGGCGATCGAAGTGCCAGCTTCGGCCGCCGGTATCCTGTCGGCGCATATGGTTGTGGCGGGTGATACAGTGCAGGTGGGCGCGGTGATTGCGCTGATCGAGGCTGCCAGTGGCGGTGCGGTTGCGGCCAAGCCTGCCGCCGCTCCTGCTCCTGTTGAAGAGGAAGCGGGCGATCCGCAGACACTGTCGCCATCGGTGCGGCGCGCGGTGCTGGAACACGGGCTGGACCCATCGACCATCAAGGGCAGCGGCAAGGATGGGCGGTTGACCAAGGAAGACGTGCTCGCCGCCGCCCAGGCCAAGAAGGCCGCGCCTGCGCCATCGGTTTCGGCCCCCTCGCCCGCTCCCGCCGCAACATCAGATGGCCGCCGCGAGGAACGCGTCAAGATGACGCGACTGCGCCAGACCATCGCCAAGCGCCTGAAATCGGCGCAGAATGAAGCCGCTCTGCTGACCACCTTCAACGATGTCGATATGACCGCGGTTATCGCGGCGCGGGAGGCTTACAAGGATCTGTTCGCCAGGAAGCACGGGATCAAGCTGGGCTTCATGAGCTTCTTCGCCAAGGCCGCGTGTCTCGCCTTGAAGAGCGTTCCGGCAGTGAATGCGCGGATCGAGGGTGACGAGATTATCTACCACGATTACGTCGATCTCTCGGTCGCCGTCTCCGCCCCGTCCGGGCTGGTGGTGCCGGTGGTGCGCGATGTCGATGCCATGAGTTTCGCCGAGATCGAGCAGGCCATCGCCGCCTATGGCCAGAAGGCCAAGGATGGCGCGCTGTCGATGGACGATATGCGCGGCGGCACGTTCACCATCTCCAACGGCGGCGTGTTCGGTTCGCTCATGTCGACGCCAATCATCAACCCCCCGCAGAGCGCCGTCCTCGGCCTGCACCGCATCGAGGACCGCCCGGTGGCGCGCGATGGCCAGGTGGTGATCCGCCCGATGATGTATCTCGCCCTGTCCTATGACCACCGCCTGATCGACGGGCGCGAAGCGGTGACCGCGCTCAAGATCATCAAGGATGCCATCGAGGATCCCTTGCGGTTGTTGATCGACCTTTGAGGAACCCCGACATGGCTGACTACGATTTTGACGTCCTGTTTATCGGCTCCGGCCCCGGCGGCTATGTCGGCGCGATCCGGGCGGCGCAGCTGGGCTTGCGCACGGCCTGCGTGGATGCCCGCGAGACTTTGGGCGGAACCTGCCTCAATGTCGGCTGCATTCCCAGCAAGGCCATGCTCCACGCCAGCGAGTATTTTGACGCCGCCGCCAATGGCGCGATGGCCAAGATGGGCGTGGAGGTGACGCCAAAGCTCAACCTGCCCTCGATGCACGCGCAGCGCGTGGATGCGGTCGACCAGCTGACCAAGGGCATCGCGTTCCTGTTCAAGAAGAACAAGGTGACCTGGCTGAAAGGCCACGCCAGCTTTGTCGATGCGCATACGGTTGCGGTGAACGGCCAGAACCACACCGCACGCGAAATCGTCATCGCCACTGGCTCCTCGGTCACGCCATTGCCCGGCGTCGAGGTCGATAATGCCAAGGGCATCGTAGTCGATTCCACCGGCGCGCTGGAACTGGCCGCCGTGCCCAAGACCATGGTGGTGATCGGCGGCGGTGTGATCGGGCTGGAACTGGGCAGCGTGTGGCGCCGGTTGGGGGCGAAAGTCACCGTGGTCGAATACCTCGATCAGCTGCTGCCCGGCATGGACGGCGATATTCGCAAGGAAGCGGCCAGGATCTTCGCCAGACAGGGCATGGAACTGCGGCTTTCCACCAAGGTGACGGGCTGCAAGGTTTCCGGCAAGAAGGCGACGCTGACCATTGAACCCGCCGCAGGCCCTTCGACAGGCTCAGGCCCTTCGACAGGCTCAGGACAAGCGGAATCTTTGACCGCCGATTGCGTGCTGGTCTCCATCGGGCGGCGTCCGAACACACAAGGGCTAAACCTCGAAGCCATCGGCCTTGCCCCCAATGCGCGCGGCCAGATCGAGATTGATGGCCAATTCCGCACCTCCGTCCCCGGCGTGCGCGCGATTGGCGATGTCGTGCCCGGCCCGATGCTGGCGCACAAGGCCGAGGATGAGGGCATTGCCGTGGCCGAATGGATCGCCGGGCAAATCGGGATCGTCAACCACACGGTCATCCCCGGCGTCGTTTACACTTGGCCCGAAATCGCCGGAGTGGGCCTGACCGAGGAAGCCGCCGCTGCGAAAGGCGCGATCAAGGTTGGCAAGTTCCCGATGGCTGCCAACAGCCGCGCCAAGACCAATCATGAGCCCGACGGCTTCGTGAAGGTCATCGCCGACGCCACCACAGACCGCGTGCTGGGCGTGTGGTGCATCGCCAGCGTCGCCGGCACGATGATCGCCGAGGCCGCGCTGGGCATGGAGTTCGGCGCCACCAGCGAGGACATCGCCTACACCTGCCACGCCCACCCGACCCATTCCGAAGCGATCAAGGAAGCGGCGATGGCGGTGCGCGGCAAGCCGATCCATATGTGACACGTCAGGTGGCAGAACTTTCCCCCTTCCACCTCGCCTTCCCGGTGCATGATCTGGCCAAGGCCCGCGCCTTCTGGGGTGGGTTGATGGGCTGTGCGGAGGGGCGCAGCAGCGAGCAATGGGTGGATTTCGATTTCTTCGGCCACCAGATCGTCGCCCACCTCGTTCCCGGTTGTGATCAGCGGGATGAGGCTAGCAACCCAGTCGATGGGCACGGCGTGCCGGTGCCGCATTTCGGGATCGTGCTGTCGCTGGAGGAGTTCCACCCGCTCGCCGCGCGCCTTGCTGCCGCCGGGGTGCAGTTCGAGATCGAACCCTACACTCGCTTCAAGGGCCAGTCGGGCGAACAGGCAACGATGTTTTTCCGCGACCCTTCGGGCAATGCCGTCGAAATCAAAGCCTTCGCCGACCGGACAAAACTGTTCGCGAAAGAGTAGCTTCCCGCGCCAGCCAGTTGTAACCAAGCGCCATGTCCACCCACCGCATCATGCAATTGTTCGCCCGCTGGCACATCTGGCTGGGCTGGCTTGTCGGCATTCCCGTGCTGGGCTGGACGCTGACCGGCCTCGTCATGGCGCTCTATCCGATCGAGGATGTGCGCGGTGAGCAATTGCGGTCCGAGGTGGCGGTGATCGATACCGCAGACCTGATCCTCCCCGATCGCATGGGCAGGGTCTCCAGCGCCGAGCTGATCGCGCAGGTCGATGGACCGGCCTGGATCGTGACCGAGGCGGACGGGGGCCGCTATCGCTATTCGGCGCGCGATGGTTCGCTGATCCCGCCGCTGATCGAGGATGAGGCGCGGCGCATTGCGCTGGCGGCATGGGCGGGCGATGCGGCGCTGGAAAGCGTACGCTATTTCCCCGCCGATGTCTCGCCGACCGATCTGCGCGCGCCCTTCCCCGCGTGGCAAGCGCACTTTGCCGATGGCACCAACCTCTATATGCGCGCCGATACGGGCGAGGTGCTGGCGGTGCGGACGGGCTGGTGGCGGGTGTATGATTTCATGTGGGGACTGCACATCATGGATCTGCAAACGCGCGAGGACACCAGCCACCCGATCCTGATCCTGTTCGCCGCGCAGGCGGTGGCGGGATCGCTGCTGGGCTGTGCGCTGTTGTTCCGCCGACGCAAGGCCAAGGTTCGCACATGATTCAATTCGCCCTGCCGCCAGTGGTGGAGATTGGCAGCACGGCGCTGTTTGCCCTGACAGGCGCGCTGATGGCGGCGCGCTTGCAGCAAACCTTTGTTACCGCCAGCTTCTTTGCACTGCTGACCGGAGTGGGCGGCGGCACAATCCGCGATTTGCTGTTGGATGCGCCGGTGTTCTGGCTGCGAGACGCGTGGATCGCGCCGACGATCCTTGCCACAACGCTGCTCGCCTGGTTTGCGCCGCAGCGCTGGTGGCCCGCGCAACTGCTGGAATGGGCCGACGCGGCGGGACTGGCGACATATGCCGTGCTGGGCACAGCCAAGGCGTTGGCGCTGGGCGTGGCCCCTGTTCCCGCAGCGATCCTTGGCATCGTGACCGGCTGCGCGGGTGGGATTATCCGCGATGTGGTGGCGGGCGTGCCATCGATCATCATGCGGCCCGACCTCTATGTCACCGCCGCCGCGCTATCGGCAGCGCTGGCCACGATCATGGTTGCGCTGGGGGCCAGCCCAACCGTGACCTGGAGCGTCGCCGCACTGGCCGGATTTGCCCTGCGCGGGGCGGCGCTGGTGTGGAATATCAAGCTACCCGGCTATTCGCGGGGCACCTAATCAGCCGCCCAAGCTGTCGTCATAACCTTCTTCGCCCGGCAGCGGGCCGCCGGGATAGGCCGGGCGCGGATCGCTGGCGATATCGCCGTCGACCCCACTACGATCAACGGTGCCATAGGGCTGTTGCCGCGTGGCATTGCGGGCCTGAGTATAGGCCTCGTCGCTCAGCTGCGGACCGCCATCCTGGGCGACGGCAGGCGCATCAAGCGCGGCAAAATCATCGCCAAAGTCAATCGAGCGGATGCGCCCGTCATTGTCGAGGCGGCAGGTGAAATAGTCACCATTGCGCATCGAGCCCTGCACCCGCCAGCCGCTGGAATCGCGCGCAGCATTATCCACGCTCTCCACCCGGTCATCGCCGCGTTCAACCTGCGATACGCACTGGTCGACGGCGTTGTCGATCCCGCCGTTGTTCCAGTTGCGCGATTGGCGGACAGGTTCACGATAGGGTTCACGATAAGTCTCGCGCTCGCGCCGTTGATTGTTCGATGCGGCTCCGGCAATCGCTGCCAGCACGCCGACAATCGCCACCCCGGCGACCACATCACCGGTTGAGACATGGCCACGGCTATGGCCGCCACGCCAGCGCCGGTGGCCATAGGCATCGTTGGCATGGCTGTCATAAACGCCAGGAGCAGCAGCGGACGGCAGCGGCAGTTCGGCAGCGGCCAGCGGTGCGGCGGTCATCGCTGTGGCGGCGAGCACCACGGTGGCGATGGAAAACCTCGAACGGATCGTAACCATGGCAAATCCTTGTGCGAATATTCCCCAATGTAACGGGGCAGTTTGGTTAATGCAAAAAGCAGATAGGCGGCCCAGGCTTTCAACTGCCTGAACCGCCCATCCGGGGAAGATCGCCCGGCGCTGCCATAGGGAGGAGCAGCGCCGAGGATCAAAATCACAGGTTCCGCAATCCGCCAAAGTCGATATCGACCACCCGACCACGGCTGAAATCACAGGTGAAGCTGCCCGTGTCGAAGCCATTGTTGCGCCTACCGCGACGGTAGTTGTTCCAATCGCCACCGCCATTGCCACGGCCATATCCGCCGCCACGGTTGTTGTAGCTGCGAACCGCGATCGATCCGCGCACCAGGAACCCGCTGCGATCACGATCGATATCGCGGATCTGGGTCACTTCGGCCCGGCCACCGCCCCAGCGCTCGGCCTCACGTTCGGCGGCCTGGATGCAGCGTTCCACTGCCCGGTCGACATTGCCACCACCACGCGAACCACGGCTGCCGGCATTGTAACCATACCAATCGCCATAGCCACGGTTGCGATAATCCCGGTCACGCGAATAGTCGCTGTCGTGGTAGCCGCCGTTGCGGTCATCATCGCCGCGGTATCCGCCATCCCGGTAATCCCGATCGCGGTAATCCTGATCGCGGTAATCCTGATCGCGGTAGTTGCGGTCCCGATAGTTGCTGTCCCGATCACGGCCGTTGTCGATGGCACCAGCCACGGCGGCGATCCCGCCGATGATCAGCGCACCGGCGATCACGTCACCGGCATCAATGTTACCGCGATCACGGTGGCGATCCTGCGCCATTGCAGGAGTGGCCGAAGCAACTGCTACCGCAAGGCCGGCAACGGTGCCCAGCAGGGTTTTGGAAATGGTCTTCATGAGGGATATCCTCTCGTCATCTGACGGCCTGATCGCCGCTCATGAGAGGTCTTCTAGTCGAGTCGGGGTGATATGAGGCTGAACTTGGCTGTTAGCTGACGTTCAGAAATATGCGTCTTTTACTGAACGATTATTGCGGCACCTGCAAGCCCGTCCAATGGGCAATAAAGCTCATCACATCAGTCGCTTCGGCAATCGCCTTGTCGGTCGGCTTGCCCGAACCGTGGCCGGCGCGGGTCTCGATCCTTATCAATTGCGGGCGCTGGCCCAGGTCGGAACCTTGCAAGGCGGCGGCATATTTGAAGCTGTGGCCCGGCACCACGCGGTCATCAGTATCCGCCGTTGTCACCAGCAGCGCGGGATATTCCACGAGGGGTTGAATATTGTGCAACGGCGAATAGGCGCGCAGAGTGCGGAAATCCGGCTCACGGCCAGGATAGCCATAATCATCCACCCAGTATCGCCCGGCGGTCCAGCGATCAAACCGCAGCATGTCCATAACGCCCACCGCCGCATTGCCCGCCGCAAACAGATCGGGCCGCTGGTTTACCACTGCCCCAACCAACAAGCCGCCGTTCGATCCACCTTGCACCGCCAGCCCGCCCGCAGGCGTGATCCCTTGGGCGATCAGATATTCACCCGCCGCGATGAAATCGTCGAACACGTTCTGCTTGTTCGCCAGCCTGCCCCCATCGTGCCACGCCTTGCCATATTCGCCGCCGCCACGGATATTGGCGACAACAAAGGCCCCGCCCGCTTCAACCCAGGCCAGCCTGCTGGCGGAAAAGCTGGGGGTGAGCGAGATGTCGAAGCCGCCATAGCCATAGAGCAGCGTCGGCAACGCCGC
>CAMDSM010000127.1 GCA_945906905.1 Altererythrobacter xiamenensis | reverse complement strand
TCAGGATGCACCCGGTTGCTCCCACCGGATGGCCGATGGCCACGCCGGAGCCATTGGGATTGACCTTTTCCGGATCGAAGCCGAGCACTTTGGCCACTGCCGCAGCCTGCGCGGCGAAGGCCTCGTTGCTTTCGATCACGTCGATTTCGGCCAAGGACAGTCCCGCGCGGGCCAAGGCCACGGGCACCGCCATGATCGGCCCTTCGCCCATATAGGCAGGATCGACCCCGGCATGGCCCCAGGCGACAATCCGGGCGAGCGGGGCCAGCCCGCGGGCGACCACTTCCGCACCCGTGGCCAGCACCACGGCGGCGGCGCCATCGTTGATCCCGCTGGCATTGGCGGCGGTTACGCTGCCGTCCTTCTTGAACGCCGGTTTCATTTGCGCCAGTTTCTCGGCCGAGACATCGCAGCGCACATGTTCATCGGTATCGAACAACACGCTGCCTTTGCGCGATGCCACCTCGACGGGCAGGATCTGTTCGGCAAATCGCCCCTCGGCAATGGCGCGCGCGGCGCGGCTGTGGCTGGTGAGGGCGAGGGCGTCCATATCCTCGCGGCTGATGCCGTGGCGGGTCGCCATGTTCTCCGCCGTTACCCCCATGTGGTAATCGCCGATGGCATCCGTCAGGCCCGCAGTCAGCGCGTCTTCCTGCACATTTGCGCCCATCTTGCGGCCCCAGCGCACCCCGTGATCGTGATAGGGCACGTTCGACATGCTCTCCGCCCCGCCCGAAAGCGTGATCGCCGCTTCGCCAAGCTGCATCATCTGCGCGGCAGAAATGATCGCCTGCAAGCCCGATCCGCACAGCCGATTGAGTGTTAGCGCGGGGACAGCGGCGGGAATGCCCGCCTTCAACGCGATCACGCGGGCGAGCATGTTGTCGCGCGCGCTGGTCTGCATCACCTGCCCGAAGACGACATGGCCAATATCGTCCGTCGCCACACCCGAACGCCGGATTGCCTCTGCCGCCACCAGCTGGCCAAGATCGGAAGGCATGAACGATTTCAGCGACCCGCCGAAATCACCCACTGCGGTGCGCACGCCGCTGACAATATAGACGTCTTGCATCACTGTTTCCCATTCTCGATTTCGTTAAGATCGTCCTTTGCCGCCCGCAACGCAGCGCGTCCAATGTGAAGTTGCAAAGTTGCAAACCCATATTTCACGGATTTGGCGGGAGCAAAGCGGCACTGCGGGCGCCATCGCCAATGTGCCCGGCCAACTGATTCGCCTGCACGAAGGGCAACAGGTCGAAATCGCTGTCACCAACCGGCTGGCCGAACAAAGCTAGATCCGGTTAAACCGTTCCCGAACTGCATATCGGCGGCGGGTTTGAACGGATCGAGCTGCGGGGGCGCGCTTGCGCGGGGAGCACGCCTCCTTTCTCGTCGTCGAAGTGGGCATACGCGCCTGGTTCTGAAAACTGATTCAGCCCCGGATCAGATCGGCGGCCTTTTCGCCGATCATGATGCAGGCGGCGTTGGTGTTGCCGCCGACGATGCTGGGCATCACGCTGGCATCGGCGATCCGCAGGCCTTGCAGCCCGCGCACCCGCAGCTGCGCATCGCAGACGGCCATTGGGCCAGTGCCCATCGCACAGCTGCCGACCGGGTGGAGCGCGGTGTTGGTCGCCTCGCGCACCCAGGCGTCAATCTCGGCATCGCTTTGCGCCTGAGGGCTGGGGGCGATCTGGGTGGTCAGCACGTCGGACAGCGGGGCAGTGGCCCAGATCTCGCGCACCTGCCGGACAACGCGGCGGAAGAAGGCGCGGTCGTTCTCGGTGCCCAGCACGTTGTTGAGGATCCGCGGGGGCGCAAAGGGATCGGCGCTGGCCAGCTTCACCCAGCCACGGCTTTCCGGACGCAGCAACACGCAGGCCATCGCCACCGCGTCGGGCGCAGGCTTGCGGATTCCGGGGAACCACGGTCGCGCGAAGATGGTGGTCGGCTGCAACAGATATTGCACATCGGGCCGTTCGAGATCGGGCCCCTCACCCTTAGAATAGGTCTTGATCCAGCCATTGGCGGTGACGGGCATATTGGCGATGCGGCCCCTGCCGGTGGCGAGCCATTGGAGGACTGACAATGCCAGCCGGTCAAACCGCAGTTCGGGGTTCAAGGTCGCTTGCCGCTGCGCGCCGGTGATCATGGCGATAGAGGGGTGATCCTGCAGGTTTTGCCCCACGCCGGGTAGATCGTGGACCACGGCAATGCCGTGTTCGGCCAGATGATCCGCCGGGCCGATGCCCGACAGCAACAGCAATTGCGGGGTATTGTAGGCTCCGCCCGACAGGATGATCTCGCGGCTGGCGCGCACCACCTTGTCCTGCCCGGCCTGCCGATAATGCAGCGCCACCGCGCGCCCGTCCTGCACTTCTACGCGGGTGGCGTGAGCCTGCGTCAACACTGTCAGGTTGGGCCGCTTCATTGCGGGATAGAGGAACCGCGCGGCGGTGCTGGCCCGTTTGCCGCGATGGATATTGATATCTGGCGAGCCCCAGCCTTCCTGATCCGGCCCGTGGTGATCGACCTGCCGTTTATAGCCGAGCTTGGCCACAGCCGCCATGAAGCGCGGGAACAGTTGGTTATCGGGCAGATGCTTGGTGGTGGTCAGCGGGCCGCCCTTGGCGTGGAATGCATCAGCCTCGCCCCAGTGGTTCTCACTGCGTTTGAAGTAGGGCAGGACATCCTCCCAGCTCCAGCCTTCAAGCCCCAGCTGGCGCCATTCGTCATAGTCGCGGGCATTGCCCCGAGCATATAGCATGCCGTTGATCATCGACGATCCGCCCAGCGCCTTGCCACGCGGCTGGCGGATGCAGCGGTTGTTGGCGAACGGCTCCGGCTCGCCAGTATAGCTCCAGTTATAGCGGCTGCCGCCCATCATCACGAGCGGGAAGGCGATCGGCATATTGAGCAGGATATTGCGCTCACGCCGCCCGGCCTCGACCAGCGTGACGGTGACCTTGGGGTCTTCGCTCAGGCGCGCGGCCAGCACTGCGCCCGATGATCCGGCGCCCACAATGATGTAGTCGGTCTCGCTCATTGTATATCCTCAAGGCGTGGCAGGCTGCGGCCTCGCAGCATGTCTGCCGCTTTTTCGCCGATCATGATCGTGGGGGCATTGGTGTTGCCTCCCGGCACATCGGGCATCACCGAGGCATCGATCACCCGTAAGCCGGCGATCCCGTGAACGCGCAATTGCGGATCGACCACGGCATCGGGGCCAATACCAATGGCGCAAGTGCCGACCGGATGCTGCGTGACCTGGGCAAACTGGCGGATGTGTTCGTCCAAGGCCGCGTCGCTGGTCACGTGGCTGCCCGGCAGCGTTTCGTGGTCGACCAGCCCTGCCATCGGCTGGGTGCCGTATAGCTGCCGAGCAATGCGGATGCCGGCGCGGGCGGTGGCGAAATCGGCGGCGGCGCTGAAGATGTTGAGGTGGATCTTGATTGTGTCGAGCGGATCGTTGCTGCGCAGTTCGACATGGCCGCGGCTTTCCGGATGGAGCAGGATCACGTCGCTGGTCATCTCGTGTTTTGGGGCGGCCTTGATGCCGGGGAACCACAGGTGCGCGCCCACTTTCACTGGGTTGCACCACAGCTGGACATCGGGCTGGGAGAGGCGCGGATCGGTGCGCAGGATCGGGTTGGCGCTGTTGACCTGCGCGGCAAACGCGCCCGTTCCAAACAGCTTCCATTCGATCACATGGCGCACCGCCCGGTCAAACCGCAGCTGGTTGACGAACGTGACCGCGCCTTTGGCGGCAAATTCCACCGGCACACGCGGATGTTCCGACAGGTTGCGGCCCACGCCGGGCAAGTCATGCACCAGGTCGATGCCGTGTTCGCGCAGCTGCGCCGCCGGGCCAATGCCTGATAGCATCAACAATTGCGGCGAGTTGTAGCTGCCGCCCGAAAGGATCACCTCGCGTGCCGCCGTGGCGCGCTTGGCCTGGCCTTCGTGGGTGAAGGCAACGCCAGTGGCGCGTTTGCCTTCCAGCAGCACCTTGGACACCTGCGCCCCGGTCAGCACGGTCAGGTTCGGGCGGGCCATTGCCGGCTTGAGATAGGCGGCAAAGGTGGAGGCACGGCGGCCACGTTCGTCAATCGTCAGTTCGCCGCGTGCCACGCCTTCTTCGTTGACGTGGATGTCCTCGGTGATCGGCAGTCCAGCGGCGCGGGCGGCTTCCATCAACTGATCGTGCAGCAGATGGCGTGTCGCGTTGCGGGTGACGGCCAGCGGGCCATCGGCACCGTGGAGGCCATCATCGCCCGCCCAGTGCCGCTCCATCTTGAGGAAATAGGGCAAAACGTCGGCATGGCTCCAGCCGGCCGCGCCCTTTTGTGCCCAGCGGTCAAAATCCGCCGAGTGGCCGCGCATATAGAACATGCCGTTGATGCTAGACGACCCGCCCAGCAGCCGTCCGCGCGGCAGGAACAGGCGGCGATCATTCAGATGCGGCTCCGGCTCGCTCATATAGGGCCAGGTATAGCCGGGCTTGAACAGCGCTTTCAGGAACCCCAGCGGCATCCGCAGCAGCCAATCATCTCCCTTGCCGCCCGCTTCCAGCAGCAGCACCGTGGTAGCGGCGTCCTCGGTCAGCCGCGCAGCCAGCACCGCGCCGGCCGATCCGGCGCCAACGATCACATAATCGAATTGCATGGCTTAAACATTCTCTCCTTGGGCAGAGGCGTTACGGACGGCGCGGCGATCGTGCAATATCACTCAACCATTCTGTTGCCGAACTTGGCGCGGATTGTATTGAAGGCGACAAACCCACACAGGATGCCCAATATGTCCCCTCCGCCAATGCCCGTCGATATTTCGCTTCTGCCTGCCTTGCGCGCCGACCTTGCCGCAAGCCCTCGCCAGCTGTTCATCGACGGCAAGTTCGTGCCTGCCGCATCGGGTGAGACATTCGACGTGACCGATCCAGCCACAGGCGCGGTGTTCGCCAGCGCAGCTGCTGCCGATGCGGCTGACGTTGATCTGGCGGTGCAGGCCGCCAGCCGCTGCTTTGAAAGCGGCAAGTGGAGCGCCATGGCCCCTGCCCAGCGCGCCCGCATCATGCTGCGGCTGGCCGAGCTGATCGAGGCGAACGCCAGCCGCATCGCGCTCACCGAAACGCTCGACAACGGTATGCCGCTGATGATGGCGTTTTTCGGCGCGGGCATGGGCGCGGCCGAATCGCTGCGTTATTTCGCCGGCTGGTGCACGAAGCTCAATGGTGAGACGTTCACCCCCTCCAACCCCGGCGAATGGCACGCCTTCACCACCCGCGAGCCGGTGGGCGTGGTCGGGGCGATCGTGCCGTGGAACTTCCCGTTTGTGATGACCGTGGCCAAACTGGGCGCATCGCTGGCGGCGGGCTGCACCGTGGTGCTGAAACCCGCCGAGCAAACCCCGCTGTCTGCCGTGATCCTGGCCGAACTGGTGGCCGAGGCGGGCTTCCCCGATGGCACCATCAACATCCTTACCGGCTTCGGCAAGACTGCCGGGGCGGCGCTGGTGGCGCATCCTTTGGTCGACAAGATCTCGTTCACCGGATCGACCGTGACCGGCAAGGGCATCGTCCACGCCTGTGCCGACAGCCTCAAGCGGGTGACGCTGGAACTGGGTGGAAAATCGCCCGTCATCATCTTTGCCGATGCTGATCTGGCCAAGGCCATTCCCGGCGCGGCGATGGGCATTTTCGGCAATGCCGGGCAGGTCTGCGCTGCCGGTTCGCGGCTGTTCGTGCATGAAAGCGTGCGCGATCAGGTGCTGGAGGGTATTTCCCGCATGGCCAGCGGTCTGGTGGTCGGCAACGGCCTCGATCCGCGCACGCAGATGGGGCCGCTGGTCAGCGATGTGCAGTTCGCCCGCGTCACCGGCTATCTCGAAAGCGCGTTGGCCGAAGGGGCTGAAGTGCTGGTTGGCGGCGGACGGCAGGCGGTTGAAGGCGGCGAGGGCGGCAATTTCCTTGCCCCGACCGTGCTGACGCAAACCCGCGCCGGGATGAAGGCGGTCGAAGAGGAAATCTTCGGCCCGGTGCTGTGCACGATGAGCTTTGGCGATGACGATCTCGATCAGGTCGCCGCTGCCGCCAATGACACGCAATATGGCCTGTCCTCCGCCATCTGGACCAAAGACATGTCGAACGGGCTCAAGCTGGCCAAGCGGCTCAAGGCCGGGATGGTGCGGATTAATGGCGGCGCGGGCGGTCCCGATCCGGCGATGCCGCTGGGCGGGTTCAAGCAATCGGGCTGGGGTCGCGAAAACGGGCGGCAGGGCGTGGAAGCCTTCACCGAGATCAAATCGGTGACCATCAACCTGTAACACCAGATCCCAAGGAATCGCTCATGACCACCACTCAACCAAGCTATGCAGACGACCGGGCGGCAATCGAAAACCTGATGGCGCGCTATCTGTTCGCGCTCGACTGGAATGATTTTGACACTTTCGGCCAGACTTTCACCGACGATGCCGAGTTCGAATATGCCCGTGGCACGGCCTTTGGGCGCGACAATATTGTCGAGACTATCAAAGGCTTCAAGCAGCGCATCGGTACGATCTACACCGACGATGACGGCAATCCGGCGGTGCTGCGCCACGTGCTGGCGCAGACAGTAATCCGCGTTGAGGGTGACCGGGCCTGGACCACGGCCTTCTGGTGGGAAATGGCCAACAATGCACCCGGCAAGAAGCCGCTGATCGGCAGCTTCGGCATCTACGAGGACGAATTGGCCCGCGTGAACGGCCAGTGGCTGTTCTCAAAGCGGCGCGTGCTCAACGAATTCCTGCCCGGACGCGAATCCAGTGCGGATAACCCGGTGCTGGCGATGGATCACAAGGCCGCAGCGCAAGGGTAACGCAGCTGGCGCAGGCACTCGCGGCTCAGTCCGCAAGGCACTCGCGAATGTGGTGATAGCCCTCGGTGTAGACCTCTTCTGGATTGGCGAAGAAATCGCGCCAAACACGCGTTGCAGCTGCCAGTTCGGGCACCGCACGGCCAAACGCCTCGATCGTCAGCCAGCCCTGGTAATCGCTGGCCTTGAGCGCGGTGATTGTCTCGCGGATTTTCGCATGGCCCTTGCCCGGCGTGCCGCGATCATTTTCCGATATATGCACGTGGTGGAGGAAGCCCGAAGCCTGCACCGCTGCCAAGGCCGCGAGCGGGTCTTTCTCTTCGATATGCGCGTGAAACGTGTCGTAGAGAATGCCAAAGCCCGGCTCGCCAACCAGCTGGCAATAGGCCACCGATTGTTCGATAGTGTTGAGCAGGTAGGCCTCGAACCGGTTGAGCGGTTCAAGCGCCAGCGTCAGCCCGGCACTGCGCGCGAAGGGGGCAAAATCACGGTGCATCCCGGCACAGCGTTCCAGCTCCTCGGCGGTTGGTTTTTCGCCGGTAAACACGCCCAGCGGCTGGTAGAACGGCCCCACTAGATGTGTTGCGCCCAGAGCCTCGCAGCATTCGGCCACCCGCTTGAGGTGATCGAGCGCCATGGCGCGCGGGGCGGGGTCGGCAGTGAGCGGATTGTGCGCTTCGTCGGGGATCAGCGCCACCGCCGTGCGCTCCAGCCCCAGGTCATCCAGCATAGCCCCCAGGGCGCGGAAATGGCCCACGTCGGATGGGTCGAACACCGGAATTTCCACCCCGTCAAACCCGGTTGACTTGATCGCTGCCAGATGCGGCTGATGTTCATGCGTCACATGCCCGGTCCACAGCAGCATGTTCATGCCGATTTTCACCACCAATTATCCTTTGTTCTTTTGGCGTTCGATCAACCAGACGATGCCGAAAATGAAAAACAGCGCTGCCGGGATTACCGAAATGGTCTTGAATGACACCTCAGCGGCGTGGACCAGAACCTCGTGCATCCCAACACTGCCAGGCTGGAGCGCGTTGAACGCGGCCTCGCCGCCGGCCTGTTCGATCTTGGCGGTGTCGTAGATCTTGCCGATCTGCGGCAGGACCAGATAGATCGCCAGTGCGCCGGCAAAGTTGACGAGGCCGATCCCCCATGAGCCAGAGCGCGGATAGCGCCGGGCGACGGCGGCCAGCATCGTCGGCCACATGAAGCACACGCCAATCGCCCACAGCGTCGCGGCGAACACCGCTGGCACCGGCGAGCTGGCGGTGGCGAGCATATAGAGCCCGATCGCCGCCGGGATCGTGCTGATGCACAGCAGCCCCATATCCGAAAAGCGCTGGTCGAGCGCGCCAGCGAAATGGCGCATGGCAAACATGATGGCCGAAACATAAACCAGCAGCAGGATGCCTTGCATGCCGACAGTCTCGGTCAGCGCAACCTGCACCCATGCGCCCGGTGCCAGTTCGGCCGAGGCGGTGAGGAACATGATCGCCGGGAAGATCCAGAAGCCAGGATGCCGAAACGGTTCGAGCATCATTTCCTTGAACGTGACGCCTGCCGCCGTGCTCTCAGTTTGCGGAAACTCATGCTGCAATACCCAGATAGCCAGCACAACCCCGGGGATCATGATCAGCGATACGAGCACGCGCCAATCGAAGCCTGCGCCAAACAGGAGGACGCTCAGCAAGCCGCCGACGATGATGCC
>CAMDSM010000126.1 GCA_945906905.1 Altererythrobacter xiamenensis | reverse complement strand
GCATAGAGCCACAACCCCAAACTGGGGAAGCAGATCTCGGCGTCGATACCTTCCAGTTCCATGTCTTCCAAGCGGCCCGGAATTTCGCGGATGCCCTTGCGCTCGCTATCGCCCAGTGCCTTTTCGCGGTGCTGGCCGACGCGCAGACGGTAGATGATCTTGTCCTTGGTTCCGGTGATCAGGAACTCGCCTTCCATGCGCGCGTGGATGGCATAGTCCTTCAGGCTGGCGGGCAGACCGGCAGTGAAAATGTCAGCCGGTTCCATGACATGGCTGTCGGCACTGAAAACAAATGGCTTCATGGTGATTCTCCCGTATCTTATGGATAAAAGATACCTATTGAAGAGTGATTTGGCAAGTCGTCACTTGACGTTTGCGCTAAATAGCTATCTATCTAATGTATGAGTACGCTGGTTGATCGCACGGCGAGGGATCTTGCCGAACTGAGTCTGGCTGGAGATTCCGGTCGTTATCTTGGCAACGAGGATGAACTGCTGGCGCGTTTCAGCGTCAGTCGGCCGACCTTGCGGCAAGCGGCCAAGATGGTTGCCAACGATAGATTGATCGACGTGCGTCGAGGCAGCGGTGGCGGCTTCTATGCCAGTCGCCCGGATGCCGCCGATTCGGTGCGAACTCTGGCACGCTACCTGCGGCTTAAGGGCGCAAACCTCACCGACATCATGGTAGTGGCCGGGCCGGTTAGCGAAGAGGCTGCGGCGCTGGCCTCGCAGTGCGGCGATCAGGCCATGCGTGGGCAACTTGCGACTTTTGCCCGGAACATCGACGCCAACGACACGCCCGCCGCTCTGGTTCATGCCGAAGCCAGACTGGCCCGTACGCTGGCTGAGATGAGCGGCAATGCCGCGGTCGAACTGGTCATGGCCATCGGCTATTCGTTCGGCCTCGATGAACAGCGCGTGAAGTTTTACGCGCACGCCAAAGACAGGGCTCACGCCCGCGAATTGCAGCATGCACTGGCTGAGGCGGTGCTTTCAGGCGATGCTGAAGTAGCTCGCCTGATGATGCGCCGACGGACAGCCATGATCGGAGCTTGGCTGGCTGATTCAAACGCCAGCGAGACCTGAGACTGGACAAGGTACTTGCCTTATCATATTGCACCTAGTTATATAAGTTAGAATCGCAGAGAGGATATACAGTGGCTTGGGCTAATCAGGACAAGACCGCGATTGTCGGCATCGGGTCCACGGACTACTATGTTCGCGGCAAAAGCTGGCCGCGCACGATCAACGATATGGCTGGCGAGGCAATCATGAACGCCTGTGCCGATGCCGGTATCTCGATCAAGGATATCGACGGAATCGCCTACTATTCGACAGCTGGTGCAGGCTACCTCGACAAGTTCGATACAGCCTCGCTGATGGAAACGCTGGGCATGCCGCATATTTCCTTCTCGGCAACGCTGACCTCGGGCGGCGGCGGTTGCCCTGGCGCAATCGGCCTCGCTACCGCTGGCCTGATGAACGAGGACGCCAAGTACATCGTTACGCTGATGGCGCTGCAGCAGTTGCCGCAGCATCGACTCGGCGTGGTCTTCGGGGCGCATGCACCCAGCCCTGAAAGCAGCTTTCTGCAGCCTTCGGGCCTGGTCGGTCCGGGCCATTTGATGAGCGTGCTCGCGCGCCGCCATATGCACCTCTATGGCACCACTCAGGATGCTTTCGGCGAAGTCGTCATGGCCACCCGCGCCAACACCCACAATCGCCCCAAGGCGGTGCGCAAGAACCCGCTGACCAAGGAAGAATACGATGCCTCGGTGATGTTGGCGGACCCGTTGCGCCGGCTCGATTTCTGCCTTGAGACCGATGGCGCAGTTGCAGTGATCACCACCACCATGGACCGCGCGAAGGACTGCCGCCACAAGCCTGCCGTCGTCCACGCCTGCGCGCACGGCGGCCAGCGCGAGTGGGGTCGGGCTTTTGCATGGATGGGGATGCCTGATCCGTATTTCGCCAGTTCCGGCCACAAATTCACCGCTGATCGAATCTGGAACCAGTCAGGCCTCGCTGCCAAGGACATGGACGTTGCGCTGCTGTATGACCATTTCTCGCCCATGGTGCTCATGCAGCTGGAAGACTACGGCTTTTGCGCAAAGGGTGAGGGCAACGATTACGTCCTGTCCGGCAAGCTGCGCTATGATCCGGCCACCGGCAAGGGTACCAACGGCGGCATTCCCGTCAACACCCATGGGGGCAACCTCAACGAAGCCTATATCATTGGCATGACCCATATCGTCGAAGGCGTCGAGCAGGTGCGTGGCACGGCGATCAACCAGGTCAAGGACGCGGAGTTCGCGCTTGTTTCTGGCGGTCCGGCTTCACTTCCCGTCTCCAGTCTAGTCCTGAGGAGCGCCTGACATGGCTGAACCTATTAAGTACGGTCCCGCCCGCGTCTTGCCGGGTGAGCAGATTCCCATCACTACCAATCCTGATACCGAACCCTTCTGGCAAGCGGCCAAGGAACACCGCCTTACCGCATGCCAGTGCGGAAACTGCGGCCATTTTCGCATGCCGCCGTCTCCCTATTGTCCGGAGTGTTCCAGCCGCGAGAAAAAGTGGCCAACACTGCCGGGCACAGCGACTGTGTTCAGCTTTGCAATCTGCAACAAGAACCCGGCAAACGGCGAAGATTATATCTACGTTCCGATCGTCGTCGATATCGACGGCGCACCCGGTGCCCGGCTCAATGCCAACGTAACTGGCTGCAACGCTGAAGAAGTTCACATCGGCATGAAAGTGACGGTTGAATGGACGCCGATCAGGGACGGTTGGGTCCTGCCCAACTTCCGCAAGGTCTGAGCCGCGCCAATGCTGAATGATCTCTGTGTCGTAGAGATGTCCGAGGGTATGGCGGCGCAGGTTGCGGGCCTTATGCTGTGCGAGCTTGGGGCGGACGTGCTCAAGATCGAGCGACCTGGGGGTGAACCGGCGCGGGGCTCGGCGCATTTTGCCAACTGGAACCGTGGCAAGCGAAGTCTTGAGCTGGATATCGCCACGGCAGAAGGTCTGGAAACACTTAAAGCGCGTCTCGCCGGGGCGGATGTGCTGCTTCATCAGTTCACGCCGAAAATGGCGAGGCAATTCGGGCTCGATGATGCCAGCCTTGCGGAAGAGTTCCCAAAGCTGGTTGTCTGCGGCATCACCGGATCTCCCTATAATCATCCCGATGCCGACAGGTCGGATGATGAGCTGCTCGTCGCCGCTCGCCTCGGCGTCCTTTACGAAAACGACGGTTATCGGCCTGGGCCGATTGTCTGGCGATATCGTGCTGGCAGTTGGGCGGCGGCGCATCTGGCGGCGTCGGGCATTCTGGCCCGGTTGGTCATGCGGTTGCAATCGGGCAAGGGCGGGCCTGCGCATACTTCGATCATGCAGGGTCATCTGATAATGCTTTCCCTGCTCTGGGGACGAAATTCCGAAGGGCCTATGCCCGATCCGCCGATCTTTCCGCTCGGGGCAAGGCCGCAGACCATGCAGCTGTTCGAGTGTCAGGGCGGGGATTACATGCAGGTCATGGATCCGACCCGTCAGTTTGACTGGGCAACGCTGCCGAGCATGTGGGATGTGCTGGCCGAAGGTGTCGATATTGAAACCGAAGATGGCCTGCGCGAAGCCTTCCGCCGCCGTCCTCGTGACACTTGGGTTGCAGATTTGCGCGCCGCCGATGTCGCGGTGGAACCCTCCCTGCCGATGGGCGAAGTGCTGCGGCATGAAGAGGCCGTAACAAATGGGTATGTCATCGCGGTCGATGATCCCGAACTGGGCCACACCATTCAGCCCAACATCCCGTTCCACAGCGATGCGCCGTTGAAGACCGGCTGCCCCGCGCCCAGACGCGGCGAGGGCGGCGAGCGTGCCTTCGCGCCATCGCCGATGGCGTTGGGCAAAGGCGCCGACGTACCGCACCCGCTGACCGGTGCCCGAGTGCTGGATCTTGGCATGTTTCTGGCAGGCCCGATGGCTCCCTCGATGATGGGCGACATGGGCGCCGATGTCATTAAGGTGGAAGCACTGACAGGTGACCGGGTCCGCTTCATGCACCGCTACTATCAGGCAGCGTCCCGCTCGAAGCGGTCTATCGCGCTTGATTTAACCAAGCCCGAAGCACAGGACATCCTCGCCCGCCTGGTCAAATGGGCCGAGGTTGTCCATCACAACATGCGTTTCAAGGGCGCGGAAAAGCTGGGCCTGACCGAAGAGGGGCTCAAACGTTACAATCCCGACGTCGCCTTCTCCTATGTCAGCGCCTATGGCCAGAAAGGCACGCGCGGCAACTGGCCGGGTTATGATTCCATCTTCAATGCCATCGCGGGCTGGGAATTTGAAAACGCCGGCGAGGACAACCCGCCGATGTTCAACCGCCCCGGCACGATGGATGTGATGTCGGCAGTTAGCTGCCTTGTGGCCTGTATGGCCTCGCTTTATGCCAAGCGCGCCACAGGCAAGGGCTATATGACCCAAACTTCGCTGCTCGGGGTCGCTACATTCAGCCAGGGCGAGCATTTGATCCTGCCCGATGGCAGCATGAGCCAAACCACGCGCCTAGACCACGATCAGACCGGCTTTGGTCCCTATCATCGTATCTTTGAGGCCAGCGACCACTGGATCGCCATCGCCGCGCATAGTGATGCCGAAAAAGCTGGTGTGCGATCGGTGCTGGGTGCGGATGAAGCCGGTTTTGTCGCAGCCGCCAAGGCGCGCAACGCAGCGGATCTGCTGGCGGCGCTTGAGGCTGCCGGAGTACCCAGCGATCTGGTGATTTTCGAAAATGCCATGTACCGCTTCTTCGACAACCCACTCAACCACGAACTGGGCCTCATTTCGGCGTTGCCACAGCCACTCTACGGAACGGTCGAACAGCCCGGTGCCTTCTGGTGCTTCCCCGATGTAGGCCTGAAGATCGATCGCTGCTGTCCAGCCATCGGCCAGCATACTGACGAGATTATGCGCCAAATGGGCTTCAGCGACGCGCAAATCGCCGGATATCGCGAGCGCAAGATTATCGGCTGATCGTACAGGATCATCACATCAGTATGAACCAGTCTCGTGCGATAGCCATGTTATGAACGAATGGATCAACCGCGCCAGCGCGGCGGCCTCTGCCGCCAGCACCTATGTCAGCGCCGCGCACGCACGGGTGGCCGAGACAATTGCTCCGGATGGCAAAGTAGATCCCTCGCTTGCTAACCGCGAACAGCGGCTGGGGCACGGCTTTGCCTGGATCGCCACCACGGCAGAAGCACTTACGGTAACGGCTGACTGGGCGCGGCAAAGTGCTTTGGCGGATCGTTTTGACCAGTTGGACGAACTGGTGCTGCGGATTGGATTTGGCGAATATTGCTCTCAACTCCTCGGTGGGTTGCCGATGAGCCAGAACGAATTCGTCCGCCCGCACGAACTGGGTCTGGCCGAAGCTGCTGCGAAGCTGGCCGCAGATCCGGCGGTCATGGCTTTTCTTGATCACGGCAATACGGCCCAGACCCGCGCCGACTGCATGGCGCTGGTGCGCGAAGGCGGACGCCCCGATGAATCGCTGGATGATGAAACACTTGATCTTGTCCGTAACCAGTTCCGCGCCTTCGCCTCAGCACGCATCGCGCCGCAGGCGCACCAATGGCACCTTGCCGATGAATTGATCCCTGCCGAGGTAGTGCAGGAAATGGCAGATCTGGGTGTGTTTGGCGTCTGTATTGAAGAGGAATATGGCGGCCTTGGCATGGGCAAGCTGGCCATGGCGCTGGTCTCGGAAGAACTGTCGCGCGGCTGGATCTGCGCTGGTTCGCTGGGTACGCGCTCCGAAATTGCCGGAGAGCTCATCGGCCGCAACGGCACGCTCGCGCAAAAGGCGAAGTGGTTGCCTGCACTTGCCAGAGGCGCGGTGCTGCCGACGGCGGTGTTTACCGAACCCGAAAGCGGTTCCGATCTGGCTTCGGTCCGCACACGGGCCGTGGTGGATGAGCAGGGCATCTGGCGCATCACCGGTTCCAAGACCTGGATCACTCATGCCGCCCGGACCGACCTGATGACTGTCCTATGCAGGACAATTCCCGATGTTCCCGGATATGGCGGGTTGTCGATGCTGCTGGCCGCAAAGACACGCGGCAGTTGCGAAGCGCCTTTCCCGGATGCAGGGCTGGATGGCAGCGAGATCCCGGTGCTTGGCTATCGCGGCATGAAGGAATATGTCCTGTCGTTCGATGGCTTCGCCGTGTCAGCAGAAGGATTGCTTGGCGGGGCCGAAGGGCAGGGTTTCAAGCAGTTGATGCAGACCTTTGAAGGCGCGCGCATCCAGACCGCCGCCCGGGCGATCGGCGTGGGCTGGAATGCCTTTGACATTGGATTGCGCTATGCCACCGAGCGTCGCCAGTTTGGCACGCCGCTGGCCGATTTTCCGCGCGTGGCGGACAAATTGGCGGTGATGCTGGCTGAACTGGTGATGGCGCGCGAACTCACATATGCCGCCGCCCGCGCAAAGGACAAGGGTAAGCGCTGCGATATCGAGGCCGGCATGGCCAAGTTGCTCGCTGCCCGCGTCGCCTGGACCAATGCCGATCAGGCGGTGCAGATCCACGGTGGCAATGGTTATGCGCTGGAATATGAGGCAAGCCGTGTATTGTGTGATGCTCGCATCCTCAACATCTTCGAGGGCGCAGCCGAGATTCAGGCCCACGTCATCGCCCGCGGTCTGGTGGCGGGAAGGAACTAGCGCATGTACCAAATGCTCACGGGCCTGTCCGTGATAGAGGCTTCGTCCTTCGTCGCATCCCCTTCAGCAGGGCTCTATTGCGCCCAGATGGGAGCGGAGGTGATCCGGGTTGATCAGATCGACGGCGGGCCGGACTTTCGCCGCTGGCCGGTGACGGCAGCGGGCGATTCGCTCTATTGGGAAAATCTCAACCGCGCCAAAAAGTCGGTCGCGCTTGATCTGGGTAGGCCGGAAGGCCGCGAACTTCTGCAGGCTCTGGTGCGCGCCACCGGCCAGTTTGTCACCAACTTCCCTGCCGATGGCTTTCTCAGCCACCGTAAGCTGGCCGAAGGCCGCGCCGACCTTGTCACTGTGCGAGTTATGGGTTGGGCCGATGGTTCGCCCGCACTTGATTATACGGTGAACAACGCCATCGGCTATCCGATGATGACTGGCCCCGGTCCTGAACCTGTGAACCACGTTCTGCCAGCATGGGATCTGCTGACCGGTGCCTATGCCGCCTTCGCGCTTCTCGCCGCGATCCAGCGGCGCAGCTTGACCGGCGAAGGCGGGGAAGTCCGCATTCCGCTGTCCGATGTCGCCATCGGCACAGTCGCCAACCTCGGTGGTATTGCTGAAGTGCTTTACACCGGAGAGAACCGCCCTCGCCTTGGCAATGCGGTTTACGGCCTGTTCGGACGCGATTTTCTCACTGCCGATGGTGTGCGTACGATGATCGTGGTGGTCACCCCGCGCCAGTGGAGCAACCTGCTGGCAGCATTGGGGCTGACTGACGCCGTCGCCGGAATCGAAGCCGAACGCGGTATCAGTTTCGCGCGCGATGACGGGCTGCGTTTCACCAATCGCGCTGCATTGTTTCCTTTGTTCGATGCTGCCATATCCGCGCTGAGCCATGCCGATCTGACAGCAGCTCTGGAAGCTGGAGGCGTAGTTCATTCTGCCTACCGCACGATGCTCGATGCAGCGCAGGACCCTGCGTTGGTCGTGGATAATCCGATTTTCGGGAAGGCGGATAACCCCAGCGGCTTCACCTATCCCGCGGCCGGGGCTTTCGCTACGGTTCCACAACTGGAACGACAGGCCCCATCGTCTGCGCCTCGGAACGGCCAGCACAGCGAAGAGATCCTTGCTGAACGGTTGGGCATGAGCTCGGGCGAGATCGCTCGTCTCGTCGATGCTGGCGTTATCGGCATCCGCGGCTCATGACACCTTACAACCGACCTGAAGTCAAGGCCGCTGCGGCCGTGCTCATGCCTTGGGGCCTTTCAGCGCGGCGTGGAGGCGCACCAGTTGCTGGTGTTCGCTGTCCTGATCGAGCAGTTCATAGAAGCCATGAATGTGGCCATCGGGATCCTGACCACCCCATACCTCCGCCCAATTATCGCGAACATCTTCCGGCGTCAGATCGGGGTTGAAGTAGCCATCTGCTGTTGCAATCACCACACGCGCCACACGTCCGCCGGCCGACGAGAAATAGTGCCCTGTCGCCGGGAAATCAGGATGAACCATATAGACGACGCTCGCTGCCAAAGGCTCCATGTGCAGATGGTCGGCCTGCCATTCGAGCAGCTTCGAGCCCGAAATCATCGCCAGCTTGAGCGGCGTGATGGCCCGGGGAAGCAGGAGATTGGCTTTGATGCCATGCTGGCGCCCAGCCCCCGCCATCTGGCGGGTCAAGCCGAACACCCCTGCTTTTACCGTGGGATAGGCTGAGTTCCAGCCCGAGCCAGCTACTTCTGGAAACGAAACGCCAACGGAAGCCATCGAACCGACGTTGAGAATTGATCCTCCGCCTTGAGCCACCATATGCGGCCAAGCGGCCTCAACCGTCAGCATCGAGCCATAAATGTGAACCGCGACCTGTTCCTGAAAAGCATCATCGGGACCCTTCGGCACGTTTGGGCCAGCAGAAGTCCCAGCATTGTTTACGAGGATGTCAACGCGGCCATAGGCTTCGATCGCCTTGGCAATGATGCGCTTGGCCGACTCCGGGTCGTGAACCGCGCCGTTAACAGGGGTAGCCTC
>CAMDSM010000125.1 GCA_945906905.1 Altererythrobacter xiamenensis | reverse complement strand
CTGCGCCCGCGCCATAACGGCCACGTTCTCGGCCTCTTCGCGCGGGTGGACTTTCAGCGCATCGAGCAGTTTGCGGCTCTTTTCGATCTCGGCTGCGCTGCGCCTGTCTTCCTCGTCCACAATCACCAGATTGCGGCGATAATCGCTCTGCGGGACATGCACGTCCACTTCCAGCAGGCCGCTGGTGTCATACGTGAAACGCACGTTGACTGCGGCGTGTCCGGCTGGCGCGATGGGGACGGGAACCTTCACTTCGCCCAGTTTGACGTTCTGCACCACGTCGCGCGCCTCGCCCTGATAAATCCCGAAGCGAATTTCGCGCTGACTGTCTGCCAGGGTGGAATAGGTTTGGACGCGGCTGACCGGCACGGGCGTATTGCGATCGATAATCGGTGAAAAGATACCCTGATGGATGGTGCCGTGCCGATCCTTCTCGCCCACGTCGATCCCCAGCGTGAACGGCGCGACATCGGTGATGCGGATCTCCTCCAGCCCTTCGCCGCCCGACAGCAGGCCCGCCTGCACCGCAGCCCCCAGCGCCACGGCATGATCGGGATGGACCGTGGCATTGGGGAAGCGCCCGAACATCCGGGTCAGCGCTTTCCTGACCACCGGCATCCGGGTCGCGCCGCCGACCAGGACGATTTCCGACAGGTCTTCCACCGCGATCACACAGTCCCGCAACGACCGGATCACCGGATCACGCAGTCGCTTGACCAGCGCGGCAACGGCTTCCTCGAACTCTTCAGTGGTGACGGTGCAGGTGGCACTGGCACCCTGCGCGGTGATGGAAAACTCGGCCTGCGCGGCATTGGTCAGCGCGCGCCGGGTGCGGTCCGCAGCCTGCGTCAACAGCGCCTCGCGCCGATCCGGGGCCAGCTCTTCCAACTCGAGCGCGCCTGCCAGCCGTGGTTCGGCCAACCGCACCAGCGCGGCATTGAAATCGTCGCCGCCCAGCCGGTTGTCTCCTGCCGAGGCGCGCACTTCGACGATCCCTTCGAACTTCTCGACAATCGAAACGTCGAAGGTTCCGCCACCCAGATCGAACACCAGAAACGGCTCACGGTCAGCCTGATCCTGCAAGCCGAAGGCGAGCGCGGCGGCGGTTGGTTCATTGATCAGGCGGCGCACTTCCAGCCCGGCGATCTCGCCCGCACGGCGGGTGGCGCGGCGCTGGCGTTCGTTGAAATAGGCCGGCACGGTAATCACCGCGCCTTCGGGCTGTTGTCCGGTGGCATGGACAACGTCGGCCGCCAGCTGCGCCAGCACCATCGCCGACAGCTCCTCGGGCTTGTATTGGCGCTTGCCCAGCGTGGCACTGGCCTGCGTTCCCATCATCCGCTTGAAGCTGGTGGCGGTTTCCAGCGGATGGGTGGTCATGCGATCTAGCGCGGCTGCCCCGACCCAGCTTTGGCCCGAGCGATCAATCGAGACCGCCGAGGGCGTGAGCAATTCGCCCAGCGCATTGGGCACCAGCTGCGCCGCGCCATCCTTCCAGATGGCCACCGCGCTGTTGGTGGTGCCAAGGTCAATCCCGACGATCATGCTGCGTCAACCAATTCTCATCACGCCTAGTTCTCGATCGGCTGCAAACCATCGCCTTGCGGCAGAATATGCGCGGTTTCCTCCGATGCGCTGTTCTGTTTCGGGAAGCGGGCGATCAGTAGGCTTACGGCGACAATCGCCCAGGCCAGCGCCAGCGACCAATACATCCATTCGGGCAGGCCCACGCCCGCCGTCTTGGCCGCCAGCCATGCGCCCAGCGGACGGCCGAAATTGCCGATCGCCATGTAGATGGTGAACTGCGTGGCGGCCACCGCCGGGTTGCACATGCGCATGCAGATCGGGATCATGGCGATGGCATAGAACAGCGCGACAAAATCCATGGCCGAACCAAATCCGATCAGCAGCCAGCTCTGGGCCCACAGATGGCTGATCGCGCCAAAGCCCACCAGCAGCAGCACCCCGATGCTCACCGAAATCAGCGCCGATCTTTGCGCGCCAATCGCATCCACCGCCCAGCCGCCAACGGTCAGTCCGATCAACCCCAGCACCAGCCCCAGCACCGAACTGTAATTGGTATATTCGATCAGGCTCCATCCGCCGATCTGGGTGTAGAGCACGGGATTGAACGCCTCGAACGCGCCAGCGGGCAGCGAGCGCAGCAGCAACATCGGGATCAGCATCAGGCTCAAGGGCAAGATCATCGCCTTCCAGGCATTGACCAGCAGCGGCCACCACGACTCCACCTGCACTGCGCGGTTGAGCGGGTGGCTCTGCCCGGCAGACCACGGCAGCCGCCGTTCGCCTTCGCGCTCGCGGATTATCATGCCGTAAATCGCTACCAGAGCGGGCACCAGCGCCACCCCGGCAAGGCACACTGAAATGCCATAATTGGCCAGCAACATCCCGCCCATAAACGTCGCCGCCGCGGTGCCCAGCGCTTGGGCGCCGAACATGATCCCGGCGGCCTTGGCCCGCTCATCCTCGGCCATGATATCGACTGCCAGGCTATCGATCCCGACATCCTGAAAAGTCACCGCCATATTGGCGACAAAGCCGATGGCCGAGAGCATGAAAATGTCGTCGTGCGCCGGAGCCAGCACCGCGCCCACCAGCAGGACCAGCACGATAACGCTCTGCGCGCCGATGATCCAGCTGCGGCGGCGGCCCATCGGCAGGAAGGTATAGCGATCAATCAGAAAGCCGTTCACCAGCTTCAACGACCACGGCAAGCCCGACGCCGCAACAACCCCGGCGATCTCTCCGGTGGTGGCCCCATTGAAGCCCATCCAGCCGGGAATGGCGGCATAGAACAGGCCGAGTGGAAAGCCCTGGGTGAAATAGAACAGCAGCAAGGTCAGCAGACGCAAAGGCTTGCTCTGCGTCAGGATAAGGGCGGAAGAACCGCCCGGAGTGCTGGCCATGTGGTGATCCCCTGAAGAAAGCAGCAGTGTGGCGAAGTGGGCGCGAATGTCTAGCGGGGAAGTGGCGGCCTAGTAGGGCTTGGCCGCCTCCGCTGCGTCCCAGCCGGCGGACGCCGCGGCGTCGATGGCGGCGGACGCTGCGGCATCGGCAGCCTTCTGGGCGGAACTGTAATAGCCCTCTGGATCGGCCGTCCATTCCATCTGCGCCTGCAAGTCCTCGACCGTGTAGCCCAACATATTGGCCAGAGTCTTGCGCTCGTTGCTGGTCAGATCGGCAAATCCGCGTGGGCTCGGCAGGTCGGCGGTGGCGGCGGCCATTTGCGTCTCAATATCCTCCAGACCACCAAATATCGTGGGCATGACTGCCACGGTAGCGGCGGCGAGGCGCGGATCGGACATCATGCTGAACGACCGGGCTGCATAGGCTGCGCCCGTTGGGGTGGTGAAAAAGGCGTCGATATCGCGCAATTCCTGCGCATTGAAATGAACGGCGTAAAGATCGGACATGGCCTGACGCAGCGCCGGCTCCATTGCCTCGGTCATACGGCTCATGACCACGGGAAGCAGCGCGATTTCCCGCCGATTGCGCTCCTCCCAAGCGGGATCGAGCATCTGCGCAGCGGCGGCGATCTGTTCTTCACTCAGGCCAAATGCTTCTGCCTGCAGGCCCAGCCGTTCGAGCACAACCGCGCCCGGCTGCGGTGGAGCGGCCTCGATCAGCGGGCTGAAGGTGCCTTCAAACATCCCGCCCATCATTTGGCTCATCACCCCTTGGGGCATGATCCGGGCTACTAGCGCCTGAGCCTGCGGCAGGCGCGCCTCCTGTTCAGGCGTCAGCGGCTCAACCGTGAAGGCAGCGCTCATGGCGGCAACGGCCTGCTCCATTCCGGCAGCGCGATCCGCCTCGGCATCCTGCGCCAGCCCAGCCGATGGTGCCAAAACCAGCGCTAGCGGCGCGGCGAAACCCAGCAGATAGTCCTTCATCACTAATGCCCCCTCAATGCCCCGCCTGCTCCCCGCGGACCAGGCCCGATGCCGCCAGTTGCGCGTCGATCTGGCCCATCAGCCGTTCCAGCCCTTGCGCCGTATCGCTTTCGGCTCGCGCCACCAGCACGTCTTGCGTGTTCGAGGCGCGCAGCAGCCACCAGCCGTCCTTGCTGGTGACGCGCACGCCATCGGTGAAATTGACCTCGTCCGGACTGTCCGCCAGCCGCGCCCTGACCTCGTCAATCGCGGCGAACTTGCGGACCTCATCCACCTGGAAGCGCAGTTCGGGCGTGTTGAGCATTTGTGGCATATCGCTGCGCAATTGCGTCACCGACCTGCCCAGCCGGACCGAAGCCGCGATCAGGCGCACGCCAGCATAGAGCGCGTCGTCGTAACCATAATAGGTATCGGCAAAGAACACGTGCCCGCTCATTTCCCCTGCCAAAGGTGAAGAAACTTCCTTCATTTTGGATTTAATAAGCGAGTGGCCGGTCTTCCACATCAGCGGCTGCCCGCCGCAGGCCGCAACGTGATCGAACAGCGCGCGGCTGGCCTTCACATCGGCGATAATCGTGGCGCCGGGCAGGCGATTGAGCAGATCCTCGGCAAAGATCATCAGCAGCTGATCGCCCCAGATCACCCGGCCCTGCCCGTCAATCGCCCCGATCCGATCGCCATCGCCATCAAATGCCACTCCGAAATCGAGCGACTTTGCCGCGACAAGTGCCCGCAGATCCTCAAGGTTTGCCTCAACAGTAGGATCAGGATGATGATTAGGAAATTCGCCATCGACTTCGGTAAACAACAAATGGTGCTCACCGGGCAAGCGCGCGGCGAGCAATTCAAGCGCGGGGCCAGCCGCGCCATTGCCCGCATCCCAGCCTACCTTGAGACCGGACAGGACAACGGGATCGAGCCCGTCGAGACCGGTCAGCAGCCGGTCAATATAGGCATCGATGATGTCTACATCCTCGACGGTTCCAGTTCCCACATCCCAATCGCCCGCCGCCGCCATCTCGCCCAACCGCAGAATATCGGCACCGAAGAACGGTCGCCCGCGAAATACCATTTTGAAGCCATTGTAATTGGCGGGATTGTGGCTGCCGGTTATCTGAATGCCGCCATCCACATCTTCGGCTGAAGCCTCGGCATAATAGAGCATCGGGGTTGGCCCCATGCCCACCCGCCGCACGTTCACCCCGCTGGCGTTGAGGCCCTGCACCAGCGCTTCAGCCAGCATCGGGCTGGACACGCGGCCATCCCAGCCGACTGCCACCAGCTTGCCGCCACCATCGGCTTTGCTGGCACGGGCGATCAGCGTGCCAAACCCGCGCCCGATGGCATAGGCATCCTGAGCCCCCAACGTCTCGCCGATGATCCCGCGGATGTCATATTCACGAAGGACAGTGGAATGGAATTGATGCGTCATTTGGGCTCCTGAGTGGGAGAGGCTGAACGGCGATACAACCTAGGCCGGTCTATCGGGCAATTCATCGAACAACAGATCGCGCGCGGCATTGGCCTCGTGCACCTGATCGTTGGTGCCGCCGCGATCGGGGTGGACCAGCGCGATCAGCTTGCGGTGCGCGGCGATGATGTCCTCACGGCCGGCGCGGGCCTCCAGCCCCAGCAGTCGGCGAGCACGGGACACGGCTTGCTGGCGCGTGCTCAGCTTGCGCTCCCACGGCCAGCGGCCCAGCGCCAGCTTGTAACCAACACACAAGGCAGCCGCGAGCAGGATAAGGCGGATCAGCATAGGTCAGGCGGCCTTTTCGGTTTGCAGCTGCAATTCAGGCGCGACTTGTGGAATGCGCAGCGCCAGATGGGCCACCAGGCTGCGCAACTCCTGCCGCGCCACCAGATGGCTGGTGCCCAGCTCACCCAGATGCCCCTTGTCGAGCAGGGTCAGGCCCGATGGAAACAGCTCGCGATAGACCACCCGTTCCGACAGGCCCTGCGCCACGCGAAAGCCCACGCGCTTGGACAATTCACCCAAGGCTTGATCCAGCCGACGCTGGTTGCGGGCATCCGAATGGCCGGTGCGGTTGCGCACCACCACCCAATCCATCTGCCGCCGCTGCCCGCCGATAGCCGCGCGGCTGCGCTTCAATCGCGCTTCCCAGATCAGTTCGGCATAGAAGCTGAGGCGGCGGACCTTGAAGGTTTCGGCATCGACCTGCCCGATCAGATCGAAATCGACGAAGCTGTCATTCATCGGCGTGACCAGCGTATCGGCTTGCGTCGCCACATGGCGGGCGAAGGGATCGTCGCGGCCCGGCGTATCGAAGATCACAAAGTCCATGCCCTGGCCGACGCGTTCTACCAGCGCTTCCAGTTCCTCGACGGTACTGCCCTCGAACACGGTGCAGCTGGGGCCTGGCAGATCGATCCCGCGGCGGGCCCGCGTTTCGGCGCGGTTCTCGCAATAGCGGTGCATGGTCGCCTGCCGCGTATCGAGATCGATCGCCGCCACCCTGGCCCCCTGATAGGCCAGCGCCACCGCCACATGCACCGCCGTGGTCGATTTGCCCGTCCCGCCCTTTTCATTGGCGAAGACGATACGCTGAGGCTCGGTCGGCGGGGTGAGGGTCACGGTGCGGGGGGACTTTCTATGGCGGCGGGACGAGGCTAGGGCGGGTTGGCCACCATAGTAACGGAGCGAACAGCGCGTGCAAACCGTCAACAGCATCGAATCCTTGCGCTTTGCTGTGGAAGACCTGCGCCGCAGCGGCTCGGTGGCGCTGGTGACGACCATGGGCGCGCTGCATGACGGGCACATGGCGCTGATGCGCGCGGCGCGCAATCATGCCACCCACGTCGTCGCGTCGATCTTCGTCAATCCAATGCAATTCGGCAAAGGGGAGGATCTGGCGGCCTATCCCCGTCCGCTGGCGGCCGATCAGGCCAGACTTGAAGCGGAAGGCGTGGCGCTGTTGTGGGCGCCCGACGTCGCCACCATGTATCCGCCCGGCTTTGCCACCCGCGTTTGCGTTGACGGCGTGAGCGAGGGATTGTGCGGCGCGGCGCGGCCGGGGCACTTCGATGGCGTGGCCAGCGTGGTGTGCAAGCTGTTCAACCAGGTCCGGCCCGATGTGGCGCTGTTCGGTGAAAAAGACTGGCAGCAGCTGGCGGTTATAAGGCGGATGGCGCGTGACCTTGACCTAACTTTACCTTTGGTGGAAAACATTGTCGGCGTGCCGATTGTGCGTGAGGCTGACGGCCTGGCGATGAGCAGCCGCAACGCCTATCTCTCAGGCGAACAACGGCGGGGGGCGGGCACGCTCAATGTGGCGATGCTGGCAGCGATTGCCCGGATTGAGGGCGGCGCCGATGTGCCGACAGCGCTGGCCGAATTGACCGCGCGCCTGATCGCCGCCGGTTTCGCCTCGGTCGACTATGCCAGCCTCGCCGATGCTGACAGTCTGGCACTGTTCGACAAGGCCCCCCAACGCCCCGCCCGCTTGCTGGTGGCCGCACGGATCGGCACGACCCGTTTGATCGACAATATGCCCGTAGGACCAAAATCGGGGGAGCCAGCTTGATGACCGAAGATGATTTCCGCGCCTATGTCGCCGCCTTTAACAGCAATGATTTTGCCGGCTTTGGCGCCTACTATGCCGATGACGTGGTGTTCGAACTGGGCAGCACAAAGTGCATTGTCGGGCGCGAGAACATTCTGGATTTCTACCGCGGCGTAAAGGCCCATATCACCGAAGTGGTCACCCCGTTGGGCGTGCTGGTGGGGCCAAACCACGTGGCGATGTATTGCCACACCACTTTCGACACGTTCGCCGACTGGCCCGATTTTGAACTGTGGCCAACCACGGCGGACGACCATCGCGAGGTGGAGACCGTGGCCTGGTATGAACATGACGGCCAACGCTTCACCCATATCCGGGCCGGACGCTTCAAACCTTAGAGCGGTGACATGCGATCACGGCGGGCCGAGGAGTGAGCGCAAGACATACTCGCCAACGGTTCGGTTATCGCTGGTTGCCCATCCTGCTGCGACGAGATGGCCTTGACGTCCCCCCGATTTCTTCCTCCGGTTTGGATGAGAGTTTTCCGGTAATGTGACCCTTGATGCCAAAGGAGCATGCCGTGAAGAAGAGTCGATATACTGAGGAGCAGATTGCCTACGCGATGAAGCAGGCAGAGACGGGCACGCCGGTGGCGGAGGTAATCCGCCGGATGGGGATATCGGAGCAGACGTTTTACCGGTGGAAGAAGTTGTACGGCGGGCTAGGCGTTGGCGAGCTTCGACGGCTCAAACAGCTGGAGGATGAGAACCGCCAGCTCAAGCGGCTGGTGGCCGACCTCAGCTTGGACAAGCACATTTTGCAGGACGTGTTGTCAAAAAAAGTCTGAGGCCTGATCGGCAGCGCGAGATTGCCCGGTACGTCCAGTCGAGCCATGCGGTCAGTGAGCGGCGCAGCTGCGCCATACTGACCTTTGATCGGCGGAGCATACGTTACCGGTCTGTCAGGTCCGATCAGACGCCTCTGCTTATGCGCATCCGTGACATCGCGCAGACCCGGATGCGCTACGGCTATTACAGGATTTACATCCTGCTGCGGCGGGAAGGCTGGGTCGTGAACCACAAGCGGGTTTACCGGCTGTATCGCGAAGATGGGCTGAGCCTGAGGCTCAAGCGGCCTCGTCGGCACATCAGCGCGGCCCAGCGGGAGCGCCAGCCTGCGGCAACGGTAGCCAATGAGCTATGGGCGATGGATTTTGTGTCCGATGCATTGTTCGACGGCCGGCGGCTTCGTGCCCTTACCGTCGTGGATGCCTTCACCCGCGAAGCACTGGCGATCGACGTCGCACAGGGTATCAAAGGGGAG
>CAMDSM010000124.1 GCA_945906905.1 Altererythrobacter xiamenensis | reverse complement strand
TCAACCACCACGCCTGATCAGAATTTCTGATCGAGGAAGGCGGTGACGATATTGGCGAACTTGTGGGGGTGTTCGATCATGGCCCAGTGTCCGCAGTGGGGGAGGATCACGCCGGTTGAATTTGGCAGGAGGCGGAGGAATTTGATGGCGTGTTCGACGGGGACGACCTTGTCGTCCTTGCCATTCAGGACCAGCGTGCGGTGCTCGACCGAGGCGATTTGCGCGTCCTCGATCCACAGGCCGCCGCGTTCCTTGAGCGCCTTCATGGTGGCGCCGAAGGCCTTGGCATGGGCCGGGCGCAGCGACAGGTCGAGCCGATACTGGATCATCGCGGGATCGGCGATGAAGCCATCATTGGTCAGCGCGGCGACGATCCGTTCCATCCCGGCATGGGTGAAATCATAGCCGGTCAAGGCCGCCAGCGCGCCGCCCATCGAGCGATCGACCCCGGCGCTGCCCATGAGGACAATGTCGCCGACCAGATCGGGGCGGCGGATGGCGGTGGCAAGGGTAGTGCGCCCGCCCATCGAATTGCCGACGATATCGACCGGACCAATATCAAGCGCCTCGATGAAGGCGATCATTTGGTCGACGCGCGATTCCGGGCCGTAATCGAAGCGTTCCGGGTCGGGCGCATCGGAATGGCCAAAGCCGACCAGATCGAAGGCGATGACGCGGCGCGAAGTGGCCAGCAGCGGCAGCGCCAGCTGTTCCCAATTGCCCCGCGCATCGGCCCCGGCCCCGCCGCCATGCACCAGCAGCAGCGGCTGGCCCAGCGGCCTAACGGGCCTGGCCTCGATGAAATGGGTGCGATAGCCACAGGTATCGACAAAATTGCTCGAAAGGCCGGCCATGTGGCTCCTCACATCTGCTGCCCGAATCGAGCAAATATATTGTCCGACGAAAATCAAACAACACCCGGTTATCGCCAACCCAGCAAAACTGTCAATCGGCAATGGTGGAATAGGATAATCTGAGCCAAAATCACGGCGTAATTGCCCGTGCCATGCGATCACACTTGACAGTACCGAGACGCCGTCGATAGATTGTCGGACAAATATGCCGCCATGTCGACAATTTGCCTTACGAACCGTGGAAGGACTGTTTGGGTAATGGAGCTTGCAATGACCAGCGAACACGCAGCGTCGGCCTTTCCGGTTTTCTCCTTTCGCGAGGAGGCGATGGCAGCCTTGCGCGAACTCTTGCCCCAGATTGCCGCGCGCGCGCAGCTGACAGATGCCAGCGGTGCCGTGCCGTCCGAAACGATCAGCCAGCTTGAGGATGCGGGCCTGTTTGGCGTGCTCACACCGCGGGCGTTCGGCGGATCAGCGCTTGGTTGGGAGACGTTCTATTCGCTGGTGAATGAGCTGGGCACGGTCTGCGGCTCGACTGCCTGGGTCTACGGAGTTCTGACCGGGCACAATCACATGCTCACACGCTTTCCGGTAGATTTTCAGGCCGCTGTGCTGAGCGATCCGCGAAACCACATTTCGGTGGTGTTCCGGCTTACCGATGCGTGGACAGCTGAGCCGGTCGAGGGCGGATATATTGTAAACGGCGGAATCGGCAGATTCTGCAGCGGCGTCGATCATGCCCGATGGGTCGGCATCAACGCCATCATCCAGAGCGGGCCGAATGCAGGCCAGCTTGCCTTCTGCATGGTCGAGCGGGGTCGATTGAAGACCCTGGATGACTGGAAGGTGCTGGGAATGCGTGGCACGCAAAGCCGTTCCATCGTGATCGAGGATGTCTTTGTCGCGGAGGCCGGTTTGAGCCTCGCGGTCGATCTGGGTGGCCCGCCGGTTGGGCCCGCAGCGAGCGAGGCGGCCTATTTCGAATGGCCCTATTTTGCGCTCGCTCCACTGGCGATCATCGGTGCGCCGCTTGGTGTGGCGCGTGGAATGATCGATCAGTCGGTCGCAAGCATGAAGGGTAAGCTGGCTGGACTGGATGACGAGATCATTGCCGGGCGTGCGGCAGTTTTTGGCCGCCTTTCGCACGCTGCGCTCGATGTCGAAATGGCGACCGAGTTGATCCGGAATGATTGTCGCCGGATCGACGAGGGGGGCGTTGCGGGCATGTTGCCAGTCGATCATTCGCGGCTGCGCCGCAACATGGCAGCAGCGCCGCAACTAGCTCGGGCGGCGGCAAACAGCCTGTTCGAAGCGGCTGGCGGTAGCGGAATTTACGACAACAATCCGCTTGGGCGAATGATGCGCGACGTGAATTCGGGCGCGGCGCACTATGCCTTTACCGACGATCTGTCCGCGCCCAATCATGGCCGCGCCATGGTCGGCCTTCCACCAGCCAAGACCAACACTTTCGTTTAGTATTCGGCCCTGAACAGCGGCTCGTCCCTGCGCCTGCGCGAAATTTTGAAAGGACACCCAATGACTATCGCCTGTCTGTCCACCAATGCGACGAACACCTTTTATTTTGAAACGCCGGTGGACACGCTTCACATTGCGACAACCGATGGAGTGGTCACGCTGCAGCGAAGCGACAGCGGTGGATGGGCTGCGGCAAGCCGCAGCCTGACCGGGGAGCACATTTCCGCTCTCTATTACGATGCGCCGAGCAAGACCTTGCTGGCCGCGCGCATTCCCGGCGGATTGTTGCGCAGCACCGATGGGGGATCGACATGGTCCGAATCCTCCCCTGGCGTGGCCGAGGAAGCGACCTATTCCTTGCGAGGTTTTGCGATTGGCGGCCGCACGCGGCTGTATCTGGGAACGCAGCCCGCGGGACTATATGTGAGCGACGACAACGGGCTGTCATGGAGTGATCTGGTGGCCTTGCGCACAGCACCGATGCACGACCGCTGGCAGTTCCCCTCGCCTGAGCATCAGCCGCACCTCAAGACTCTGGCTGTCGATCCGCGCAACGCCGATGTCATCTACGCCGGCGTCGAGCAGGGCGCGATGCTCAAAAGCATCGATGGCGGGAAGAGCTGGCGCGATATTGACGGCTTTGTTGATTACGACCATTTCGTCTACAAGGACATGCATCAGATCGTCCTGCGGCCCGGCAATCCGGACGAGGTTCTCATCACCACTGGCCTTGGAATATTTCGCAGCCCGGATGGCGGCGAAAGCTGGAGGCAACTTACCGACAGCAGTTTCCGGATCGGATATCCTGACCAAATCCTGTTCGCTCCCGATGATGCCCAAAGGATGTTTGTGGCGGGCGGTTTTGCCACACCGAATTTCTGGGTTGAGCAAGGTACAGCACGCGGGACGGTCATGATCAGTCACGACGGTGGCACCAGCTGGCGCGCACCAGCTTCCGGCTTCCCGGAAACCCGCGCCAATGTCGAAGCTCTCACACTTTGTGCCAGCCGTGATGGCTACGAAATTTTCGCCGGAACCACCGATGGCGAAGTGTTGTGCAGTGCGGATGGCGGGGAAAGTTGGGCCGGCATCATCAGCGGCCTTGCCCCGATCGGCAAGCCAACACACGACACACTGATTGCGGGCATGGGTTACAATGTGCCCGAAGAAGCGCTGACGGCAAAATGATCGAGTTTCAAATGCGATTGGAGAGGCCATGAACGACGCGACGAGCAGCGGCTCTGGGGTGAGCAAATGGGGCATGGTTGTCTATGCCGCCCAGTTCTTTTTTGGCGGCTGGTTCCTGTTTCATGGCCTGAACCACTGGGTGCATTTCTTCCCCCAGCCCCCGGGCGCAGACACAGTATCGAGCCAGGTCATCCGATCACTCATTGCCAGTGGATTGTTCGACTGGGTCAAGGCAGTCGAAGTGGTCGCCGGAATTGCCCTGTTGCTCAACCGCTTCGTTCCGCTTGCGGCCATCGCCTCGGTGCCGATCTCCTTTGTCATCGGCTATCTCAATATCGCGGTGGAAAATGACGCCAATGCGCTGTTTGTCTTTTTTGGCGTGATCGGCCTTAACCTGCTGATCCTGGCCGGACATCTCGACCGATTGCTGCCGCTGCTGGCACCGGGAAACCATGGCCCCAATCTGGCGGGACTTTGCCGCGCCCTACCCGTCAGCGACGAAGCCTATGGCAATGCAATGCGAGCCAGTGGTGGTGCCTTTTCGGACTCACCTCCGCCGCCGATCGGCAAGTGGCTGCACCTGTTGGGGATTGTGATCGGCATCGGTCTGCCAGTCTATCTCACCCTATCAACCTTGCCTCAGCCCGGCGAAGCTGGCGCGGCAACGGTTGAGGCAAGCGCGACGGCGGCGAGCGAAGGCGATGCGCCTTGATAGCTGCGCGCCACCCGAATTTGCCGGATCAATCTGACAGAAAGACCGCACAACTCGGGCTTGGAACCGCGATGCTCCGCCCGGTATCGGTCAAGATGCCAGCTGAGTCGCGGGCAAAAATTGTGATCTGGTCACTCAGCTGATTGCAGACCAGCGCGAGTGTGTCGTCAGCTCCCAGCGCCATATGACGCGGCGTGTTTCCGCCGCAGCGGACCTGCCCCAGATTGGTCAGTCTGCCGCTGCCCGGATCGATCGCGAACATCGCGATAGTTTCGCAGCCGCGGACCGTTACATAGAGATTGTGGCCAAGCCTGTCGGTGACGATTTCGGCTGGTTGGCACACCGCGCGGCCACCACTGTGGGCCAAAGCGATGGTCTCGATAATGGACAGCGCACCACGATCCGGTGCGATGGCAAAGCCGCAAACTGTTCCGTCCAGTTCATTCGCCACATAGCAAAATCGGCCGCCGGGCGTCAGGGCGAGATGCCGTGGCCCGGCCCCGGAACAGACCTGTGCGCGGGGGAATTGCGCGGGCCTAGCTAGGTCTGCTCCGTCGGTGACATCGTAGATCGAGATCTGGTCAAGACCCAGATCGCACACGAACATCCGGCGCCCAGTTTGATCGAACCAGCAGCTGTGAGGCCACGGCGCGGATTGGCGCGGCAGCGCGCCGACGCCGTCAAATTCAAAGCAAACCCTGGCAGTCGGACACCCTTTGTCATCGAGCCGAAACACGCCGATCGAGCGGCCCATCGGATTGGCGACGGCGGCGCGTGTCCCAGCCGGTGAAATTCCGACATGGGCTGTAGACCCGCCGCCCGTTCGCGCCCTGTCGACCATCGTCAGTTGCTGCTCGGCGGTGCCAATCAGCATCGTGGTCAAGGCGCCATCCTCTGCGTCCGATTCGGACCACCGTCGTTCGACCGCATAAAGGATCGGCAGCGATGGATGGCGGGCCAGGTATGATGGGCTCTGCAAACCCGGCACGGTCTGAACATGGCGGACCGCCAGGTCCACTGGATCGAGCTCAAACAGATAGAGCCCTTGCCCGGGCGTTCCGCCCATGAAACCGTCCGTAAAGGTGCCCACGGCGATACGGATCACTGTTCTGCAGCCACGGGATTTTCGAGCACGCCCACGCGCTCGATCTCGATCCGTACCCTGTCCCCCGGAGCAAGAAATCTGGGCTTGCCGCTGATCGGCGGCGGACTGCCAGTCAAGATCAGATCGCCGGGCGCGAGCGTGAAGAACTGCGAGAGATAGGAAATCAATCGCGGCAGATGGAAGATGGCTTGCGAAGTGCTCGCCTCGGTCAGCAAAATTCCGTTCTGCCATTGGCGGACGGCAAGCCGGTGGGGGTCGCCCACTAGGTCAGCGGTAACAATCGCCGGACCGCAAGGGGCGAATGTGTCGAAGGTCTTGGCCATCATGTACGGCCCCGTGCTGCCCAGCAGAACCTGCAACCTGTGGCTGAACGCGGTCACATCGTTGACAATGGTGTAACCGGCCACATGTTCGAGCGCTTGCTGTTCTGTCAGGTGGCGACCGCCGCGCCCGATCACGGCGCATAGCTCGGGCTCGACCACGATATCGCTGGCGATGCGCGGCAAGCGGATCGTATCGGCCGGGCCGATGATCGCGCTGGCATATTTCGAGAAGAAGATGGGCAGCTCTGGCTGCTTGGGAACTGCCGGGTTTGGGTAATTCACCCAGGCACACACGATCTTGGGCGGGTTGGTGATCGGGGCCAGCAGCCGAAGCGATGCCATCGGCACAAGCGGTGCATGGGCCGCCGCCCTTTCCCACGCGTCCCGCCCATGGCCAAGCACGCCCGCCATGTCGCCCGGTGCAAGTGTCGCAAATGCAGCGTCGATATCCCGCACGCCGCCACCTTCGAGGATTCCGCAGCGCGCGCCTTCGCCGGCGTCAAACCGGACCAGCTTCACAGGAGCTGAAGTTCATGGCCCCAGCTGCTTGGCGCATCATATCGAGCAAATTGCCAGGTAGCGGGATCCTCTACCACGCGCCCGCCACAGCCAAATTCGATCGCGAACCCAGCTGGAGTGAGCATGTAGAACGAATAGACTTCGTCGTTGGTGTGCTGACCGATGGTCAACAGAACGGGAAACCCATGGTCCTTGAGCGCTGCATAGGCGCGGTCGATCTGTGCGCGCGACTTGCCTTCAAGCATCAGGTGGTGGATCATCCCGGCCTTCAAGCCAAGCGCCTCGGCGGACAGGGCCATGGTATGATGGCGCTGGTTGCAATGCAGGAAGAACAGGTCGGCATCGGGCCAGGTGATCCGGTCGCTCAAGCCAAATCCGAGCAAGTCGGTATACATTGCCTGCATCTTTGCGCGATCGGATGCGATTTGAACCAGATGGCCTAGGCCGAAAATGCCGTTCTCTTCGGTTCCACAAACAAACAGGGCATCGAGTTCGGGGTCAGCGGTGAATTCCTGCTCGACATAGAGTTCGTGATGGAAACCATCTTCGTCGGTAAATGCAAACACTTGGACCGCATGGCGGTCCCGGGCGGTGTCCGCATCGGCCTCGATAATTTCATGACCCTTGGCGGCCAGGCGCTCCACGAGCGGGAGAATGTCGCTGGGTGCCACCTCCCACCCGATACCTTTCAGCCGATTTTGCGCGCCCGTTTCAAGCCTGATCCTGAAGCGGCGGCCGTCAAGCCTAACGCAGGTTCTGCCAACCACATCGGTTTCGAGCTGTGCGCCAATCACATCGCCGTAGACGAGTTCCATTTGCGCCTGAACGCCGGGTGCACATTCAAACACGAGATAGCCCAGTTGCCGTACTTTCATGGCCGCACTCCTTGGGTGCGCGAGGTCAGGCGCTCGCACACTATCCGATTTCCAAAAACCCTGCTTCGATCCAAAACCCAGCTTCGAAAAGGTCAGTCGCCCCCGGCAGCTTTCCGCCGCGGGTCAGCGACACCTTTGGCTTGCTTCGCTTTGCCCCCGGTCTTGCGGCCGGGCGAATTGAAGATGGCATCGAATTTCTGGTTGGACAGCCGCTGAATGCGGGCATTGGTCATCGACACATGCTTGGCGGCAAAGTTGCTTGCCAACTCGGCGTCACCATCGAGGATGGCAAGCAGGTTTTCGCGGTGCTGGGTCACGGAAACCAGTATTTCTTCGCGGCCCAGCGAGCGCAGGAAATTGATCCTGTAACGCGACCGCCGCAGCCGCCTCCACTCCGCCCCCATGATGGCATTGCCCGACATTTCCATGATCGCCGAGTGGAATGACGTATCGTTGCGGATCATGCCCTCCGGTGTCGGATCGGCGATCAGCGCGTCACACTCCTCCATCACGGCATGGGCAAGTGCGCGCACTCCTGTCTCATTGATCCGTTCAGCAGCTCGCTTGGCGGCAAAGGATTCATACAGTGACCGCACCTGAAGAAAATCCGACATGTCATTACGCGTGATAGGCCGAACGACAGCGCCTTTGTTCAATTCGATTTCGATGAGCCCATCGGCCGCGAGCTTGCTCATTGCTTCGCGCACTGCGCCGCGACTGACCTGCAATTCCCGAATCAGCTCAGCCTCGGTCAATCGGTCATTCGACCCGAACTCACCCGAGGTGATCCGGTCGGAAATCGCATCATAGGCGATGCTGGCGACTGATTGCCTGACAAAATCGGCATCCGGATCTTTAATGACAGCCATTCGACACTCTCTGGTTATTGAACCCAATAGTTGAAAGGGGATTGTAGGACAGGCAGCTAACAAGGGTCAAGATCAATCGGCGCCGCTCCGTATGTCGCACATTGCAGGGCGAAATCATCGACTCCACCCATAGCTCGGGTGCCCGCATGGCGACAACCGTAGCGTCGGCAACAAAATTGTTTGACAATCTTTCGTGATAGCCGTTATCGCTGGCCTTCTGCGGGAGCGGTAGTGGTGTTGCCAGATGATCTATGACAGTCATGCGCATCTTGTATGTGCGGATCGGCGGGCTTACCCACCGGCACCGCTACGGGGCGAGCTGTCGTCTGGTGAATTCGATGATCCAATGACCGTTGAAAAACTGATCGCGGCTTTGGATGCGCATGGTGTTGCTGGGGCCTGCGCAGTGCAACGTGCCCATGTCTATGGCTATGACAACCGCTATGCGCTCGATTGCGCGGCCAGCTTTCCCGGTCGCCTGCGTGCAGTTGTGGCGCTCGATCCCCTGTCACCAAATACGGGCGAAAACCTGCGGACCCTGGTGAAAGAGCAGGCAATCGCCGGTGTGCGCTTTGGTGCGCGCGATTTTGGTGGTGAGGTGCCAGAATGGCTGGTCTCGCCGGCAGCGGGCAATGCCTGGCGGGCGGCAACGGACTTGGGCTTGCCGATCTGCATTCACGTGCTTCACGTTCAGCGTGATTTTGTGCTGCCCGCGCTTGCAGACCGATTGTCCGATTTTCCAGAGGCCGTGGTCGTGGTCGATCATGTCGGCGGTGCCCATGCCTCCAAAGTAGAGCAGGCGTGGTTGGCGGAACAGGGTGGCGGTGCGGGCGAGGAGTTTCCCGCAAGCCTGTTGCAGCTGGTCGATCGAGGCAATGCGATCATGAAGTTTTCCGACATCAATCTGGAAGGCTCGGCCGATGCTGCAGGTTTCGTCAGCAAATTGGTGAGCAATTTTG
>CAMDSM010000123.1 GCA_945906905.1 Altererythrobacter xiamenensis | reverse complement strand
CCATTCCGGCCAGTTCCAACTCCTCCACGAAAGTGCCGCAGATGTCACTCGGGTCTTCGCCATCGTGATTGCCCGTCACCCACACGAAATCGAGGGCACGGGTGAGCGCGTCGAGCATTCCTGCGGCATGGGGCTCCAGCCGCGCAGGCCCGCCGGCATCGTGGAAATTGTCACCCAAAGTATAGACCCTCCGCGCGCCCGTTTGTTTCACCAGTGCGGCCAGCCGTTCCAGCGTTTCACGGCTGTCATAGGGGGGCAGCATCTGGCCGGTGGTGGCATAGAAGCTGGCCTTTTCGAGGTGCAGATCGGCCACCAGCAGTGCGTTTTCAGCTGGCCAGAACAGCGCGCGCGGGCCTGCCAGGCGGAATTCTGCCCCGCAAAAATCAAAAGCGAACGAAACGGGAACCATTGGCTGCACTTGCCCCGACTCGGCCACTTTGGCAAGGGGGATGCAAATCCGTTTGCCCTGAGCCTGTCGAAGGGCAAACCGGGCGCACACAGGCCAATTCGTGCTTCGACAAGCTCAGCACGAACGGAGAAAACAGTGACCGACTGGACCACCCAAACTGCCCAGGCCCGCACATGGTTCGAAGCGTTGCGGACCCGCATCTGTGCCGAGTTCGAGGCGATCGAGCGGGAGGCGGGATCGGACGCGGCGTTTGAATATACCGCCTGGGACCGTGACACCCTTGAAAACGAGGGCGACGGCAGCCACGGCGGCGGCGGCACCCGCGCGGTGATGAAGGGCAAGGTGTTCGAGAAAGTGGGCGTCAATGTCTCGACCGTCTCGGGCCTCTTTGCCCCGCAGTTCGCTGGCACGATCAACGGCGCCAGCGTGGAGCAGCCCGGCTTTACCGCCACCGGCATTTCGCTGGTGGCGCATATGGCCAACCCGCATGTGCCCGCCGTCCATATGAACACCCGCTTCCTGACCACGCAGGCGGCATGGTTCGGCGGCGGGGCGGACCTCAATCCGCCGATACCCTATGACGAGGATACTGAGGCCTTCCACGCCCGTTTCCGCGCCGCCTGTGCCGCACACAATCCCACCTATTACGATCGCTTCAAGCAGTGGGCGGATGACTATTTCTTCATCCCCCACCGCAATGTCCATCGCGGCGTGGGGGGCATTTTCTACGACCATCTCGAATGCGACGATGACGCCGCCTTTGAACGCAACTTCGCCTTCACCCGCGATGTGGGGGATGCGTTCCTCGATGTGTTCCCGAAGATAGTGCGCCAGCGCATGGGGGCCGAGTGGACGGCTGCGGAAAAGCAGCAACAGCTCGAATGGCGCGGCCGCTATGCCGAATTCAACCTGGTCTATGACCGGGGGACTTTGTTCGGGTTAAAGACCGGCGGCAATATCGACGCGATCCTGATGAGCCTGCCGCCTGAGGCGGTGTGGAGCTAGCGCCGCTTCACTCCCCCGCCGCCCCCGCCATCCGCTCATCCACATCCCGCAGCGCCATATAGCCCGGCTGGTTCGCCCGGCCAGCGTAGAGGCTGGCGAGGTAGGCGCGGTCGAACGGGGTGAGCGATTGCGGGGCGTTCACCGGATCGGAAAACAGCGACAGGATTGTGCCATAGGCCGCCTCACCGCGTTCACTTGGGCCCTGTTCCACCGGGAGCGTGCGGGCGAGGGTGCGCATGGTGGCGTAATCGGCCAGAGCCAGCCCGTCGAGGTCTTGCAAAAGATCGGTATCGAGCATCACAACCGACAATTGCATATCGCGCCGCCTGCCCGAATTGAGGCGGGTGGACTGGGTGGATTCGATAGTCGGCGGGTTGCCCTGTCGGCTCTCCCCGCTGCCGGTGAGCGTGGCGACCACGTTCCATGCCAACACCGGGCCTTGCGTTTCGCGCACCCGCTTGCGCTCCCAGAACGTCAGCGATTGGACCAGATGGTGCCGCGCTGCCACCAGCGCGGCGAATTCGCCATGCGGTTCATCGACAAAGGCGACGATGACATTGGCCGCGCACCCTTCACGCAGGTTCAGTTCCAGCCCGGCAGTTTCGGCGTTGAAATAGATCCGGTCGATGATGTATTGCGCGCTTTCGCCTGACAGTCCCCACACACCGGGGCAAATCGGATCGGTAAAGCGGGCCAGCGGTTCGCCCGTTACGGTGCCGCGCGGGGTGATCGCGCGGGCTTGTCTGCGCGCATCGCCGCCGTCGGCCTCTTCCTCGGGCACCTCACCGATAACGATGATATTGTCTTGCTCGCGCGGATCGTCCTGCGCCAGCAATGGCGTGCCGCTGGCAAGAGCTGCTGCGGCCAGCAGGATGTGGGCAAGGCGCGATGCAGGCATGGGCTAATGTTGATACATTCTCAGCGCAAGATCGCCAGCAGCTTGCGGTCGAACGCCCGTTCCTGTTCGACGAATGGTGCGTTCTTGGTGGCGGTCTTGCGTGCAGCACCGCTTTCAAGTTGCAAATGAAGGCGGTTCGACCCCATTTAGGCAGGATGCTGCGCCAGTACGAACTAGTCGAAAGGGTCAAGGCCTACGAACCTGACGCCGATGAGGCGCTGCTCAACCGTGCCTATGTCTACACGGTGCAGAAACATGGCGGCCAGAAGCGCGCCAGTGGCGATCCCTATTTCAGCCATCCGATCGAGGTGGCCGGGTTGATGACCGATCTCAAGCTCGATCAGGAAACGATCATCTGCGCGCTGCTCCACGATACGGTGGAAGATACGCTGGCGACGATCGAGGATATCGAGAAGAACTTCGGCCCCGATATCGCCCGGTTGGTCGATGGCGTCACCAAGCTCAGCAAGATCGAGCAGATGCCCGAGGATGAGCGGGCGGCGGAAAACCTGCGTAAATTCCTGCTGGCCATGTCCGAGGATCTGCGCGTGCTGCTGGTCAAGCTGGCCGACCGCTTGCACAATATGCGCACGCTGCATTTCATCAAGGATCCCGACAAGCGCCGCCGGATCGCCCGCGAGACGATGGATATCTATGCCCCCTTGGCCGAGCGGGTGGGTATGTATGAATATATGCGCGAGATGCAGATGCTCGCCTTTGAGCAGATCGAACCCGAAGCCTATGCCACCATCACCGGGCGGCTGGAGCAGATCCGATCATCCGAAGGCGGGCAGGTGGATGCCATCGCGCTCAAGTTCAAGCAGGCCTTGGCCGAGGCGGGGCTGCAGGTGGAAGTGTGGGGCCGCGAAAAGCACCCGTTCTCGATCTGGAAGAAGATGGCCGAACGGCATGTGAGCTTCGAACAGATCACCGATATCATGGCCTTCCGCGTGCTGACGCAGAGTGATGAGGACTGCTATCGCGCCCTGGGCGTGCTCCACACCACCTGGCAGATGGTGCCGGGGCGGTTCAAGGATTTCATCTCCACCCCCAAGACCAATGGCTATCGCAGCTTGCACACCACGCTGATCCATGCCGGATCGATGCGAGTCGAAGTGCAGATCCGCACCCGCGAAATGCACCGCACCAATGAATTCGGCTATGCTGCCCATTGGGCCTACAAGCAGCACGAGCAGCCCGATGGCCAGGTCGGCTGGCTGCGCGATCTGATCGAGATCGTCGATGCCAGCCACGACGCCGAAGAACTGCTCGAACATACCAAGCTGGCGATCTATCAGGATCGCATCTTCGCCTTCACCCCCAAGGGCGCGCTGTTTCAGCTGCCGCGCGGGGCGACAGCGGTGGACTTTGCCTTCGGGGTCCACACCGATCTTGGCGCGCAGACTGTGGGCGCCAAGATCAACGGCCGACACATGCCGTTGCGCACCTCGCTGGGCAATGGCGACGTGGTCGAGATCATCAAAAGCACCCACGCCCAACCGCAGCTGTCATGGCTGGGCTTCGTGGTCACAGGCAAGGCGCGCGCCGCCATCCGCCGATCAGTGCGGCAAAAGGAACGCGCTGAAATCGCCGAGATCGGCCAGAAATTGTTCGATGAGATCGTCGAGCGATTGCCAGCCAAGGTTGGCAAAAAGGCGCGTCTGGCGGCGGTCGAGCGGCTGGAGCTGGAGGACGAGGAGGATCTGATGTTCGCCATCGGCACCGCCAAATTGTCTGACCGTGCGGTGATGGAAGCGCTCGTCCCCGGCTCCACCGCCGATCTGCCCGAAGAACCGCAACAGGGTCGCGCAATCAGCATCAAGGGCCTCACGCCGGGCATGGGCTTTACGCTGGCTGATTGCTGCCACCCGCTGCCGGGAGACCGGATCGTGGGCTTGCGCCGCAAGGGGCAGGGGGTGGAAGTCCACGCGATCGATTGCCTGCAATTGGCCAGCGGCGAGGATGCCGATTGGGTCGATCTGTCATGGGGCGAACATTCACGCGGGGCGGTGGGCCGCTTGCATGTGACGCTGTATAACCGCCCCGGCACTCTGGCCGAAATGGCCGGCACTTTCGCCCGCAACAACGCCAATGTTATGAACCTGGAACTGACCCAGCGCGACGATCCGTTCCATACTTATGTGGTCGATCTGGAAGTGCAGGATCTGGCGCATATCACCCGGATTGTTTCGAGCTTGCGGGCGAGTGATTCCGTGGCCGAGGCAGAGCGGGTTTAAATTCCGTTGCGGTTAGGTGTACCCGCTTAGCTCCTCCCCCTTGAGGGGGAGGCTGGGTGGGGGTGCTTTGCGCTTTCCTACAGCCACCCACTGCGACCAATCCCCTTGCGGCTCTTTCAATTCGTCCGATCCGCTGCTGACATCTGAGCGTAAGTAGATTGCGCCCAGAGCTAAGATTATTGCGCGCTCTCGCCTAAGGCGCCAAAGTGTCACCCAGATATCAAAATGTTGTAATAATACGATAAAAATGGTAAAAAACAGGGTGACACAGTGTCACCCAGTGTCACCCAGTGTCACCCAGTGTCACCCTAAAGCAGCTCCAGCTCCACGTTCAGAATATCATCCGCCACCAGCCCCTCAGCCTTGCGCACGCTGGCCTTCAGCGGCAGCAGATAGCCGTGATGCGACTTGCTGGGAAACACCGAAGTCGCCCACAGTGTATCCCCGATCCGCGCCCGCACCTTGACCGATCCGAAACCGCGACCGCTCCCAAGCTCCAGCCGCCGTATAGCCTCATGTGCCGCAATCGCCTCCCCCGCATCGCCATCGATGATGAGGAAGTGCCAAGCAGCCGACCCCTCGGGCCCCTGCCAACGCCATATTTGGCCTTGGTGGTCGACGGTATCGCTCACTCCACCCCTTGCGCGGCCAGCGGCGCTAACAGGCCCTGCAGCAGGGCGGCGAACAGGACAGGTCGTATCATGGCTCGCATCCTATGCCGCGAAGCGCCGCTTGTCATCCGACGCTCTTGCTTATCATCCGGGCGCCAGCTAGGAGCGCGCCTCTGCCAAAACAGGCATGCGGAGCGGTGGCCGAGTGGTCGAAGGCGCACGCCTGGAAAGTGTGTATGGGTCAAAAGCTCATCGTGGGTTCGAATCCCACCCGCTCCGCCAACCACCCCCAGCACTTGTCTCCTGTTAAAGGCCGGTCGCGCAAGCCCGCCGAACAGGCTGGTTTGCGGCGCCCATTCCGTCACCGCGGCCAGATCAGGCCGGTCTTAACGCCGGATCCTGACGGCCATTCCGCGGCCAGTCTCTGCCGGCATGAGCATCGGTTCGGTTTGCCTGTTAACAGGGAAGAACAGGGAAAAATGTGCATTTGTTGAGCCAAACAGGCCATTTTCGGGCAGTTTCAGCCTCGCGCGCGCGATTTTCCCGCGCGATTTCCGTCACTTGCACGGGGCAAAACCTTGTTTCCCAGATATTCGCCGGAACAGGCTATTTAATCGCCCGTAACAGGCATCTTGTTCGCGATAACAGGGATCGTGCGATCAAGCCCAGCCGAGGGCGGCGCGCTGCTGCGACCAGGCGAGCGGGAGCTCGAGCTTCATAAATGCCTCGAGGTTCAAGTGAGTTGGTTACTTCCCCTGGAGGATATCGCGCTGCAGGTTCGGGGCGAGGAAAGCGAGGAGCAGAAGGCGACGCTCGTACGGCGAGACCGGTGCCGCGCCGAGCGTGACCTTGCCGCGTTCGCGGCCAAGTATGGCATGGGCCCTGCGCAGGGCCGCGATCAGGGTGGGATCAGGCCGCGCCGCACGGTTTGCCGACGATTCGATCTGCCGCCGCCCGCCGCGCAGGGGCAGGGCGAGAGGCAGGTTGATTGTGCAGGTGGTTCCTTCATGATGGGCGAGCGCCTCGCCTTGACCCAGCTTACCAATAAAGTGCGCGGGTCGCACGCCAACCAGATCGATCGCCAGCCCGGCGGACATCAGGCGAACGGAACCAAGCTTGGTCAGTGGGTCATGCTCCTGCGGGTCTTGTCAAAAGGATGGCTGACCGCGTCGTCGGCTGCTAGCCGGAACGGATGAGCAAAGCCAAAAGCCCATTCCGATACTTCCACTCGTCGCCCGACATCATCCGGATGGTCGTGATGATATACGTGCGATATCCGCTGCCGCTGAGGTACGTGGAGGACCTGCTTTTCGAGCGCGGCTACGACTTTTTCCGCGAGACAGTACGGCTCTGGTGGAACAGGTTCGGGCCGATGTTTGCGGCCGAGATCCGGCGGCGGCGCGTAAATCACATGCGTGGTTTTCGGCACTGGCGTTGGCATCTCGACGAGATGTACGTCAAGATGGACGGCGAGATGGTCTATCTGTGGCGTGCCGTCGATCACGAAGGCGATATCCTGGAAAGCTTTGTAACGAAGAAACGGGACAAATCCGCCGCTTTTACCTTCATGAAGAAGGCGCTGAAGCGGTACGGCACGGGCGAGACAATCGTCACCGACGGCCTGAGATCTTACCCGGCGGCGATGAAGGAACTGGGCAACCAGGACCGGCGCGAGATGGGACGATGGATGAACAACCGGGCAGAGAATTCACACCTTCCGTTCCGACGAAGGGAGCGTGCCTTGCAGCGATTCCGGCAAATGAAGACGCTGCAGAAATTCGCCTCGATCCTTGCTTCATTTCACAATCACTTCAACGCAGAACGCCATCTCGTTGACAGGAAAACATTCAAAGCCCGACGCTCGGCCGCCCTGGTCGAGTGGCAGAATCTTGTGGCATAAGGACCTCAACATTTGGGCCTGAATGCGCCAAGTGGAGACGAGTTGTGGTTGGACTGACACTACCGTGGATACTTTACGGCAACGACAAGCCAGCCTTCTTCATCGCAAAACCCCACAATGGGGAAATGGTGGCTTGCCCCTAATTGACCATGCGAGCGTTTTCCCCCCAATGCTCGATGCGCAAGGATTTTTTGTCCATCTTGCCCGCTGCTGTACGTGGGATTGCGGCAACGAACTGGACAGACTTTGGCGCTTTCACGCTGCCAAGTTTCTGCTTGGCATGGGCGATAATTGTTCGCTCATCCAATCCGTCGGCAACCACGATGGCGTGGACCGCTTCACCCCACTTTTCATCGGGAATGCCGATCACCGCGCATTCGCGTACTTCCGACAATTCCGTAATGGCTGCTTCAACCTCGGTGGTGAAGACATTGAAGCCACCAGATACGACCATGTCCTTCTTGCGGTCCACGATATAGAGAAAACCATCGGCATCGCGCCGGGCGACATCGCCAGTGTGGTGCCAACCATGCGTGCGGATTTCGGCCGTCTCTGCGGGTTTGCCGAAATAGCCCTTGCTGACCAGCGGGCCGCGCACCACGATCTCGCCGGGCGCACCATCGGCCACGAAATTTCCATCATCGTCCATCAACTCCACTTTGATGGATCGCGATGGCTTGCCGCAACTGGCGAGCCTTTCCGGATGGTCGCCAGCGGCGGCGGCGGCCACGATTTCGGGCGGCAGCCAAGTGATAACCATCGGGCATTCCACCTGGCCATAGCTTTGGCAAAGACAGGGCCCGAACTTGTCGACCGCGAGGCGCAGTTTTTCCGGGCTGACGGGTGAACCGACTAGGATGAAGATGCGCAGCGAACTCGTATTGGTGCGATCCACATCGGGCGACGCCAGCAGCGAATACAGCGCCGTAGGTGGCAGATACATATGGCTGATACGGTATGTGCCAATGCTGCCAAGCACTTTTTCAGCGTCGAATCCGGGGAGGATGACCTGCGTCGCCCCGAAACTCATGGTCGAAAGGGCCACGGGACCGGCCGCATGGGTGATTGGTGCGGAAACAAGTGCCACCGGATCGACGGTTCGCCCAGACATGGCATCGGCCGATGTTTCGATCATCGTGCCCCAGCCAAGATTGGTGATCATCGCGCCCTTGGATGGCCCGGTGGTGCCGCCCGTCGGTATGATACCCACCAGGTCTTCCAGATTGCCGAAGGCATCCAGTTCTGGGGGCACGAAATCGGCGGCAGTCGTATCGCCGATGAATTCGTCCAGATCATCCATGCAAATGAGGTGGGTAAGCTTGGGGCACAACGCGCGAATGGTCTCGACATCTGCTGCCAGGCTGGAATCGTAAATCATCCACTCGCAGCCAACATAATCGAGATATTGCGCATTGGCATCGGTGGCATTGCGGGTGTTGACGGGGATCCACTGCCCATTTGCGCGCCAGCAGGCGAGCAGCAGGATCATGGCCATCGCACTGTTGGGCGCAAAGATTGCCAGCGGCTGCTGATTGGCAAAGCCATGCCGCGACAGGGCGGCGGCGATCTGCTCGGTTTTTGCCTTGGACTCGGCAAAGGAGAAGCTCTCTCCGCTCGCCACGTCAATCAGTGCGGTGCGCTGCGGATCAAGGTCATGTCCGCGGTCGAAATAGTCAATGGAACGCATGGAAAGTCCTAGCTGATTGCGTTGCGCAAGGTGTCGAGGTGATCGATGAGCAGTTCGGGCTGCTGGTCTTGGGGTAGATCGGCGATGTTATCGCGCTTCATCAGCCCGGTTGTCATCCCGATGCCAAGCGCACCGACCGATCTGGCCATGCTGATTTCGA
>CAMDSM010000122.1 GCA_945906905.1 Altererythrobacter xiamenensis | reverse complement strand
TCGCGCACATTCAGCGCGAACAGCCAGCCACTGCCCCACACCCAGTGCGCCACCGGAGCGTAGACCAGCAGGCCCCAAATGGCGCAGAACAGCACCACCCAGCTAAAGCGCGCCCGATCAACCCATGCGCCCACCATCAGCGCCGGGGTGATGGCGGCAAAGGTCATCTGGAACAGCACGAAGGTGCTCTCAGGGATGAAAATGTCGGGGTAGACCGCTGCCATGTTCATCAGCATCCAGTGCTGTCCGCCGCCCAGCCAGCCGCCGAAACTGTCATCACCAAAGGCCAATGTATAGCCGACCACGACCCACAGCAGCGAAGCCACCGCCGCAATCGCGCCCACTTGCAGGAATACCGAAAGGAAGTTCTTGGCCCGCACCAGCCCGCCGTAAAACAGGCCAAGGCCCGGCAAGGTCATCAACAATACCAGTGCCGAGGAGATCAGGATCCAGGCGGTATCGCCCGAATTCTCGACCACGTCGACTGCCTCTTGCGCCTGTGCGACACATGGAATTGAAACGAGTGCCGCGAAGCTTGCGATCTTGCGAAACATGGTATCCCCCAATTGCCCGATCTGGTGTCGGGTATTCTCCGTCCGGTCCAGTGTTAGGACAAGATTGCATAATCCGGCAAGAGGCAGGCTGCACAGGCTTGCTGCGAATCCACACTCCAGTTTACTGTCATCGCTATGTTCCAAGCCATTACCCGCCTCACACTTGTATTTGTCGCGCTGCTGCTGGCATCTCCGGCCACGGCGCAAGACCGCGAGGTGCCCTATTGGGCCAGCCTCTCATCGCGCGAGGTCAACATGCGGGTGGGGCCGAGCGAGCGCTATCGCATCGCCTGGGTCTATCGGCGCGAGGGGCTGCCGGTGAAGGTGGTGCGGATGCAGCAAGGCTGGCGGCTGATCGAGGAGCCCGATGGCACACGCGGCTGGGTGTTCAACCAGCTGCTCTCGCTCCAACGCACCGCGGTCGTCATCGGCGATGGGGTGACAGGTTTGCACGAGTTGCCGCTGGCGACATCACCGCTGCGCTGGAATGTCGAGCCGGGCGTGATCGGCGAATTGGGCGCTTGCGAGGCGCAATGGTGCGAATTTGATGCCGCCGGGCGCAACGGCTGGATCGCGCGCGACCGTTTGTGGGGCGCTGGCGAGCCTTGAAGGTATGAAAAGGGCGGCACCATGGCCGCCCGTTTCGTACTTTCTTTTGTCCCAGCCTTTTAGTTTGGCAAGCGCGGCACGGTGGTTTCGGTGCCTTCGCCATCGGCCATCAGCAGCGATCCGTCATCGTTGACGTTGAGCAGGCTGAGGCAGGTGTTGGTGGCGGTTTCGCCTCCTTCGACGGCGGGGTTGAAGCAGACCTGATCGTCCTGGTGGGTCCAGGTGCCGGTTTCGGCGACTTCGCCGTCGAGCGTGTCCTGATAAGTGCCATCGGCATTCATCGCCGATGTCCAGGCCTTGCCGTCTTCGGTGGTGCCGCCGAAGTTGCCGACCAGCGGATCATCCGCCGCCGCCGCCACGGCCACCGGTGCTTCGGCCTCGGCAGCAGCATCATCACCGCTGCCACAGGCTGCCAGCGCAAGCGCGCCGACAAATACTACAAAATTTCTCATGCGTGCGCCCCCAAGTCGAAAAGATGGGCTCAAGTATCACATGAAAGCTAATGTGCAACCCGCAAGAAGCCCTTAGCTATCCGTATAGGACAAATACATCACACCAATTCAACCGCCACTGCCGTTGCTTCACCACCACCGATGCACAGCGTTGCAATACCGCGTTTCAGCCCGCGCGATTGCAATGCTGCCACCAGAGTAACGATAATGCGCATTCCGCTGGCGCCAATCGGATGGCCAAGTGCGGTGCCGCCGCCGTTAACGTTGAGCTTGTCATGGTCAATCCCGAGATCGCGCATGGCGAACATCGCGACGCAGGCGAAAGCCTCGTTCACTTCCCACAGGTCGACATCGGCCACGCTCCAGCCGGTCTGTTCGAGCAACTTACGGATCGCGCCGACCGGGGCAGTGGTGAATTCGCTGGGTTCCTGCGCATGGGCGCTCATGCCAATCACAGTGGCGATCGGCGTCAGGCCCTTGGCCTCTGCCACGCTGGTGCGGGTGAGCACTACTGCCGCCGCGCCGTCCGAGATCGACGACGAGGTTGCCGCAGTGATCGTGCCGTCCTTGGCGAAGGCGGGCTTGAGCGAGGGGATCTTTTCCGGGCGGCCCTTGCCTGGGGCTTCGTCGGTATCCACCGTCACCTCGCCAGCGCGGGTAGAGACGGTGACGGGCACGATCTCGGCGGCGAAGGCCCCGCTGGCAATCGCGGCATTGGCGCGGGCGAGCGAAGTGATCGAATAGGCGTCCATCTCGTCGCGCGTCAGACCATAGGCGTTGGCGGTAGTTTGCGCGAACGAACCCATCGCCGTGCCCGCCTGATAGGCATCTTCCAGTCCATCGAGGAACATGTGATCGTAAGCCGTATCATGCCCGATCCGCGCGCCCGAGCGGTGCTTCTTGAGCAGGTATGGCGCGTTGGTCATGCTCTCCATGCCGCCGGCGACCACCATGTCAGCCCCGCCCGATGCCAGCGCCTCTGCGCCCATGATCAGCGACTGCATACCGCTGCCGCAAACCTTGTTGACCGTGGTCGCCTGCGCGCTGTTGGGAAGGCCAGCCTTGAGCGCGGCCTGGCGGGCAGGGGCTTGCCCCAGGCCAGCAGGCAGGACGCAGCCCATATAGACGCGGGTTATATCCTCGCCGGCAACTCCGGCACGTTCCATCGCCGCCTTTATCGCTGTGGCGCCAAGATCGGTCGCGGAGACATCTGCCAGCGCGCCTTGCATACTCCCCATCGGGGTCCGGGCGATGGACAGGATGACAATCGGATCACGCGGGTGGAGTGCAGTCATGGTGGTATTGCCTTGCGATGAGGAAACGGAAATAGGTGGATTGAGCCTTTCTAGTCAGGGATTATGAGATGCGCAAGATTGTGCGGTGCAGCATCGGAGTGGGGTTGGCGCTGCTCCTGCCCATTCCACTCTTCGCGCAGGAGCAATGTGAAAACCGCTGGCGTCCGCTCGAAGCATCGAGCGGGCAGTTCGCCGATATTCCGGCGCTGGAACAGCTGGCGCGTGAATTTTCCGAAAGCGGCTCGGTGCGATTGCGGCTGCTGACGGCATTGCTCGATGCCGAGCGCAATGCCGAGGCAGTGGCGGTGGCGCAATCGTTGGCGGCAGACGGCTACAGCTTTGGCGCAGGCGCAGCGGCGATGTTGGCTGGCTATGGCGCAACGCCCGAATGGCGCACGGCCAATTCGGCCAATGGCGAGCCGATTGCGGCCAGTGTGTCGGTGGCCCAAGTGCCCGAAACGGCGCTGTTGGTTGAAAGCGCATGGCACCATCCTGAGACCTTCGAACTGTTCGCTACCAGCGTTGTTTCGCAAGGGTTGTTCGTTCGCCGTAACGAGGAAGGCTGGCAGCAGATTGCGCTGGCCAATTCCGGCAGCCTGACCGGCATGGCCTTTGACCGGGCAAGCGGCACCTTGTGGATCGCCGCCGGTGTGACGCAAGTGACGCCCGATCCGGCAAACGCCTTTCGCGGCCTGATCGCGATTGATCCGCTTTCGCGGCGCGAGTTGCGCCGGGTGACGGGCGGGGCGGATGGCAGTCCGTCCGATCTGGTGGTTGGGGCGGAAGGCGTGGTCTATGCCAGCGATCCCGTATCGGGCGCAATTTACCGGACGAGCCATGGGAATGAGATGCTGGAAACTGTGCTGCCGCCAGGAACATTGCGGTCACCGCAAGGAATTGTCGAACTGGCAGACGGCAGACTGATCGTTTCGGATTACCGCTATGGACTGGCGCTGGTTGACCAGCAGAGCGGCTGCATCGTGCAAGTGACCACCGATCTACCGCTCTTGCTCGATGGAATCGACGGGCTGTGGCTGCACGATCAAATGCTGATCGCGGTCCAGAACGGCACCCGCCCGATGCGGATCATGGCCTTCACCCTGTCGCTCGATGCGACGACAATTATCGGCGCCCGCGTCCTCGAACAATCGCATCCAGATTGGACTGAGCCGCTTGGTGGCAGCCTTGAGGGTGGGGGCCTGCTGTATGTCGCCAACGGGCAATGGGAACGGTTTGAGCCGGGCGGGGCGCTGGTCGAGGAAGCCTCGCCCGAACCCACGCAAATCCGCTGGATATCGCTTGCGGGTAATGTCGCCACGCAAACACCCTGATTTCTGCCCCTATTGGCCTTGCAGTATCACAAGCCATTCCTTAGACGCGCCGCAATAGTGAACCAAGCAACCATCATGCAACCGAGTCTGCGATGATCGATCTGAGCCAATATCTGCCGATCCTGCTTTTCCTGGGTGTGGCGCTGGGCCTTTCTACGCTGTTTGTGTTCCTGCCGATGGGCGTCTCGCGCCTCACCGGCACGCACCAGCCCCACGCCGAAAAGAACAGCGAATATGAATGCGGCTTCCCCGCCTTTGAAGAACCGCGCGACAGGTTTGACGTGCGCTTCTATCTGGTGGCGATCCTGTTCATCATCTTTGATCTGGAAGCAGCCTTCCTGTTTCCGTGGGCGGTCAGCCTGGATATCACCGGCTGGCCGGGCTGGATCACCATGATGACTTTTCTGGCCGAGCTTGTTGTGGGCCTGGCCTATGCCTGGAAAATGGGAGCGCTGGATTGGGAATGAGCACCTTGGCCACCTCCTCATCGCTTCTGCCGACCGCCCAAGGCGGCGCGGTGCTGGCGCCTGACGCGGATTATTTCGCCGCGATGCAGGGCGAAGTGAACGACAAGGGCTTCCTTGTCACCAGCACCGAAGACCTGTTCCAGTGGGCCCGCACCGGCAGCCTGTGGTGGATGACCTTTGGCCTCGCCTGCTGCGCGGTGGAGATGATCCACGTGAGTATGCCGCGCTACGATATGGAACGCTTTGGCGTGGCCCCGCGCGCCAGCCCGCGCCAGTCTGACGTGATGATCGTGGCCGGCACGCTGTGCAACAAGATGGCCCCGGCCTTGCGCAAGGTCTATGACCAGATGAGCGAGCCGAAATATGTGATCTCCATGGGCAGCTGCGCCAACGGCGGCGGCTATTACCACTATTCCTACAGCGTTGTGCGCGGGTGTGACCGGATCGTGCCGGTGGATATCTACGTGCCGGGCTGCCCGCCAACGGCTGAGGCGTTGCTTTATGGGGTGATGCAATTGCAGCGGAAAATTCGCCGCATCGGGACGGTGGAACGGTAATGGCCGTTCTCCATTCCGCCCCGCGTTACGCGCCTTTCGAAGGTGCGCTGGAAACGCTTTCCGCCGCCCTTGGCACCATGCTCATCTCCGCTAGGCAAGAGCATGGCGAGATCGTGCTCACCGTGGCGCGTGACAGCATCGAGGATGCCCTGCGGCTCCTGCGTGATAGCCACGAATACCAGCAGCTGATGGACATGGCCGGGGTCGACTTCCCCGATCGGGCCGAGCGGTTTGAAGTGGTCTATATGCTCCTCAGCCTCACCCGCAATCACCGCATACTGGTGAAGGTGAGCACGGACGAGGCAACCCCGGTCCCCACCGTCACCACGCTGTGGCCTAACGCCGGGTGGCTGGAGCGCGAAGTGTTTGACATGTTCGGGGTGCTGTTCGCTGGCAACACCGATCTGCGCCGAATTCTCACCGACTATGGCTTTGAAGGCCACCCGTTCCGCAAGGATTTCCCGCTGACCGGCTATCAGGAACTGCGCTATTCCGAGGAGGAGAAGCGCGTGGTTTATGAACCCGTCAAGCTGGCGCAGGACATGCGGCAGTTCGATTTCATGAGCCCGTGGGAGGGTGCGCAATACGTGCTGCCGGGTGATGAGAAGGCTGGGGAATCGAAATGAGCGTTCAACTCGATCACGCCCCCACCACCACCGGCGAAACCATCCCCAACTACACCATCAACTTCGGCCCGCAGCACCCGGCCGCGCACGGCGTGTTGCGCATGGTGATGGAGCTGGACGGCGAGATTATTGAGCGGATCGATTGCCACGTCGGCCTGCTGCATCGCGGCACCGAAAAGCTGATCGAGCACAAGACCTATCTGCAGGCGCTGCCCTATTTTGACCGGCTCGATTATTGCAGCCCGCTGTGCATGGAGCACAGCTATATCCTGGCGATCGAGAAGCTGCTGAACATCGAAGTGCCGCTGCGCGCCCAGTATCTGCGCGTGCTGTTTGCCGAGCTGACGCGCATCTGCAACCATATGCTCAACATCGGCAGCCACGTGATGGACGTGGGCGCGATGACGCCCAACCTGTGGGTGTTTGAACTGCGTGAGGATTGCCTCAACTTCTTCGAGCGCATGTCCGGCGCACGGATGCACCACGCCTATATGCGCCCCGGTGGCGTGCATCAGGATGTGCCGCTCAAGCTGCTGACGGATATTGGTGACTGGGTCGATAACCGCCTGCCCGAACTGTTCGGTGATGCGATGAGCCTGGTGATCGACAACCGCATCTTCAAGCAGCGCAATGTCGATATCGCCATTGTTTCCAAGGAAGACGCAGTCGCCTGGGGCTTCTCCGGCCCGATGATCCGCGCGGCGGGCATCCCGTGGGATATCCGCAAGAGCCAGCCGTATGAAGTCTATGACCGGATGGAATTTGAGGTTCCGGTGGGCACCAATTCGGACTGCTATGACCGCTTCATGGTCCGCGTGCAGGAAGTCTATCAAAGCGCCCGCATCATCAAGCAGTGCCTTGCCGAGATCCCGGACGGCCCGGTGGCATCGGATGACCGCAAGGTCTCTCCTCCGAAGCGCGGCGAGATGAAGCAGTCCATGGAAGCGCTGATCCACCACTTCAAACTCTACACCGAAGGCTTCCACGTTCCGGCGGGCGAAGTCTACGTCGCGACCGAAAGCCCCAAGGGCGAATTCGGCGTCTATCTGGTCAGCGACGGATCGAACAAGCCCTATCGCTGCAAGATCCGCCCGACGGCGTTTTCGCACCTGCAAGCGATGGATTTCATGTGCAAGGGCCACATGCTGCCTGATGCTACGGCGATTCTGGGCGCGATGGATATTGTGTTTGGGGAGTGTGATCGGTGATTGAGGTCGAGCAACCACTTACTGAACGGTATATGTCGCTGGCAATCGTCAAGATGGCCATTTTGCTTACATTTGTGCTATTAATTTTTGGCGCAGCAGCCTCGTTTGTCGCTGAACGCTATCAATCTGTCGCGACAAATTCATTGCTGTTTTGTATGGCGTTTTTCCTATTGAGCAACGGTGTGGTCGGTGTGCTGCAAATTGTCGATTGGTTCGAGGCGCGAAAGGCAAAACTGAATGCCTGACAACCTCGCCACCGCCGAAGCCATGATCGCGGCCTACAACGCGCAGGACGTGGACCTCTACGTCAGCCACATGACCGATGCCGCCTGCGAAGCGAACTATCGCGGCGCGGTGGTGCGCGAAGGCAAGGAGGGCACGCGCTCGGGCCTCGCCGCCGCTTTCGCCCGCTGGCCGCACAACCATGCCGAAATCGTCGAGCGGCAGGTGATCGGTGACTATGTGCTGTTCCGCGAACACGTCACGCGCGGCCCTGCTACCGATGGCTCGGACCTGGTCGAACCGTTTGACGTGATCGCCGTCTATTCTTTCGAGGGCGACAAGTGCGCCCGTGTGGAGTTCATCCGCTAATGGCCGCACGTCACATCGCCCCCGACACTCCCGAATTGCGCGCCCGTTGGGGCAGTTTCGCGTGGACCAAGGACAACGCCGCCAAGGTCGCCGAAATCGTCGCCCGCTATCCCGAAGGCCGCCAGCGCAGCGCGGTGATGCCGCTGCTCGATCTGGCCCAGCGGCAGGTGGGTGCGGACACCAATACCCAAGGCTGGGTGCCGATCCCGGTGATGGAATTCATCGCGGCTGAGCTGGATATGCCGGTGATCCGCGTGGTCGAGGTGGCCACCTTCTACACCATGTATAACCTTGAGCCGGTCGGCCGTTTCCATGTGCAGGTCTGCGGCACCACGCCGTGCATGTTGCGCGGGTCTGACGATCTGCTGGCTGCCTGCAAGTCGCGCGGGATGAAAAAGGGTCATGTCTCGGCTGACGGCCTGTGGTCGTTCACCGAGGTCGAATGCATGGGCAACTGCGCCACCGCGCCGATGGTGCAGATCAACGATGACAATTACGAGGATCTGACGGCGGATCGCCTCAATGCAGTGCTCGATGCGCTGGTGGCCGGCGAAGCGCCCAAGGCTGGCACGCAAGAACCGGGGCGGCATACCTGTGAGCCTGCAGGCGCACTGTCGTCGCTCAAGCAAATGGCCGATGCCAATCACGATTACCGGAAGGAATGGTGATGGAACAGCTGCTCCCCTATATCATCGCGCTGATCCTGATCGTGATCGCGTGGAAGGTGCTGAAAGGCCTCGTCAAAACCTTGGCGCTGGTGCTGATTGTGGCCGCTGCGGCATGGTTCTGGTTCGGGGGGATGGCATGAGCCTGTCTGACAAGGATCGCATTTTCACCAACCTATACGGGTTTCAGGACTGGGGCCTGAAAGCCGCGCAGAAGCGTGGCGATTGGGACAAGACCAAGGCGCTGATGCTTGTCGGGCAAGACGCCATCATTGACGAGATCAAGGCCAGTGCCTTGCGGGGTCGCGGCGGTGCCGGGTTCCCTACGGGTATGAAGTGGTCCTTCATGCCCAAGGAAAGCAAGGACGGCCGCCCGAGTTTCCTCGTCATCAACGCCGACGAAAGCGAGCCGGGCAGCTGCAAGGACCGTGAAATCATCCGCCACGATCCGCACAAGCTGATCGAAGGCGCGCTGATCGCAGGCTATGCGATGCGCGCGCGCGCCGCCTATATCTACATTCGCGGCGAATATATCCGCGAGGCCGAGACGCTGTTTTCCGCCGTG
>CAMDSM010000121.1 GCA_945906905.1 Altererythrobacter xiamenensis | reverse complement strand
AGGCTTGCTTGGTGGGCGGATCGCGCCATCCCGAGCGCGTCCGGCTGATTGTACTGGCAGACGTTGCGCCGCTGATGCGCGATTACGGAATTGACGGCATCCGCGCATTCTACGCCGAGGGCGAGCGGGGCTTCGACACGCTCGATCAGGCGGCAGATTCGCTTGCCCGCAACCTGGAACGGCCACGCATCGAAGATGCTTCGCGCATGGCCCGCACCATGCGGCAAGATGCGGGTGGCCGCTGGCATTGGCCGTGGGATCCAGCAACAGGCCACGGCGAATTTCTGCATCCGCCCAGCGAAGGCGAAGCTATACTGGCGGCTGCCGCGCGGGTAACTTCGCCCGTGGTGATGGTGCGGGCGGAGTTGAGCCACTTGCTCACCGACGAAGGCGTGGCGCGGTTCAAAGAGCTAACGCCACAATTGCAGGTGGTCATCGCCAAGGGTGTCGGCCACATGTTCACGGCAGATCGCAATGATGGTTTCGCAGCCGATTTGCTCGATTGGCTGACGCAAAATCCGGAAAGGGTCGCGGCATGAACAAAGGAGCGGCATTCGTAACCGGTTCAACCGGCGGGCTTGGCCGGGCCTGCGCTTTGGCACTTTCACAGGACTGGGACGGCGTGGCGCTCGGTTATCGTTCGAGCGCCGCTAAGGCCGCAGACATTGCTGCCGAACTGGCACCGGGCTGCGAAGGTTGGCCGGTGCATTGCGACCTGACCGATGCTGCATCGGTCGCCGCAGCCCTTGCCGGTGCCACAGAACGTTTCGGACAGATCGGAACCATGGTGTTCGCCTCGGGAGTCGCCATCGGCCAGCCCTATGTCAGCAAGATCGACGAGGCCCAGTGGCGCGAAGTGCTGGAGACCGAACTGATTGGCCTCACGCGCATAGTTGCGGCCACCTTACCCATTTTTCGCGCGGCTGGCGGCGGCAATTTCGTGATCCTGGTAACTGTCGCCAACTATGCCTACCCGCCCGGAGACGCGCTTTCGTCGGTCCCCAAGGCGGCGATGGAGGCGTTGGGCCGCGCTGTGGCCAAGGAGGAGGGTCGGTTCGGCATTCGCGCCAATATGGTCGCGCCGGGTATTATCGATTCTGGCCTTGGCGCGGCCTTCCTGCAGGACATGCACACCCCGCAAATCTGGGAATCGCAGCGCAAACGCATTGCCTTGCAGCGGTTCGGCCAGGGTGCCGAAATTGCCGAGGCGGTGGCCTTCCTCGCGTCCGAACGCGCCAGCTACATTACTGGACAGACATTGATCGTTGATGGAGGATTCAGCCTGTGAGCCAAGCCAATCATGCCCATGTGATGGCGTTTCTCGACGATTTCCACGTCGCCGGAACACCGGATTTCGCCAAACTGGCGAGCTATTTTGCGGAAAGCGGCTATTACCAGCCGCTCGTCCCCGCGACGGACCGGATTGTTGGCCGCGCGGCCATCGCGGCGGCCCTCGAAAAGCAATTTCAAACTTATTACGAATGCCGCTGCGAGATCCACGCATCGGCGGCGATGGGGCGCTTTGTTTTCACCGAGCGGACCGATCACGTCACCCTCCACGCCGCTGACAAAAAGGTCGGATCGCGGGTGTGCGCGGTGTTTGAACTGGATGATGCCGGGCTGATAATCGGCTGGCGCGAATATTGGGATACTGGCGATGTCATGCGCCAGATGGGGATCAGCCCCGACGAACTGATGGCGGCAATGTAAAAATTTGAAAGGATCACTGAAATGGAAGCAGACATTCGTTCCATCTACACCTGTTGGAATGCGGCAGATCGCGAGGGCGTCATGGGCGCATTCCGCGCGCTTGGGCCTGCGGGATTTACGGTTGAATATGTCGGGAATGATCCGATCGACGGCCAGCAAGCGGTGGATGAGATGTGGGACCAATATGCTGGAACCTGCACCACAGATATTGTGGAACTGCTAGTCAACGGAAACGAGGCGGCGGCGCTGATTCACAACAATCTGCAAACCGACGCCGGCATTGTGGCCGTGCCCAGCATCGAAACCTACAAGGTTCACGATGGGGTGCTCGAAGTCCGCTACTTTCACAAAACCGCGTAATACAAATGGAAAAGGGAAGGCCCGCAAGCCTTCCCTTCTCTTCCCCTCTGCGACCCGAGGGTTGTTATTTGTACGGATCAACCGGTTGCGGCGCTTCGATCACTTCAAGATCGATCAGCATCGAAAGCACGTCTGAGATCGAATAGATGTGGACGATCTTGTCGCCATCGAACTTGATCCAGCTGAACCACAGCACATCGAGCTGGTTGCCCGTCGGCTCAACGCCCATGTAGGGACCGCCGGTGTGCTTGCCGTGGTGATGGCACAACACGCAGATTTCATTTTCGCCGCTGCCCCAAGCCTTTAGCGTGCGATAAAGGCTTGGCGGGAAGGTGGTGTAGAGCGCCTTGGGCGAGGTCGACCATTCCGCGAACGTGCCCAGATCGGGGCGGTTCGGGTTGTCGTAGGTCATCTTCTCGGTGTTCATGTAGCGGTCAAAGCCGCCCCAGTCGCCAGCATTGAGCGCGACGTGCAAATCCATCCACTGGTTCACCATGAACGCCTGGCGCTCACTCAGTCCAGCAGTGATTTCGGCACGCTTGGCGGGCGCAAGGTTGAAATCTTCGAGGGTAAACGGCGGCAGGCGTCCGGCCATGGGTATTCTCCAGAGTTGCTGCCGAATAGAATGCGGCAAAGGAAGGCAGCGATCACCAGCGGGTGACCACGTTCGAAGGCGCTTTTCCTGTCAGATAACCCAAGTGCAACCTACCATTGGGAAGGGCATTACCAAAGGACCGCTGATACCAACCCTTAAGAAAAATGACAGGTGAGGACAGGCAGGACAATGACGCTTTCGTTGCAGGAAATGTCGGATCGCTTCGAACTTCAGGATCTTCTGGTCGGCTATTGCTACGCTGTCGATGACAAGGATTTTGACGCACTCGACCAGTATTTCTCCGAAGATGCGGTGATCGACTACAGCGAAATGGTCGGCGTCAAGGGATCGCTGGCGGAGATAAAGGCGTTCTTGCGCGCCAGCCTTGGCCCGATTCCGATGGCGCAGCACGCGGTCATGACGACGCAGTATAAAATTGACGGCGACACCGCGCAAACGCGCACCGTCTGCCACAATCCGATGGTGGTGCCCGGCGACGATGGGCAGATGCAGGCGATCTTTTTCGGGCTGTGGTATGTCCATGAATTCCGCCGCACGGCGCAAGGCTGGCGGATCACCAGCCTGTATGAAAAGAAATGCTACAACCACAACCTGCCCGACTACATCAAGGCGATGACGGTATGACAGCCCGGATCGCCCATCCCGTCGATGGTGATGGCGTCACTGCGGACTATCTGAACCGTCTTTTGCATCTTTCCGGCCAAGATCCGTGCATCGCCGAAGTCATGATCGAAGAGGCACGAACCTACGGCGACCAGATGGTTTCCACCGCGGCGCGCGTGCTGTTTTCAGTCCGCTACCATGATGGCCAGGCTGGCGACCGGCCGACCCGCCTGGTGCTGAAGATCGCTCGCACCGACGATGACGTGATGGCGCCGTTCTATGAAAACGAAGTGGCATTCTACGCAAAGCTGCGGCGCCAGATCGACATTGAAGCCCCCCTTTGGTTCGGGGGCGATTATGATCCGGAGTCGCGGCATTTTGCACTGCTGATGGAAAACCTGACAGACCGCGGCGCGCATTTCCCCAATGTGCTGGAAACCGTATCTCCTGACCGGGTCCGCAGCCTGCTGGACACACTCGCAACTCTGCATGCGCGGTACTGGAATGCGGATGCTTCGAACCCCGCGCTGGCATGGATGGGCAACGCGCTGGAAGGCAGTGTCGCCACGCTGCTCAATGATGCCGCCGCGCCTTACATCCAGTATGAAATCGACAACCAGAAATTCAAGAGCGAGCTGGTCGGCATGCTGGGCTGGACAGGAGATGAACTCAGGGCTGGCACAAAGGCAATGCATCGCCACCAGATGGGGCTCGATCAATGCGTGGTCCATGGTGACACCCACCTTGGCAACACGTACTTCCTGCCCGAAGGCCGCTGCGGCTTGCTCGACTGGCAATTGACAGGGCGCGGCCACCCCATGCACGATGTCAGCTACATCATCTCGACCGCACTCAGCATCGCCGACCGTCGGGTGCACGAGCGGCCATTGCTGAATTATTATCTCGATCAGCTGGGCGCTGCGGGCGCGTCCCGTCTGCCTTCGTTCGAAGACATCTGGACTGAGTACCGTCGATCGATGGTGTGGAATGTCTATGTCGGCTGGCTGACCACGCCGGTGGTCAATTACGGATGGGAAATCAACGTGATGAACCATTTGCGCTTGGTCACCGCGTTCGAAGATCTGGAAACGGGCAAGCTTGTACGGGCCGTGATGTAGAGCCTTTGCGATGAATGGGTGGGGAAGCCGATCATGAATACGACACAATTAGCAACAGCATCGCCGATGGGCGCGCCGGTCAATCCTTGGATGATGGAAACCGGCAGCTTGTGGATATGGGCGGCGCTGGTGCTGCTGACGGCGATCTGGACGCTGAAAGACAAGCGCTTGCCGCTGTTCGGGCTGGTCCTGATCGCAGCGACAAGTGGGTTCTGGCAGGAATTCTTTGGCGACTGGGGCGCCTACGTCGCGTGGAACCCAGCCTTCGCCCGCCTGCCGCTGTGGGGTGAGATGGCGTTTACGACGCCGGTAAAACCGCTGTTCATCCCGTTCAGCTGGGGCTGGTGGTTTGCCGTCTCGATCCCGCTGCTGGTGGTGCTGGTTCGCTGGCTGCACGCCAAGTTTCCCGGCGTTTCGATCCTCACGCTGGCCATGTTGACCGCGTTTCCGCTGTTCCTCGCCTATCAGATACAGGTCGAGGGCAGCTCGGTCGCGAATGGCTGGTGGACTTATGACACGGTGATTGGCCCTGCACTGGAAAGCCCCAAGGGCCGCCTGCCGCTGATCTTCCCGCTGCTGCTCGGCCTGTGGGCTGGATGGTTTGTTGCTCAACTGGCGAAGCGCGACAGCGGTGGCCTCATGCCCCACGAGGCAAAGCGCGGCATCGCCTCGCAGCCCGTCGGCTGGCGACGCGAAGTGTCGCGCGCGTGGTGGATGATCGTGTTGTTTCAGGTGAGTTTTTTCATCGTCAACATCGCCCCGCCGATTATCGGGCGGCTGTTGTTTGGCGGCCCCAGCCTGTTGGTTCCCTGATCTGAATTTGCCGCTGATCTGAATTTGCCTCTAATTTGAATTTGAAGGCCACAGCATTGTCATGAAGTTCCTGAATCGCTTGCTGGCATTCCTGCTGATCCTGCTGGCTGGCGGGCTGCTGTGGCTGGGCGGCCAATTGCTGCTGGCTGGCGGATCGCCCTACTATGTGGTCGCCGCGCTGCTGCTGGCGGGGACAGCGTGGCAGTTATGGCGGCAGTCGGCCAAAGCGCTGCAACTGTTCGGCCTGCTGTGGTTGGGCACGCTGATATGGGCCTTGTGGGAAGCGGGATTCAATGGCTGGGCGCTGACCGGGCGGCTCGGTCTGCTGAGTGGGATTGGCCTGTGGTTGCTGACACCTTGGGTCCGCCGCTCGCTCGGCGCAGTGCCGACAAGCCGATTAAGTGGAGCGGCGCTGGGTTTGGCCCTCGCCGGGATTGTCGGTGGCACCGCGTGGATTTTCTGGAACGACCGGATCACTGGCGGGACCGACCTGTCGCAGCTGGCTTCGGGTCCAGCAGACACAGCGCAAGGTGACTGGACCAGCTACGGCAATGTCCCCGGCGGCAATCGCTATTCGCCGCTGGCCCAGATCACGCCCGCCAATGTCGGCGCTTTGACCGAGGCATGGAGTTTTTCGCTGGGCAGCGAACCAAATGGCGAACCCGCGCCGTTTGAAGCCACCCCGCTCAAAGTGGGTGATGCGCTGTATTTCTGCACTGGCTATAACGACATTATCGCGCTCGATGCAGAGACTGGCACGCAGCTCTGGCGCTTTGCTGCAAACAGCAACCTGGATGGCGTGTTCGGCCAGACCTGCCGGGGTGTGACCTATTTTGAGCAACCCGCCGCACCTGATGGATCGCCGTGCGCGACGATGGTCTATACCGCAACGGTCGATAGCCGCCTGCTAGCGGTGGACGCGCAGACAGGGCGAGCCTGCGCCGCTTTCGGCCAGAACGGCGCGGTCGATCTGCTGCGCGGCATGAGCGATGCGCCGGCCGGATATTACCACGTCACCTCCCCGCCCGCGCTGGTCGCCGGGAAACTGGTCATTGGCGGCTGGGTCACCGATGGCCAGACGACCGGCGAGCCATCAGGCGTGATCCGCGCCTATGATGCCATCACCGGCGATCTGGCATGGGCGTGGGACATGGGCGCGCCGGAGCGCACGGGCGAGCCGGAAGAGGGCGAAACCTACACGCCGGGCACACCCAACAGCTGGAGCGTGATGAGCGCAGATGCCGAGTTGGGGCTGGTCTATGTCCCGATGGGCAATGCCACGCCTGACTATTACGGCGGCCAGCGCACGCCCGAAATGGACCGCTATTCCAGTTCCGTCGTCGCGCTCGATGTAGCCACCGGCAGGCCGCGCTGGCATTTCCAGACCACGCACCACGACTTATGGGACTATGACGTCCCCTCGCAGCCGGTCCTGATTGATCTGGCGGATGGCCGCCCTGCCCTGCTCCAGCCGACCAAGCGCGGCGAACTGTTCATGCTTGACCGCCGCACGGGCGAGCCAATCGCCCAAGTCACCGAACAACAGGTTCCCGTCAGTAATGCAGACGGCGAGCGCTCCTCTCCCACCCAGCCGTTTTCCACTGGCCTGCCGAGTTTCCGGGGCACCGAGCCGAGCGAAGAAACGATGTGGGGCATGGTTATGCTGGATCAGGCATGGTGCCGCTTGCGCTTTCAGCAGGCCCGCTTCGATGGTCCGATGACTCCGATTGAAGCTGACCGGCCTTCGGTGACCTGGCCGGGCTCGCTTGGCGGGCACAATTGGGGCAGCGTGGCGGTCGATCCAGTGCGCGGGATTGCGCTGGTCAACTCGTCCCACGTGCTCACCTACAGCCAGCTGATCCCACGCGCGCTGGCCGAAGCGATGGGGCTGGAAGCCGTCGCCAAGCCCAGCTTTGAAAACGTTGCTGGCCCGGCGGCGCAGGCGGGCACGCCTTACGCCGTTTCGGTCGCGCCGTTCCTTTCGCCGCTGGTCGCACCCTGCACCCAGCCTCCCTATGGCCTGATCTCGGCAGTGGACCTCAATACCCGCGAATTGTTGTGGCAGCAGCCGTTCGGCACAATGCGCGACAGCGGTCCTCTGTTGCTGAGCACCGGCCTGCCGATCCCGATGGGTGTGCCCAATATCGGCGGCGGTGTGGTCACTGCCTCTGGTCTGGCGTTCATCGGCGCGACGCAGGAACACATGCTGCACGCCTATGATTTGCGCACCGGACGCGAGTTGTGGCGGGGCCGCCTGCCAGCAGGAGGCAACGCCAATCCGATGAGCTACTGGTCGGGAAAATCAGGCCGCCAGTTCATCGTTATCGCCGCTGGGGGCCATGCCGGCATTCAGTCGGGCTATAGCGACAGGTTGATCGCTTACGCATTGCCGCAAGGCACCATCCAGCAAGGAACAACTCCATGAGTGCTATTACCGTCGTCACTGGGGCAACCCGAGGGTTAGGACGCGGCATTGCGCGCGGGCTGGCTTCCACCGGGGCGACTGTCTGCGTCACCGGGCGCAATGTTGCCGAGCTTGCTGCGGTATCGGATGAAATCACGGCGGCAGGCGGCAAGGCACTGGGAATCGTGTGCGATCATTCTGACGATGAACAGGTCGAAGCCGCGTTCGCCCAGGTGAAGCGCGAGTTTGGCGGGCTGGATGTGCTCGTCAACAATGCCGCTGCGGTCTATCCCGACTTGCTGATGGCACCGGGCGGTTTCTGGGAAAAGCCGCTCAAGCTGGTCGACATGATCGATGTCGGCCTGCGCTCGAACTATGTCGCGGCCTGGCATGCCGCGCCGTTGATGGTCGCAGCCGGCAAAGGCTTGATCGCCAGCATTTCGTTTTACGGAGCAGTCTCCTATTTCCACGGCGCGGCCTATGGCGCGGCCAAGGCAGGCACCGACAAGATGATGGCTGATATGGCAGTGGACCTGGCCCCGCACGGTGTCGCCGCCGTATCACTCTGGCCCGGGTTCATCCTGACTGATGCGGTGCGGGCCATGCCGCCAGAACACATTCCCGAGGATCTGCGCGCCATGCTGCCACAATGGGAGACGCCCGAATTCACCGGGTTGGTGATCGATGCGCTATATCACGATCCGGGCCTGATGGCACTCAATGGTCAGGCGCTGATCGGGGCGGAACAGGCGGCGCGGTTGGGCGTGAAGGATACCGATGGCAAGCAGCCAATATCCTACCGCGCTATGATGGGAGCACCTGCTTTGCCGTTCACTTCGGCTGGAGGGCAAGCCGCATGATCGAAGCTGTGCTTGTTGTCCTGACCAAGGCAGTCCCCGGCCGCGAGGCGGACCTCGATGACTGGTATACCAATATCCATATCCGCGATGCCTTGCGCTTTCGCGGATCGATCACCGCGCAGCGCTTTAGCCGCAGCGCCGTGCAGCCGATGGATTTGCCCGCCAGCTTCGATTGGCAATGTCTGGCCCTATACGACGTGTTCGACGCCGAACGATTCTCACGCGAACATTGGGAAAACGCCCTCACCAGCCGGATGATGGTGACCGACGCAATTGATGACAGCGTGTTGGAAGATTACCACTACTACCCGCTGGCTTTCCGCGACAATGATCCTGCCGCGCCCCATTCGGGCGGCGTGATCCTTGAACAGTTGAACGCCGCACCAGGGCAGGACGCGGCGTTCCGCGAATGGTATGCCGATGAATACCTGCCCGCCGCCGCTCGCCGCGCAGGGGTGAAATCGGCCAGCCTTGGTGTGTTCCGCAACTATGGCCAGATGATCCCCACCACCCCCGGCCAGAATTACGTTGGCATCTACAAGGTCAATG
>CAMDSM010000120.1 GCA_945906905.1 Altererythrobacter xiamenensis | reverse complement strand
GGTCAACCGGCTGGTGGTAGGCGGAATTCTTGGCAATACGGCCTTCCGCCGCCGCGTGCTGGTGTTGGGCGCAGGGGCGCGGGCGCAGCGCATCCGATTGCTGGGTGAGCGGCCCGAAAGCGGCTTTGTCGTGGTCGGGTTTGTCGCGATGAGCGATAGCGGCATCGTTATCGAGCAGGCGATCCAGCGGTCCGTGATAGATGACCTGCAACGCCACGTCGCCACTCTAGGTGCCAGCGAGGTTGTGTTGGCGCTGGAAGAGGGTGCGCGATGATGCCTCCGATGATCGACGGGCTTTGGACCTTCGCCGCGCAGGTGCTGCATGTGATTGCGGCCTGTGGCGCGATCATGCTGGCGCTGTGGAACGCCTCGCATCGCGATGGTGCGGGCAATATGACGCTCAAAGTGAATGCCGCGCTGGCGCTGGCTGCGCTGTGGGCACTGGCGTCGGTCGGGATCGGACCGAGGAGCGAGATCGTCCAGCTACTGCTCAGCGCGACCTATCTGGCGTGGCTGTGGCTGTTGTTCGGTCTGTTCGCCGATGATCTGCGCGATCAGAAGCTGGGGCCGATCAAGCCGGTGGTCTATGCTCTGGTGGGTGTCGAGCTAGCGCAGCTCGGGCTGACCTCGGCCCGCATCCATTTTGCCGGGCAAGAGGGCATCCAGGATGCGTTGCTGACCTTTGCGGTGATGTTCCGGCTGTTGTTCTGCATCGGGGCGCTGGTGCTGGTGCACAATCTTTATGTCGGAGCGGCGCAACAGGCGCGCCAGGCGCTGCGCTGGCCGGCAGCCGCGCTCGCGGTGCTGTGGCTGTATGATCTCAACCTCTTTACCATCACCTACCTCGGGCACTCCTTCCCGATGCCGCTGGTCGACTTGCGCGGCGGGGTGCTGGCGGTGGCGGTTGCGCTGCTGGGCTATGGCGTCTTGCGGGCACGCAGCGACTTGCGCTTCCAGCCTTCGCGCAGCTTCGCCTTCCGCTCGTTCTCGCTGGGCGTGATTGGTGCCTATCTGGTGGTGATGGTGCTGATTGCTCAGGCGATTGCCGTGGCCGGGAGCGACTTCTCGCGGCTGCTGCAGATTTCCTTCGTGCTCCTTGCAAGCGCACTGGCCCTTGTGCTGGTGCCATCCAAGAAGATGCGCGGTTGGCTGCGCGTGACCATAGCCAAGAACCTGTTCCAGCACCGCTATGACTATCGCGCCGAATGGCTGCGCTTCACCGATACCATCGGTCGGGCAGGGTCTGAGGCGGTCCCACTGCCCGAGCGGGCGGTGCAGGCAGTGGCCGATATCACCGACAGCCCCTCGGGCCTGCTGCTGACCCCGCGCGAGGAAGGCGGCCTGGCCATCGCCGCGCGTTGGAACTGGCCGCACATCGAAGTGCCCGCGCCAGCGATGGATCAGGCCGGTGCGCGCTTCTTTGAAGAAAGCCAGTTCATCCTTGATCTCGATGACATCAGGGCCGGGCGCGGCAACGGCATTCCAGCGGCGGGATGCCCCGCATGGTTGCTAGCGGACGAGAACGCGTGGGCACTGGTTCCGCTGCTGCATTATGAGCGCCTCGTGGGCGTGGTGGTGCTGTCGCGCCCGCCGCTGGCGCGGATGCTCGACTGGGAGGATTTTGACCTGCTGCGGGTGATCGGGCGCCAGCTGGCCAGCTATCTGGCTGAGCAGACCACGCAGGATGCACTGGGCGAGGCGCAACGGTTTGACGAATTCAACCGCCGCATCGCCTTTGTGATGCACGACATCAAGAACCTGGCGAGCCAGCTCTCGCTCCTGTCGCGCAATGCCGAAATCCACGCCGACAAGCCTGAATTCCGCGCCGACATGCTGCTAACCCTGCGCAAGTCCACCGACAAGCTGCAAGGCTTGCTCAACCGCCTTGGCCGCTATGGTGCGCAAGGCAATGGGCAGCAGCAGCTGGTCGATCTGGATGCCGTGCTGGCCCGGGTGGCGAAGCAATATGAAGCCCAGCACACGATCGTATTGCTCGATCGCGAACCGTGCACCGTGCGCGGCGACGGCGAGGCGCTGGAACAGGCGCTGGTCCATCTGGTGCAGAACGCCATCGAGGCCAGCGCTGATACTGCGCCGGTGTTCATCGATATGCGGCTCGACGGTGCCAACGCGGTGATCGAAGTGGTCGATTCGGGCAGCGGGATGAGCCCGGAATTTATCCGCACGCGGCTGTTCCGCCCGTTCCATTCGTCCAAGCAGGGCGGCTTCGGCATCGGCGCTTTCGAGGCGCGAGAGTTGGTGCGAGCGATGGGTGGGCGGCTCGATGTCGAATCGCGCGAAGGCATTGGCACGCGCTTTCTGATCCGCCTGCCACTGATGGCCACGATAGAATTGATGAACCGCCGGAACGACCAATCCAGCAATGAGGCAGACGTCGCATGAAACCCGATAGCAAACCCAAACTGCTGATCGTCGAGGATGACGAAGGCCTGCAGGCGCAGCTCAAATGGGCCTATGATGATTTTGACGTGGTTATCGTGGGCGACCGCGAGAGCGCGATTGCCGCGCTGCGGGCAGAGGAACCGCCAGTGGTCACGCTCGATCTTGGCCTGCCGCCAGACCCCGATGGCACCAGCGAGGGCTTTGCCGTGCTCGATGCGATCATGGCGCTCAAACCCGATACCAAGGTGATTGTCGCCAGCGGCCATGGCGCCCGTGAAAGCGCGCTGACGGCAATCGAGCGCGGGGCCTATGACTTTTACCAGAAGCCAGTCGATATCGAGAAGCTGGGCCTGATCGTGCGCCGCGCGCTCAGCCTGCACCGGATCGAGGCGGAGAACCGCGCCTTGGCCGCACGCGCGGGTGAGGGTAACAAGGTGCTGGGCCGGATGATCACTGCCGCGCCCGAAATGGTCAAGGTGGCGCGCACGATTGAACGGGTGGCCAATACCAATGTCTCGGTGATGCTGCTCGGGGCCAGTGGCACGGGTAAGGAACTGCTGGCGCGGGGCTTGCACGATGCCAGCGACCGTCGAGGCGGCTCGTTCATCGCCATCAACTGCGCGGCGATCCCGGAAAATCTGCTCGAAAGCGAACTGTTCGGGCACGAGAAGGGAGCCTTCACCGGCGCGGTCAAGACCACCGAGGGCAAGATCGAGATGGCCAATGGTGGCACGTTGTTCCTCGATGAAGTTGGCGACATTCCGCTGCCATTGCAGGTGAAACTGCTGCGCTTCATTCAGGAACGGGTGATCGAGCGGATTGGCGGGCGCAAGCAGATCGACGTCGACACGCGGATCGTGTGTGCCACCCACCAGAACCTGGAACAAATGATCGGCGTGGGCACTTTCCGCGAGGATCTGTTCTATCGCCTGGCCGAGGTAGTGCTCAAGGTGCCCTCGCTGGCCGAACGGCCGGGCGATGCCACATTGCTGGCCAAGGCCTTCCTCAAGCGCTTTGCCGATGAGATGAACCCTTCCGTCACCGGCTTTTCGCCCGATGCGCTGGCGGCGATTGATGGCTGGCCGTGGCCGGGCAATGTCCGCGAGCTGGAGAACCGCGTCAAACGTGCGGTGATCATGGCCGATGCCCGGCTGGTGAGTGCGTCTGACCTTGATCTGGGGCCGGGCGCGGATGACGCTGGCGGGCTCAACATCAAGAGCGCGCGCGAACAGGCCGATCGCAAGATGATCCGCCATGCGCTGGCCCGCAGCGAAGGCAACATCTCCAACACCGCCAAGCTGCTGGGGATCAGCCGTCCAACGCTGTATGATTTGCTCAAGCAATATGACCTTCAAGGCTGATCCCAGGATTCTCGGCGGCGCCTTGGCAGCGGCACTGGCGGCGCTCGCTGTGGGTGGGCCGCTGGCGGCTGCGCCCAAGGACGATGCGATTGCCGAGGCCGAGGCCGCCATTGCCCGTGGTGATGGTGTGGCCGCCGAACTGGCCGGCAAGCGCGCTCTGGAGCAAGGTGCGGCCCGGTCCGAAGTCGCCGCGCTGATCGGTGAGGGCGAACTGCTGCAGGACGATTTGAGCGATGCCACACAATGGCTGACGCAAGGCGAGTTCAGCCCGGCAACGCGCGGGCGCGGCTTGCACGCGCTGGCCCGGCTGGCCATGCAGCAGAACAACTACACCGCGGCATCGCAGATCTTCAACACCCTCCTGACCGAGGGCCGCGCGACGTCCCTGGTGTGGGTCGATATCGGGCGGATGCGCTATCGCACCGGCGAGCATCTGCTGGCGCTGGAAGCGGCGCGACTGGCGGTTGAGATGGACCCGAACGAGCCGCGCGCGCTGGAGTTCTTCGCCCAGTTGATGCGCGATTCGTCAGGGCTGAGGCAGGCGCTGCCGTTGTTCCAGCGGGCGCTGGCAGCGGCGCCGGGCGATACCGGGCTGATGCAACAATATGCCGCCACGCTGGGTGATGTGGGCGAACAACCGCCCCGACGCCTCGGCCTATCTGCTGGTGCTGGCGGCACGGGCGCATGAGCAAGTGGGTGATCGCGCCAGCGCCGGACCATATCTCGACCGTGCGGCCAGCCTAGCGCAGACATCACTCACACCCTACCCGACCTTCCTGCCGCGCGATTCGTCTGGCCGCATCGCCAATCCCGGCAATCCGATCCTGCACTTACGCCAATTGTTGGCGGCAGGGCAGCAGGCCGAAGCCCGGTCGCTGGTGAGCGAAATGTTGCAGCGCTTTCACGGCTCGGTCGATCTGCTGACATTGGCGGGTGATATGGAACTGCTGAGCGGCAATGGCAGCGCGGCCCTCGTCCATTATCGGGCGGCGACCCAGGTGCGCAGCAATTGGCCTCTGGTGCAACGGATGGTCAGCGCGCTGGTCGCCAGTGGCGCGCAAGTTGAGGCCCGCACGCTGCTCGCCGAGCACTTGCGGCAAAATCCGCGCCAGCCAGATGCGGCGGCCTTGCTGGGCCGAATGCAGCGCGATGCGGGCAACCCGGCGCGGGCGACTTTGCTGCTGCGCTATGCCGCAAGCATCGGTTCGGGGCCGGATGATCCGCTGTTGCTGGCCGATCTGGCGAATATGGAAGTGCAGCTCGATCACCGAGATGAGGCGCTGAACCATGCGATGACGGCACAAGGCTTGCAGCGCGGCAACCGCCGGGTAGCGCAAGTTTTGGGCCGGATTTTGGCGATGCAGTCTGGCGGCGAGGTCAGCGCGCGGGCCCTGCAGGCCAAAGCGAGCGGGCGCGGCATCTAGACAACGCTTGTTGCACACGGCACTGCGCCACACATGGTCGCGCGTATTCTTTCCGGGGTTGATCCGCTTGTGCGGCTGCTAGTACTGGCGATTGTGCTGGCGTCGCTCCTGCCTGTTACGGGCGAGACCAGAGTGCTGGCCCGGGTTATATCCGACGGGGCGATTTTCCTGCTGTTCCTGCTCAACGGACTGCGCCTGCCCCGGCGCGAGGTGCTGGCGGGAATCGGCAATTGGCGCTTCCTTCTGCCGCTGCTGGCCTGGTGCTTCATCGCCATGGGTGCGGCCGGCTGGCTGCTGTGGCAGGCCGGAATGGCAGTGTTGCCCGAACAGGTCGCACTGGGGCTGCTGTTCCTCGGCATACTGCCATCGACGGTGCAATCGGCCACCGCCTATTCCTCACTTGGCGGAGGGAATGTTGCGACATCGGTGGTGGCGGCGGCTGTAATCAACGTGGCCGGGGTTTTTATCACCGCTCCGCTGCTGGCACTGCTGGCGGGGACTGCTGCGGCCGAGATTGATATGGGTGGGCTGGAGCGGATCGCGCTGATCCTGCTGCTACCTTTCGCCATCGGCCAGCTGGCGCAAGGATGGGCCGGAGGCTGGGTCAAAGGGCACCGCTCGCTGGTCAGCTGGTTTGACCGGGGATCGATCGCGATTGCGGTCTTTGTCGCTTTTTCAGGTGCCGTTGAGCAGGGTTTGTGGGGCCTTGTCGCCCCGTTGCAATGGGCCGCCTTGTTGGGGCTGGTGGCGGTGTTTCTGGCACTGGGCTTTGGCGGAGCATGGCTGTTGGGCGGAGCGATTGGGCTTGCCCGGTCTGAGCGGATCAGCTTCCTGTTCGCCGGCGCACAAAAGAGCATTGCCCTTGGCGCGCCGCTGGCCAGTGTGCTGTTCCCACCCGCTGTGGCCGGGCTGCTGCTGCTGCCGGTGCTGGTCTATCACCTGCTCCAGCTGGTGATTTCCGCTCCTCTCGCCAACCGCCTCAACCGATTTCCGATTGCCCGTTGAGCGCCTGCTCACGGCGATTGTGCCGCAATGACCACCACAGGCTCAGCCCGATCAGGATGCCGCCGATCAGGCCGGTGATCGTCTCTGGAATGTGCCACACGGCGGATAGCAGCATGATCGCCCCCAGCACGATGATCGCCCAGAAAGCGCCGTGCTCCAGAAAGCGGTATTCGGCCAGCGTGCCTTGCTTGACCAGATGCACCGTCATCGAACGCACGAACATCGCACCGATTGACAGGCCCAACGCGATCACGATCATGTTGTTCGACAAGGCAAAAGCCCCGATCACGCCATCGAAACTGAAGCTGGCATCAAGGATGTTGAGATAGAGGAACCCGCCAAGCCCGCTGCGCACCACCACGCCAGCTAAACGTGCCGCCTCCTCGCGCATTTCCAGCCAATGGCTCACCGCCTCAACCGCGATATAGGTGACGAGGCCCAGCATACCCGAAACCAGGAATGTATGCGCATCGGCCACCGACAGTAGGGTGGAAATGCCCCACATGCTCAGCAGCAACAGCGCGATCTCGATGGCCGGCAGGGCCGAAACGCGCGCCAGTGACCGTTCGATCAGGCCGATCCAGTGGACCTCCTTGTCGGCATTGAAGAAGAATTTCATCCCCACCATGGCGAGGAACGCTCCGCCAAATCCGGCAATGCCGATATGGGCGGAACTGACCAGCCGCTCGTATTCAGCCGGATCGTTGAGCGACAAGTTCATGGCCTGTATTGGCCCGATCCCGGCGGCAATCGCCACAATCGCCAGCGGAAACACGATCCGCATCCCGAACACCGCAAAGGCGATGCCCCAGGTGAGGAAGCGCTTCTGCCACACCACGTCCATCTCTTTCAGCACCGAGGCATTGACCACGGCATTATCGAAGCTGAGCGATATTTCGAGGACGGACAGGATTACGATGATCCACAGCATCTGCGCCGTGCCGCTGAGCGTGCCGGTGCTGGCCCAGCCATACCAGACACCAAGGCCCAGACACACAAGCGTGAAGATCAGCGATCCGCGATAGAATTGCAGCAAGATTTTGTCCTGTCGTATTGGTTATTTGGGTTGATAGGTCTGGTCCGGGCCGGGAAAGGCCCGGCTGCGCACTTCCTCGGCATAGGTTGCCGCCGCTCCGGCGATGGTCAGGGCGATATTCTCATAGCATTTGACGAAGCGCGGCACCCGCTCAAACATGCCCAGCATGTCCTCGGTCACCAGCACCTGCCCGTCACACTGGGCCGATGCGCCGATGCCGATGGTGGGGCAGGCGACCGCCTTGGTGGTGGCGATGGCGATGGGTTCGATCACGCCTTCGATCACGATGGCAAAGGCCCCGGCGGCATCGAGTGCGCGGGCATCGGCCATGATCTTGTCGGCCTCGGCGTCGCTGCGCCCACGCGCGGCATAGCCACCCAGCACATTGACCGCCTGTGGGGTGAGGCCAACGTGGCCCATCACCGGGATGCCGCGTTCTGTCAGGAAAGCCACGGTCTCGGCCATAACTGCACCGCCCTCCAGCTTCACGGCGGCGGCGCCAGTGGCCTTGACCAGCATTGACGCGCTGGCGAAGGCTTGCGCGGGCGAGCCTTCGTATGATCCGAAAGGCATGTCGACCACCACGGCCGCATGGTATGACCCGCGCACCACTGCCGCCCCGTGGTTGGCCATCATTTCCAGTGTCACCGGCACGGTTGAGGGCAGGCCATAGATCACCTGACCCAGCGAATCGCCCACCAGCAGCATGTCGCAATGCGCATCGAGCAGTTGCGCCTGGCGCGCGGTGTAGGCGGTCAACATCACGATCGGTTCGGCAGTCACGCCGTTCACCTTGCGGGTGCGGATGCCGGGCACGGTCAGCCGCTTCATCGGCTTCGGCGTTGGATTGGCGCGGCTGGTTGAGGTGTTGAGGTTAAAGGTGGTGGCCATGGGGCCTTCTAGAGTCCGCTCCGATAAGCAGCAAGTGTTGTTCGATCAGCGATTGCGGGAAGGTGAGTTAGAACATAAGAAGAACACAGGAGTGATTCGTTTATGGACCTGTCTAGCTTTCCCAAGGCCGCCGGGCTTGTCTCGGCCGGGCAACACTCGGCGCGCTGGCAGCCGGGGCTGGGGCGAACTCTGCACAATGAGATTTTCGCGGCCGCTGATGAGGCGGGCGGGGTGGCCTGCGCGCTGGCGCTGGCGCTTGATGGTTTCCGGGTGGAGGCAAGTGTGGTGGAAAAGCCCGTGCTGTGGGTGCAGGATGAAGGTTCGCGCCGCAAGACCGGGCGGCCCTATCGCCCCGGCCTGCCGCCTGCACTGCGCCACCGGGTGATCCATGTCGCCACCAAGAACGCAGCTGATGCCTTGTTCGCGCTGGAAGAAGGGCTGCGCTGCCGCGATCTGGCATTCGTGATCGGCGAGATTTTCGGCAACCCGCGAGAGCTTGGCCTCACCTCCTCACGGCGGCTGAGCCTGGCGACCGAGCGGCATGGCGTGCCGCTGTTCCTGGTGCGCCATGATGCACAGCGCGATCTCGGTTCGGCCCGGATGCGCTGGCAGGTGCGCTCTGTCGCTTCGCCGCGCCCGTGCTGGAACGCTGCGGCACCCGGCCAGCCCTGCTGGCACGCCGAACTGTTCCGCGCCCGCGCTCATCCCCCCTCAGAATGGATTTTGCGCGATGACTGCAACACCCTCATCGCCAGCGCTCCTGCCCAAAGTAGCGCGCCGGATCATGGCGATCTGGCTGGCCCGGCTGGCGCTGGATCGCTGGCGGCAGGCTGAAAACTGTCTGCCGGGTGAGGGCGCGGATGCCACTCCGCTGGCCCTGATTACCGAGACTGCGCATGGGCCGCGCATCGATGCTGCCAATGCTGCGGCGCTGGCAGCAGGCGCGGCACCAGGC
>CAMDSM010000119.1 GCA_945906905.1 Altererythrobacter xiamenensis | reverse complement strand
AACGCAGGAAAGCTATCTGGGCTATGGAGGCAGCCAGCGGACGATGAATTCGACCGAAACCAATAAGCTGATCGACAGCGAGATCCGCAGTCTGGTGGAAGGCGGGCTCGCCCGCGCCAACGAAATTCTCAAGGGCAACACCGAACAGTTGCATCTGATCGCGCAGGCCCTGCTCGAATTCGAGACGCTGACCGGCGACGAGATCAGGCAATTGCTGGCCGATGGCAAGCTCGATCGGGTCAATGCGCCCAAGGGGCCAACCAACCTGCCACCGGTGCGCGGATCGGCCATTCCCAAGGCCGGCAAGCGCTTTGGCGGAGGTGAGGCGGCGGCGGGGGCCTAACCCGCCAGCCGCCGCTCAATCGCAGTCCACAGCTGGCCGAAGGCGCGGGCGGCGGGGCTGGTGGGGGCAAAATCGCCGACTGCGCGTTGCAGCACCGCGCATTGCTCCACAGCGCTGGCCTGCGGGATCACGGGCCAGCCGGGATTGGCTTGCCGCGCCGCGCGGTGGAGGTTGCGCCGCAGGTCGAGCATCGAGAGCACCGGCAGGATCGGCGGTTGGGCCTTGGCGTGGGTGCGGATTTCCTGTGTCACCATATCGAGCGCACGGGCAGAGAGCGGCGAGGGTGGCAGCGGCACGATCACCACATCGGCGGCGCGGATGACCTGCGCGCTCAATTCGCTGAGCACCGGCGGGCAATCGAGGATGATCCGCTCATATTGGGTCGACAAATCCTCGGCCAGCCGAGCGAGGCGCTTCTTCTTGCCGATTCGCGCCAGCAGCCCATCAAGATCGCGCAGGCTTTCATCGGCGGGCAGCAGATCGAGCATGTCGATAGCGGTGTGCCGGATCAGGTCAGCGGGCGCCGCATCCTTGGCGAAAATCGATTGCGCAGAGCGGCTGCGGCGCGGCTCCACCCCAAACAGGAACCCCGCCCCGCCAGCTGCATCGAGATCCCACAACAAGGTCTTGCGGCGCGATACGGCGGCCGAAAACCACGCGAGATTGGCCGCGATGGTGGTTTTGCCGACCCCGCCCTTGACGCTGTAAACCGCAATTACCGCCATGGCCGCATGCCTCGCTTTCTGAGCGGGCAGAGTGACGGGTTTGCGCCTTGCCCGCAAAGGAAAAGGGGCCGCCCCTTGCGGAGCGGCCCCTTTTAAGCTGCGTTAGTGCGAAACCTCACCCGTCGTAGTCGCTGCCCAGCGAGCTGGTGCGGGCAGGCGCGGCGGCGGACAGGCGCATGGCTTCGGCCGACTGGCTGAGCGAGCCGATTTCGTCGGCATCGTCTTCTTCATCGGGCAGGAAGTTCTGCAGCGACTGAACCAGCGATTCTTTCAGTTCCTTGGGTCGCACAGTGGCTTCGGCGATTTCGCGCAGGGCGACGACGGGATTTTTGTCGCGGTCACGATCCACCGTCAGCTCGGCTCCGCCGGAAATCTCACGGGCACGCTGGCCGGCCAGCAGGACCAGATCGAAGCGGTTGGGGATCTTGTCGACACAATCTTCGACGGTAACGCGCGCCATGGGGCACTCCATTCCTGATGCAGCAGTTGCGGAAAGTCGGCCAGATAGGTGAGCATGGGGCCAGCGTCAAGGTTTTCCCCAGTGCCTGGCTGCCGTGAGACGTGCTAGGGGGCAGGTATGGGAGAGAACGCGCCAATCGTTGGAAAAGTCGAGACTTTCGTCGATCCAGCGCCCTTTCACCTTGAGGCGCAGGGACTGACCTTGGGCTTCTATCCCGCTGGCGCGGACCGGCTGGCGCAATTGCTGCACATGATCGGGCAGGCGCGGGTGAGCCTCAAGCTGGCATTCTACATCTTTGATTGTGATGATTCGGGGGCCTTGGTGCGCGATGCCCTGGCCGATGCCGCGCGCCGGGGCGTGGCGGTGACGCTTATACTCGATGGGTTCGGGGCACTGGCGGACGCGCAATTTCTCAGCCCCTTGCTGGCAGCGGGCGGACAATACCGGCGCTTTCAGGCCCGCTGGTCGCGCCGCTATCTGATCCGCAACCATCAGAAGATCGTCATCGCCGATGGTGCCCTGGCCATGCTGGGCGGGTTCAACATCGCCGACAGCTATTTCGCTCCACCGGCAAACGACGGCTGGACCGATCTGGCCTTCACCGTGCAAGGCCCGGTGGTCGCCCGGATCGAGGCGTGGTTTACCCAACTGGAGGATTGGACCACGCTCGATCTGGCGCAGTTCCGCGCCTTGCGCCGCAGCGTGCGCGACTGGAATTCCGGGCGCGGGCCAGTGCAATTGCTGATCGGCGGGCCGGGGCGGGGGCTGTCGAGCTGGGCCCAGGCGGTGGGGCATGATCTGATTCACGGCAACAAGCTGGATATGATGATGGCCTATTTCGCCCCGTCAGCGCATCTGCTGCGCCGGATGCACAAGATCGCCAAGAAGGGTGAGACGCGGCTGCTTCTGCCCGGACGATCAGACAACGGGGCCACCATCGGCGCCAGCCGGCTGCTCTATTCCGGCCTGCTGGATGCAGGCGCGCAGATATTTGAGTTTCAGCCCTGCAAGCTGCACACCAAGTTGATCGTGCTGGACGATGTGGTCTATCTTGGCAGCGCCAATTTTGACATGCGCAGCCTCTATCTCAATCTGGAAATCATGCTGCGGATTGAGGATGCGGCACTGGCGACACGGATGCGCAGCTTTATCGCGCACCACCTCGCCGCTGCCGAGGCGATCACGCCGCAGTTGCACAAGTCCCGCGCGAGCTGGTTCAACCGTCTGCGCTGGATGGGAAGCTGGCTGCTGGTGGCGGTGATCGACTATACCGTCAGCCGTCGGCTTAATCTTGGGCTTTGAGGAAATGGTAGGGTTTTTGGTGTTTGGGTGGCGGATGGGAATCCGAATCGGCAATTGGCAGCTCGCGAGCCGCGGCGGCGTCATGCAGGCGGCGAGGCTGGCCCCACTGCTGGCCCCACTGCTGGCACTGTCGGCGTGCCAGAGGGATGCCGCCTCCGAGGCGCAGGGCCAGACCAGCGCGGTGTTCGAGGCGGCCGACCCCAGCGCGCAACTGGCGCTGCAGCCGATGCTGGCCGAGGAGCTTGAGGAATTTTCCCTGACCGGCGATCTTGCCTGCTATTTTGCTGACAGCCCGGCGTCAGACCCGCTGCTACTGGCGCGCGGCTTTGTGCAATCGCCCGGCACCAAGGCGGCGATGCTGGTCAAATTCGGCGATGAAATAGTGCAGGGATCGGCCACCGAGGCAGGCGGCTATGATGCGCTGCTCGACGGCAGCACCTTCGATACCGCCGCGCTGCTGGTGGATGTGGCGCGGATCGACGAGACGGCAGCGCCCATCGGTGGCGGCCTGCAACCGGCCTGCGCCGCCTTGCGTGTGCGCCAGGCCGGGCAGCCGGATGTGATCCTGCAAGGCTATTGGACCTGCGGAGCTTAGACTGCGTCGTCATTCGGCCCAGGGCGGTCTGCAAATGGCGGTCGTCTGCGCTTCCGGTGCTCACGCCCCCAAAAGGTTGCTGCGCACCGGATCACGGCCAACCACCATTTTCGACTCACCCTGAGCCAAATGCCGATACAGTCCTGGATCAGGCTTCCGACATTATCCGGCCCAGCAGGGGATCATCTTTCGCGCAGGGTGCCCACCCTCACCCGTAAGCATCGGCCCCGTAGTCGCCATCTTCCAGATCGGAGAAGCGGGTGATGCGGTCTTCGAACTTCATCCGGACTTTGCCGGTGGAGCCGTGCCGCTGTTTGGCGATGATCAGTTCGGCCAGGCCGTGAACGCGCTCCATTTCCGAAACCCAGGCGCTGTGGGCGTCGTGCGTTTTGGCATCGTCGGAGGCGTTGGGAACCTTGGGTTCGCGCGATTTGACGTAGTAATCCTCGCGGAAAATGAACCACACCATATCGGCGTCCTGCTCGATCGAGCCCGATTCGCGCAAGTCGGACAGCATCGGACGCTTGTCCTCGCGCTGTTCGACCGCGCGGCTGAGCTGCGAGAGCGCGATCACCGGCACGCTCAGCTCCTTGGCCAGCGTTTTCAGGCCGCGGCTGATCTCGGAAATCTCGTTCACCCGGTTGTCCTGGCTGCGCTGCGATCCTTGCAGCAATTGCAGGTAATCGACCACGATCAGCCCGATATCGTGCCGCCGCTTCAGCCGCCGTGCGCGGGTGCGCAGGGCCGAGATCGACAGCGCCGGCGTATCGTCGATATACAGCGGAAGATCGTTCAGCCGCTGGCTGGCGCGGGCCAGTTCCTGAAAATCCTCGCGGCTGATCTTGCCCATGCGCAGGGCTTCTGATGGGATGCCCGATTGTTCGGCCAGAATGCGGGTGGCGAGCTGGTCCTTGCTCATTTCCAGGCTGAACACCGCCACGCCCGAACCGACTGACTTTTCGATCCCGTCAGCACGATCCGACTTCAGCCGGGCGGCGCAATTGTAGGCGATGTTCATCGCTAGCGATGATTTGCCCATGCCGGGGCGCCCCGCCAGAATGATCAGATCGCTGTCATGCAGGCCGCCGCATTTGGCATTGAGCGAGGTTAGCCCGGTGGTCTTGCCCGCGACATGGCCGCCCGAATTGAGTGCGGTCTCGATCAGGCTCAGCGCCTGGCGGCTGGCCATGCCGAAACTTTCAGCCTCGGTGCTGCCCGCGGCCCCTTCGGCCACGCGGTAGAGCGCGGCTTCGGCCTGTTCGATCTGGCGCATTGGTTCAACTTCAACCGATGTGTCGAGCGCGCTTTCCACCAGCTCGCGCCCCACGCTCACCAGTTCGCGCAGCAAAGCCAGATCATAGATCTGCTGGGCCAGTTCGCGCGGGGCCAGTAGGCCCTGCCCGTCGGCCGTCAGGCGGGCAAGGTAGCCCGTGCCACCCAGTTCCTTCAAGGCCTCATCCGCCTCGAAATAGGGTTTGAGCGTGACTGGAGTGACCACCATCTGGCGATCGGTCAGCGTCAGCACGCGCTCAAAAATGCGCGTGTGCAAGGGCACGAAGAAATGATCGGGCCGCAAGGGAACGGTCAGTTCCTCCATCACCCGGTTGTCGATCAGGATTGCGCCGAGAAAGGCAGCCTCGGCCTCCAGATTGGCGGGCAGGGCACGACCGGCAGGTTCGGGCGCGCCGGGCATTGGGCCGGGCAATGCGGCGGACCTTGAAGCGGGGCGGATCAAAAGCTCTTCATCTTGCATTGCCGCCTGATGCGCCAGCGAGCGGCGCATCGCAAGGTGGCCATGGCATGGCTTGCCTGTGGATAGCGGGGAAGACTTCACCCAACCGCCATTTCGCAATTGCAGCAATGCGCCGCGTCTGCGAAGCTGGCAAGACTATGCGCCACAACACCATCGCCTCCATCACGCTCGACGAAGCTACAATCATCGCCCGCAATGCCGATGTTGAAGGCGAACGCGCGGTTGCGTTGCGCGATCTGGTGGAGGAAAATCATTTCGCCCCGGCCCAGGCGTTGGCACGCGGTCAGACCGGGCCATGGGCGCTGCATCTGTCGGTGATCGACGGGCGGCTGGTGGTGAATTTGCGTGATCACACCGGCGTGGATGCAGGCACGATCGGGCTTGGCATGGCGCGGCTGCGGCGGGTGATCCGTGACTATTTCGCCATCTGTGACAGCTATTACAAGGCCTTGCGCAAGGCCACGGCGGCGGAGATCGAGACGCTCGACATGGCCCGCCGGGCGATCCACGATCGCGGCACACGGGCTTTGCTGGAGATTCTCGAAGGCAAGGTGGAAACCGATTTTGACAGCGCGAGGCGGCTGTTCACCTTGATCTGCGTGCTGCATATCAAGGGTTGAAAAAGGGGTCGCAAAGCGCACAGGCATGGGGAGGAAACGGGCATTCTCGTGGCGGATGCGAATCGCCGCGCTGGCGCTGCTGTTGGCGGCTGGCGGCGGCCTGTGGGCGTGGTGGCAGGCACAGCACTGGACCCCTTCGCGCGACGAATTTCCCACCCAGGGCGTGCTGGTGGGGGCAGCCGACGGCGCGGTGGATTTTCGCGCGCTGGCGGCAACCGGTGCCAATTTCGCCTATGTCGAGGCCAGCTTGGGGGGCGAGGGACGCGATCCGATGCTGGCGGCCAACCTGCGGGCGCTGGCGTTGGCAGGCCTGCCTTACGGCGTGGTCCATGCCTATGATCCCTGCGTTCCGGCCGAGCAGCAGGCGGGCAATTTCGTCACTATCGTGCCGCGCGATGCCGCTATGCTGCCGCCGGTGATCGCGCTGGAAGTGCCCGCCAGCCAGTGCGCCGATCCGGTCACCGAGGCAGGATTGGAGGCCGAACTGACCACTTTCCTCAACCAGGTGGAAAGCCACAGCGGGCAAAGTGCGATCCTGAAACTGGGCCGCGATTTTGAGGGCCGCCACCAGCTCGCCAGCCGGATCGAGCGCAATCTGTGGCTGGAGCAAGGCTGGTTCGAACCTGACTATGCCGGGCGGCCATTCACCTTGTGGACCGCCAACCCAAGGCTGTCGAGCCAGGTGGCCGATCAGCCGCTGCGCTGGGTGGTGGTGCAGCCGTGAGTTTTGCCAAGGAAATTGATCGCAAGACGCTTCTACAAGCCGCCCGCGACGCGGCGGCCCAAGCCTATGCCCCCTATTCGCGCTTTCGCGTGGGTGCGGCGCTGTTGTTTGCCGATGGCGCGATGGTGAGCGGGGCCAATGTCGAGAACGCCAGCTATGGCCTGTCGCTCTGCGCCGAAACCGTGGCCGTGGCCCGCGCGCTTGCCGATGGGCGGCGGGGCGGGATGGTGGCGGTGGCGATCAGCGGGCTGGACGCCGATGCGATCAGCCCGTGTGGCCGGTGTCGGCAAGTGCTGGCGGAACTGGCCGGGCTGGATGGCAGCGATCCTGTGGTGCTGGGTGAGGGGCATGAGGGCATGCGCGAATGGCGCTTGTCTCAGCTTCTGCCGGATGCCTTTGGTCCCAAGGCGATTGCGCCGGGCGGCGCTTGCGAATAGCTAGGGCCCAACACAGCAATTGGAGAGGGTTGTTACCATGAAGTCCATTCGTTTTGCCGCACTTGCATTTGCCGCAACCTTGCTGCCCACTCCCGCATTGGCGCAGGAATCGCCCGTAATCGGCACTTGGAACACGCAGGCTGTGACCGATTTCGGCACTTTTGCCTCGACCATGACGGTGCTGGACGATGAGGGCTCCTATATCGTCACTATGGAAGATGTCGCGCCTGCTGGCGGTGGTGCGGCCCCGCCGCCGATGGAGAGCAGCATTTTCGACGTGGTGGTGGACGGCGCAACTTTCACCTTCAAGCGCAGCATCACCACGCCCCAAGGGGAGATGGAACTGGCCTATTCGGGAACCGTCGATGGCGACAGCCTGACCGCCACCGCGGCCAGCAGCTTTGGCAATATCCCTGTCACTGGCACCCGCGCGGATTGATTGGCGTTGCTTGAGGGCTGGGGGCGCTCAGCGTGCCTCCAGCCATTCTAGCAGCGCCCCCAGGCAATCGCGCGCCAGCAGGCGGCTGCGTTCCGGGCTCCAGCCCTGTTCGGGATCGGGCATGGGGTCGTGGTCCTTGAACGGCATTTCCAGCGTCATCGCCACTGTGCCGAAACTTGGACCAAAGCGTTCTGCCAGCTGGTTGGTGCTCATCGCCAGATTGGCCTTGCCCGGACGCGCGGCGGGATAGCCCAGCTTGGTCTGGAAATCGGGCGAACGCCGTTCGAGGATCGCGCGATAGCGGGCATAGCCTGCCCCCTGCGCCTCGGTCCACGAGGGGATGCCTTCAAACCCGGCGATGAAATTGGCGGCGATGGCTTCGTCACCATGGACGTCGATGGCGAAATGCACCCCGCTTTGGTCCATCGCATCGCGGATGCACAGCACTTCGGGCGAGCGTTCGGAGCTTGGGGCGGCCCATTCGCGGTTGAGGTTCACGCCCACGGCATTAGTCCGCAAATGGCCAAGCACCGATCCATCGGGGTTGCAATTAGGCACGATGTGAAAGCGGCACAGCTGGCGCAAGCGGCGGGCGATGGGATCGGATGGATCGCACAGCAGATCGAGCGCGCCCTCCATCCACCATTCGGCCATGGTCTCTCCGGGATGCTGGCGGGCATAAAGCCAGACTTGTTTGTCACCCTCGCCAAGATCAAGGCAGTCAATGCTGCGCCCTTCGAGTGACAGGCCAAGCGGGCGGTGCGCAACCCCTTCGGACAGTGCGGCATCGGCGACAAGATCCTGGTGCTGTTCCCACGAATAAGGCGCGAAATAGGCGAACCAGCACAGATCGCCTGCGGGCGTATAGCGGATGGTCAGCGTGCCGCCGTCCTGTACCTTGTCATAGCTCGTCTCGGCCCTGCCCCAATTGGCGCGGTCCTCTGAGACACAGGCGCGGTAGCCGGGCCAGCCTTGCGGATAGGCGCTGCCCTCAAGCCCGGTGATCCGCAGCTCCAGCGCGCGTCCGGCGCAATTGGCCACGCGGAAATGAAACCACTGGGCAAATTCGCTCATCCGGTCTTTGCGGATGGCGAGGCAGGCACTGGTGCCGGACACGTGCCGCACCTCGATATTGCCCGAATCAAATCCAGCATTGATCGTGATATTGACGGCGATTTCGCTCACTGAACTTCGACCGTCTCACCCGAATTGCCGGGGAAGCCTGCGAACAGGGCTTCCACTGCGCGCGCGGCGGCGGTGGCGGGATCGGCCATGGCGTGGTTGGCGGTGGCGGTGAAACGCGCGCGCCCTTCCCACAGGTTCTGTTCTTCACCAGTGGCGCGGATGGTGACTGACACCTGCCGCGCGATCTGGTCTGCCGGGCGCGGGGTGAGGTCAATGCCGAGGCCCAGCCCCACGCCCGATCCATACGAGCCAATCCCCGCGCCGCCGCCCACACTGACGGGGCCACGCCGGGTGGGCTGCTCAACCGATTCGATGAAGGACAAGGTGGCGATCTTCTGGGCGGCGCTATCATTGACCACGTGGTAGCCGAGCATGGTCAGCTCCTGCGCCAATTCCTGCTCATACAGTGCATATTCGACGCCCCGCTGGAACAGCCCGACACCCGGCACGACAGTGATTGTGCCGCGCCCCAGCTGTGCGGGAGCCGGGCCGACA
>CAMDSM010000118.1 GCA_945906905.1 Altererythrobacter xiamenensis | reverse complement strand
GATTCGGGCGAATTCATGGACGCCTACCAGATCGATGGCCGCGCCGGACAGCAGTTGCGGGTGAACCTCAGCTCGGGCGAATTTGATACCTATGTCATGTTGCGCGGGCCAGATGGCTCAGACTTTGACAACGACGATGCCCCAAGCGGCGGGACCAATTCCGAACTGGTCGTCACCCTGCCCGCCAATGGCACCTACCGGCTGCTCGTCACCTCCTACCGCGCGGGCGAGCGGGGCAGCTATGTGCTGTCGACCAATGGCCTGCCAATTCTGGCGGCCAGAAGCGGAAACACTGGCGGCAACACCGGCCGCTCGACCGTGGGTGGCGCCTCGGCAAGTGGCCAGCAACTCGGCATCGGCAGCCCGGTCAGCGGCCAACTGGCGGCGAGCGATCCCAGGCTGGAGAGCGGCGAGTATTTTGACGTTTACACGCTGAACGCCGATCCCGGCACGCGGCTGGTGCTGGATATGCAGTCCAGCGCCATCGACACCTATCTCTCCGCCTTCGGATCGGGCGGATACCAGGTTACCAATGATGACGATGCCAGCGGGCGCAATGGCACCAACAGCCGGCTAGAAGTGACCATGCCGGAAACCGGCGTGCTGACAGTGGCGGCGACCAGCTATGCCGGAGGCGAAACCGGTGCCTATCGCCTCAGCGCCACGCTTAGCGGGGCAGGCAGCCGGGTGCAGAACACCGGAGCTAATTCGCAAACACTGGCACTTGGACGCCCAGTTGCAGGTGCTCTTGCCGCTTCCGACACACGCGGCGAACGAAGCCTCAACGATGTCTATATGCTGGAGGCCGAGGCCGGGCAGCAGCTGCGACTCAGCCTTTCTTCGGATGTGTTTGATCCACTTATCCGCATCGAAGGCCCGGGCGGGTTTGTGGCCGAGAACGATGATGATCCATCCGGCGGCACGCTTAACTCGGTGCTCGATACCACACTGCCGCAAGCAGGCACCTACCGCGTGGTGGTGGGCAGCTATTCCGCCGACGGCGTGGGCGCCTACAGTCTGCAAGCGGGCACCGGCAGCGGTCGGGCCAGCACCGGCGGCACCACAATCGCTACGGGCGGCAGCGATACGATCAGTCTGGACCAAAACCTCGCAGGCTCGCTTGGCCAAGGCGACGAAACCATCTCCAGCGGCGAGTTTTCCGATTTCTACACCTTCGATGGCCGTCGCGGCGAGCGGCTGGTGTTCGACATGACCTCGAGCGATTTTGACACCTACCTATCGCTGCAATTCCCCGGCGGTGGACAGGAAGACAATGATGACCGCGCAGGCGGCGAGGGCACCAACAGCCGTCTGGTCGTGACCCTGCCCGAGGATGGCAACTACCGCCTGATGGCGACCAGCTATCAGCCCGGCGAAACCGGCAGCTACCAGATCTCCATGTCCCCGCCCTCGGTGGCCGATGGCACGCTGGATCCGCGTGTTGGCACCAGCCGCGTCTTCGTGCTGAGCGTGGGCGTTTCGGAATATGAGCGGATGAACACGCTCAACCTGACCGATCAGGATGCCATCAAGCTGACGCAGACGCTGGAACGCACCGGTATGCTGGGCGCGCAGAGTGTTACGCTGGTCAATGCCCAGGCCACCCGCGCCAATTTTGAGGCGGCGGTGGCGGATATCTCGCAAGCTATCGGGCCGGACGATCTGTTCCTGGTGTTCTTCTCGGGCCACGGCGCCAAGAACCTTGTCGACCGCAGCATCGAAGCCGATGGCAGCAGCGAAACGATCGAACTGTTCGACACCGCGATTGCCGATTACGAGCTGGAAGCGATGATCGAGCCGATACAGGCCCGAACCCTGCTGGTGCTCGACAGCTGTTTTTCCGGCGGGTTTGACGATGTCATCAACGAGCGGATCGGCCGCATGGGCGTGTTCAGTTCCGATGGCGATGTGACCAGTCTGGTAGCGAGCAAGTTCGAGGCCGGCGGCTACATCAGCCACATCCTGCAGCTGGCGCTGGAAGGCCAGGCCGATACCAATGCCGATTCTGCGATCACGGCGGGCGAATTGTCCGAATTTATGCGCACCACCTTCTACCAGATCGCCCTGGCAGACCCGCTGGTAAGCGACTGGTATGATACCGCGCGCGGCCATTCGGGCAGCGGCTATCAGCACATCGTGGTCAACCGCGGCGGCGACGGCATGGCTTACGAGGAGGTGCTGGTGAACCTGGCCCCGGCGCGGGTGAGTGATAACGGGACTGGCGAAGTGTTGGCACTGGTGGAATAAAAGTCTACTACTTCAACAACACCAGCTCTTCCGCCATCGACGGGTGCAGCGCTACCGTATCGTCAAACGCCTGCTTGGTAAGGCCCGCTTTCAGCGCCACTGCCGCCACTTGCAGGATTTCCGGCGCTTCGGGGCCGATCATGTGGATGCCCAGAACCTTGCCCGAAACCTCGTCGACAATCATCTTGTAAAGCCCGCGTTCTGGGTGCGCCGAAAACAGGTTCTTCATCGGGCGGAAGTCTGAGGAATAGACCTTCACATTGCCATAGGTCGCGCGCGCTTCGGTCTCGGTCAGGCCCACGCTGGCCAGCGGCGGCTGGCTGAATACGGCGCTGGGGATATGGCTGTAATCGACCGTGCGCGGGTTGTTGCCAAACACGCTATCAGCAAAGGCATGGCCCTCGCGGATCGCCACGGGTGTCAGCTGCACGCGGTCGGTCACATCGCCCACGGCATAGATGCAGGCGCTGCTGGTGCGGCTGTATTCATCGACCACGATCGCGCCATTGGCGGCCTGTTCAACGCCGGCATTTTCCAGCCCCAGCCCATTCACCTTGGGATTGCGACCGGTGGCGATCAGAACCTGATCCACCTTTACCCGATTGGCATCGCCCAGATCGACCAGCAGGCAGCCATCATCACCCTTTTCCACCGAACGAATCGAGCTGTGCATCCGGAAATTGATCCCGCGCCCCATGGCGATATGCAGCATCCGCTCGACAATCTGCTCATCATAGGAGCGCAAGATTCGGTCGGTGCGGTTGACCACGGTCACCTCGCTGCCCAGCGCGTTGAAGATACCGGCAAATTCCATCGCGATATAGCCGCCGCCCACCACCATCAGGCAGCGCGGCAGGGTTTCGAGGTGGAACATTTCGTTCGAACTGATGCAATGCTCCACGCCGGGAAAATCAGGCATGGCTGGCCAAGCGCCGACCGCGATCAGGATATGCGCGGCGCTGATCTCCCGCCCCGAAGCCAGCCTGACCGAGTTCGGCCCGGTGATCGTGGCGCGTGTCGCAAACACCTCAACCTTGTGGCTCGCCAGCGTCTGGCCATAGAGCCCCTCCAGCCGGTCGACATCGCTGTTCACGAAATCGCGCAAGGTCGCCCAGTCGAAGCTCTTGCCAGTCACCGTCCAGCCATAATGTTCGGCATGGCCCAGCTCTTCGGCAAACATCGAGCCATAGACCAGCATTTTCTTGGGCACGCAGCCGCGGATCACGCAGGTGCCGCCCACCCGGTGCTCCTCCGCCACCGCAACCCTGGCCCCATGGCTGGCCGAAATCCGCGCCGCCCGCACCCCGCCAGAGCCCGCGCCGATCACGAAAAGATCATAGTCGAATTGTGGCATATTCTCCGCGCGCTCCCAGCTGGCGCAGGAGCATATGGCGGATCAGCTTTCCAGGAACAAGGCGTAGTCGCGCATCAGGTTATAGCAGCGCATGTCGAGAATCGAGATCAGCGCATCGTCCTCGATCCCCGCACGGCGCTTGAGTGTGCGCAAGGCGGCCAGTTGCGAAGGCTCGTTCATCCCTTGCACGGCGGCGATGATATCGGGATCGTGGCTGAGCGAATAGTCGAACAGATAGTCAATCGTCTGCGGATCAAAATCGCACCCCAGAAAGACGATCTTCTTCGATCCGGCAATCGCTCCATGCAGCCCGGTGACATACTGCCGGTTGCTCAGGCGTTCGGACGAGGTCTGCACTTCCTTGGCCAGATTGTGCAGGTTCCACGGCTCCTCGTTGCCCCAGTCGACATCGGGCCGCTCGCCCGGCTCCCACGGCAGCCGTCCGATATTGCCAAAGGGGTGAGTGATATTGAGCTTGGCCCCGACCAGCGCGCGGGCATCGGCCAGAGTCATGCCGAAAGCCATCGAGACAACGAATGGCAGATAGTGCTGCACCGAACGATCAAAGTTGAAATTGATGATCGTCAGGTTGTCGAAGGCTTGTTCCGCCCGGTTGCGCGGCACGCCCGAGGTGATCAGGCGGCCAAGGTGGAACAGCCAGTTCTCGCTGCCCCGCAAGGGCAGATCGCCCACGTCGCGCGGCTCGATCATCAGCGGCGAGCGGGCTTCGGCTTGCAGGGTGAAATAGACGATGGCCAGCTTGGCCGCGGCCAGCGCCAGTGGATTGGAATTGTGCTGCTCCATCACCGCATCAATCGTGGTGCCAACCCGTGCGGCAACGCGGATCGCCTGCGCCGCCTCCATCAACCGCTCACGCGTGGATCCCATCTGGCGGCAGAATTTGTCGAAATGCTTGGCCAGCATATACATATCGCGGGTCTGCAATTCGGCACCGAGCCGGGCGAAATCGAATCCAGCGGCGATTTTTCCAAGCAATTCGCGCTTGTCCGGCAACTCGATCTCGAGGCCGGCTCCGGGTCCGATGACCAAAGTGGTCTTGGTCCTGATCATTAACCGGTTTGTCCCGCTCAGCCGTGTTGCAACAGGCAAATGCTAGGCCCGGATGGTTGATATTTGGATAGGAGCTGGCGGTTATCCCCCCAGCCCCGCCGCCTCCAGCAACCCTTGTGTGCTGGCATCAAAACTCTCGCTGCCCTGTTCGATGGCGCGGGCGATGTTCTTTCCCAGTTCCACCCCGAACTGATCGAACGGATTGATCCCCATCAGCACGGCATTGGCGAAAGTGCGATGCTCATGAAAGGCGATTAGCGCGCCGACGGTGGCAGGGTCCAGATCGTCGCACAGGATCGTGGCCGAGGGGCGATCGCCGGGATAGCAGCGGGCCGGATCGTCGCTCTGCTTGCCCGCCATCAATGCGGCACCTTGGGCAAAGCAGTTCATCAGCAGAATGCGGTGGTGCGCCGGGTCGAGCTGATCGCCCGGAGCGATGCTGGCGATGAAATCGACCGGCACCAGATTGGTCCCCTGGTGCAATAGCTGGAACACCGCGTGCTGGCCATCGGTGCCCACCCCGCCCCAGGTTATTGGCGCGGTCGGGAAGGTCACGGGCGCGCCCTCGGCGGTCACGCTTTTGCCGTTCGATTCCATTTCCAGCTGCTGGAGATAAGCAGGCAGCAGGCCCAGACGCTCGTCATAACAGAACACAGCGCGCGTCTGGCAGCCGCGTGCCCGCGTGTAGTATTGATCGGCAAAGGCGGCGCGCAACGGCAGATTGTCGGCCAAGGCAGCATCGCGAAAATGCAAGTCCATCGCCGCCGCGCCCGCCAGCATGGCCTCAAACTCCTCCGCTCCGATTGCCAGCGCCACGGGAAAGCCGATACTCGACCACAGCGAATAGCGCCCGCCAACGCTGTTCGCGAAGGGCAGCACGCGGGTTTCGTCTACCCCCCACTCCACGGCCTTTTCGGGCGCAGCGGTCAGCGCCACCACCCGGCCCAGCGGATCGGCCACACCGTTATCCTCCAGCCATTGCAGCGCGCTGGCGGCATTGGTCATGGTCTCGATAGTGGTGAAGGTTTTGGAGGCGACCGCGATCATCGTGGTGGCCGGATCGCAAGCGGCAAAGGCTGCTTCCAGCGCCACGCCATCGATGTTGGAGACCACATGCACATCGACCAGCGCCAGATCGCGCGCCAGAGCGTCCACCGCCAGCGCCGGACCGAGCGCCGAGCCGCCAATGCCGATGTGGATCAGATGGCGGACTTCGCCCAGCGCGCCATCGTGGATTGCCTCAACCAGCAGCCGCATCCGCGCACGCAAGGCCTCGGCCTCCTCCACGCTGGCGGGATTGCCCACGCCGCGCAAAGCCGAATGTTCCGCCGCGCGGCCTTCGGATGGATTGACCACTTCGCCGGCAAACAGGCGGCGGCGCATTTCGTCAAACTGGCTGGCTTCAGCCAATTGCGCAAACAGGCCGAGCATTTCGGCGGTGAGGTGGGTTTTCGACCAGTCGAACAACACCGCCCCCTCGCCCACCGACAGCGAGGCGAAGAGCTGGTCAACCCGCGCCGGATCGGCGGCGAACAGATCGGCCAGCTTGTGTTGCTTCAGGGCTTGCAGGCGGCTCCAGACGGCCTCTCGCGCATTGGTCACGGCTCGAATCCCCTTTGTGTGCAAGCGCAACATCGCCCCATACGTCGCTAGGCATTTGGTCGATCAAAGCAAGCACTCTGTCGCCATTTTTCTTGACCTTGCCCGCCCCTGCCAACAAGACCCGCGCCATGACCGAAAATACTCCAAAAAGCCCAAGCGCCAATCAGCATATCCGCGAACTTGACGCGCCCGCCGTCGAACCCGCTGCCGCTGCCAAGCCCGCCGCCGAGCCCGAAAGCGCCGCCAGCTTCGCCTGGTTCTGCGTCAAGCTGATCCTGATCGTGCTGATTTTCCGCAGTTTCGTGTTCACCAGCTTCAACATTCCCAGTGAAAGCATGATGCCACGCCTGCTAGTGGGTGACTATCTGTTCGCCGCCAAATGGCCCTATGGCTTTTCCAGCCGCTCGCTGCCGTTCGATGCCCCGCTGATTCCCGGACGCATTTTCGCCGACACGCCCGACCGCGGCGATGTGGTGATTTTTGAACATCCACTCGATGGCACCGACTATATCAAGCGCGTGATCGGTCTGCCGGGTGAAACGGTGCAGGTGGTCAATGGCGTGGTCCATATCAACGGCACTTCGGTGGGATTTGAGCAGGTGGAGGATTTCGTCCTGCCAATCGCCGCCGATGGCCGCTGCGCCCGCGTGCGCTTTACGCAAGTGCAGCCCGATGGCTCCTACGCCTGCGTCTATCCACAATATCGCGAGAGCCTGCCCGGCGGCGTGGTCCACAATGTGCTCGATTTCGGGCTGGAGGCGCAGGACAACACGCCCCCGGTCGTCGTCCCCGCAGGCCGCCTGTTCCTGATGGGCGACAACCGCGACAACTCGCTCGACAGCCGCTTCCCGGCTGAAGTCGGCCGCGGCATCGGGCTGGTGCCGGAAGAGAACGTGGTTGCCCGCGCTAGCTTCATGTATTTCTCCACCGATGGCAGCGCGGAATGGATCAAGCCGTGGACCTGGTTCACCGCTGCGCGTTGGAGCCGGTTTTTCCGGGGCATATGAAGCTCGATCCTGCCACCCGCGACTGGCTCGAAAGTCTGGGCTTTGCCATCACCAATGAGGCGCTGTGGTTTGAAGCGCTGACCCATGGCAGCACGGGCGAGGCGCGCGATTATGATCGGCTGGAATTTCTGGGAGACCGGGTGCTGGGCCTGTCCATCGCCGAGTGGCTCTATGCCCGCCACGCCGCCAATGAAGGCACGCTGGCACAACGGCTGAACGCGCTGGTCAGCGGCCAGACCTGCGCGGGCATCGCCCGGGCAATCGGGGTCAGCCAGCATGTCCGGCTCGGCCGACAGGCGCGCGATGATGGCGCGGCGGATAGCGATAATGTGCTGGGCGATATCATGGAGGCGCTGCTGGGTGCTGGCCTGCTCGAAAACGGTTTTGAGGCGACCCGCGATATCGTTCGCCGCCTGTGGGCCGATGCGGTGGATGGCCATGTCGGCCATGCCAAGCCGCCCAAAAGTGCGCTGCAGGAATGGGCCGCCGGAAGCCAGCGCAAGCCGCCGCAATATGAGGTGATCGACCGCAGCGGGCCAGACCATGCGGCGCGCTTTACCGTGCGAGTAACCGTCATCAACGTGGGGCAAGTTTCCGCCACCGCCACTAGCAAGCGCGATGCCGAGGCCGAAGCGGCGCGGCTGTTTATGGAGCAATTCGGGTGACCCAGGACATGACTACAAGCTGCGGAATCGTCGCTGTGATCGGCGCGCCCAATGCGGGAAAGTCCACGCTGGTCAACCAGCTGGTCGGCCAGAAAGTCGCCATCACCAGTGCCAAGGCGCAGACCACCCGCGCGCGGCTGATGGGGATTGCCATTGAAGGCACAACGCAGATCATTCTGGTCGATACGCCGGGCATTTTTGAGCCCAAGCGGCGGCTTGACCGGGCGATGGTCAACGCCGCCTGGGAAGGCACCCACGCCGCCGATGCGGTGCTGCTGGTGGTCGATCCGATCAAGAAGCGCCGCCACGAACTGATGCCGCTGATGGAATCGCTGGCAGGCCGGCCCGAGCGCAAGATGCTGGCGCTCAACAAGGTTGACGCCGCGCCCAAGGAAAAGCTGCTCGAACTGGCGCAGGAATTTTCCGCACTGGTCGATTTCTCAGATGTTTACTTCATTTCGGCCCTGACCGGAGACGGCGTGCCACAGCTGAAAGCGCACCTTGCCGGGCTGATGCCGCCGGGGCCGTGGCACTATCCCGAAGATCAGGTGTCCAACGCCTCCGAGCGCCAACTCGCCACCGAAGTCACCCGCGAACAGCTCTATCGCCAGCTGCACGACGAACTGCCCTATGACAGCGCGGTGCGGCACGAGCAGTATATCCAGCGCAAGGATGGCAGCGTGGAAATCCACCAGCAGATCGTCATCTCACGCGATAGCCAGAAGGGCATTGTGGTGGGCAAAGGCGGCAGCCGCCTGAAAGCCATCGGCGAGGCCGCCCGGGCCGAACTGGCGGAGATATTGGGGGTGCAGGTCCACCTCTATATCCACGTCAAGGTGGATGAAAACTGGGCCGAGAACCGCGAGATTTATGAAGATATGGGGCTGGATTGGGTGAAGTAAGGACTCGGCTGGCCCTTGTAGCCGCGCTTGCCGGCACTCTGGCGTTAGCCGCCTGCACCACAGTTCCTTCGCCAACTGGCCTATTGCCGGGTGCACTGTATGTGGCGCTGGGCAGTTCCTATGCAGCGGGCGCTGGGATACCGCCGCTGGCCGAGGGACGACCGGCGCGGTGCGGGGCATCGCAAGTCAGTTATTCACGGCTTTTGGCCGCCCGACTGGGCCTGCGCCTCACCGATGCGAGTTGCGGCGGCGCAACCACGGCGCATGTTCTCAACCTGTGGGATGAATTGCCCGCGCAGAGTTGATGCTGTGACGCCTGACACCGCTTTGGTGACCATCACCATCGG
>CAMDSM010000117.1 GCA_945906905.1 Altererythrobacter xiamenensis | reverse complement strand
TTGCCGTCCACCGTGACCCCGGCGAGGCTTTGCAGAATTGTCGCGGGCGTGGTCACCACCTCGTTATCGAGCTTGATCCGCCCGGCCTCGATCATCCGCTCAACCTCGCGGCGGCTGGCGATACCCGCGCGGGCGAGCAATTTGGCGATCCGGTCACCTTTGGGACCTTCGGGTGGGGCTTCTGATTGGGACATAGCGCAGCGCCTTAGACGCCTTGGTGCAATGCTCCAAGCAGTTCAGGTGGAAACGGGCCCAAGTCAGGCGTGGGCAGGCGCGGCCTCGTCGGCTTCACGCCAGCCTTCTGGCATCCGCACCAGCTGAGCCTTGCAACAGCGGCAACGGGTGCTGAACTCCAGGCCGTTATGCCGCACCCGGTTGCGGTTGATTCGGTGGCCACGCAATGCGCAAAGCAATGACTTCAACATTATCGGCCTCCAACTTGTGGGCATTCTGGCGATCCTGAGTGTGGCCTGTGCGTGATTGACCAATCTCCTGTTGTCCGGGATAGTGGCGCTTGGTTACGCAAGAATTACCAAGCGAAAAATTGTGCGGCATGAAGGGTTGGGGAGGCATATGGCAGGTTCGCGTAAGGGTCTGAGACTGCTGTTTTCGGCCTTCTCCAATCGCAAGACCGGGATCATGCTGATCTATGGCATGGCATCTGGCCTGCCCTATGCCCTGTTGCTGGGCACGCTCTATGCATGGCTGGGCGAAACTGGCGTTGATCTTGAAACGATGGGCGTCTTTTCGCTGATCGGCCTCGCCTATGCCTTCAAATTCCTGTGGAGCCCGCTGGTCGACCGGGGGCGCATTCCGCTTTTGTGGCGGATGGGGCGGCGGCGCAGTTGGCTGGTGCCGATTCAGGCGCTGGTCGGCCTGTCCCTGATGGCCATGGCGTCGATCAATCCGGTGAGTTCGCTGGGCCTTTTCTCGCTGCTGGCGGGCCTCGCTGCATTTGCCAGCGCCACGCAGGATATCGTGATTGACGCCTGGCGGGTGGAAGTGGCGGACGAAGATGCGCCGTTGGAGGTGCTGAGTTCGGTCTATCAACTGGGATATCGGCTGGCAGCGCTGGCGGGCGGGGCCTTGGCGCTGATCGCGGCGGCGCGAGTCGGCTGGCCGCAAGTCTATTTCGGCTTCGGTCTGTTCATGCTGCTGGCGATGGCGGCCAGCTGGTTTGCGCCCGATACCTCGTGGGAGACACCGCTCGAACAGTCCCAAGCCGATGCCCATCCGCTTTCGCGAAAGGTGCGGACGATCGCGCTGGCAATTGTCGGCACGCTGTGGGGCTGGGCGGCGGTGACGGTGGTGGTGTTCATGGTCCGCTCGCTGGGTGCGGCCCCGGCAGACCGGCCCGATGCGACCGAGTTCATCAAGCTCTATGGCCCGCTGATCGTGATCGCCACCGTGGTGATTCCAGCGATTGTGGCCGCCGTGCTCGATGGCTGGCGCCGCTCGGGCCGCGCATTGGCCAGCGATGGCGAGAATGCGCAGAAGCGCACCTTCATCGACCATGCCTATAGCGCGCTGGTCGAGCCGCTGGCCGAAATGGTCGGACGGCTGCGGTGGGCGGCGATATTGGTGCTGGCGATCGTGCTATCCTATCGCCTGACGGACTCCATCTGGGGGCCGTTCGCGCTGCCGTTCTACTTGCAGGAATTGCACTATACGAATGACGAAGTGGCGCTGGCGTCCAAGTTCTTCGGCGTGGGCATGACGATGCTGGGCATCACCACGGCGGCGGCGCTGTTCACCTTTGTGGGGCGAATGCCGACGGTGATCCTGGGAGCGGTGCTGGCGGCGGCATCCAACCTGCTCTACGCCGATCTGGCCAATGGCGGCGCGGGGCTGGACCTGTTCGGCCATGGCAGCGGCTTTTACTGGCTGACCAGCCAGTTCGGTGCCGATGCGCGCCTATCGCGCCTGTTGCTGGCAATTGCGGGCGAGAACCTTTCTGGCGGCATCGCCGGGGCGGCCTTCGTCGCCTATTTGTCGAGCATTACCGCCAAGAGCCATGCTGCGGTGCAATATGCGTTGCTGTCCTCACTGACGGTGCTGGTTGGCTCGCTTGGGCGGGCAGCCTTGGGCGAATCGATCGATACAGGCGGCTACGCTCCGGTGTTTTATGCCACGGCTGCGGTGGGTCTGGTGGCGGTGGTTCTGTGCGTGGCCGAATGGCTGCGGCAGGGGCGGGCGAAAGCGGTTTAATTGGGAATTTCGTCGTTGGCCTTCAGCACCTGCCCGGCCAGATAGAGAGAGCCGGTGATCAGGATTGTGCCGTCAGTTTGGCCAATCCGGGTGATGGCCTGCTCCAGCGAATCCGCCGTGCCCACCTGCGCTACTCCGGCATCACGCGCCATCGCCGCCAGATCCTCCAGCGGGTGATGCTCACTGCCGTGGATCGGGATTGCGGTCAGGCTGGCGAGGTGCGGGGCAATGGTCCGCAAGGTGGTGCGGGCATCCTTGGCGCTGAGCATTCCGACTATCGCGTGGACGGGCTTGGCGGCGCTGGTTTCCAGAAACCTGGCCATCGCCAGCGCTGCATCGGGGTTGTGTCCGCCGTCGAGCAGAAAGGTTGCGCCGGGGACGAGATCGGTCAGCGGGCCGTGGGCCAGCTTTTGCATCCGCGCGGGCCAATGGGCGGCGCGAATGCCTTGGGCCATGGCTTGCGAGGAAACTGACACCCAATCTTGATGCCGCAGCATGGCTACGGCCAGAGCGGCGTTGTCACCCTGATGACGGCCTGGCATTTGCGGCAAGGGCAGCGAGAGTTCGCCCGCCGCATCGCGATAAGCAATGCCGCTGTCAGAAACCTCGGCGCTCCACGCATGGCCGCGCATGAACAAAGGCGCTCCGGTCGCGGCGCAAAGATCGGCGATAAGCGCTTCCATTTCGGGCCGGTAATTCTGCGTGACCATCGGCGATCCCGCGCGGCGGATGCCGACCTTCTCGAAGGCGATGCGCACCATCGGATCGGTCGGCGCGCCGTCTTCTGGTGTGAGCAGGAAGGCCTCGTGATCCACGCCCAGGCTGGCGATCCCGCAGGCGGCGGGGCGGACCATCACATTGGTGGCATCGAACCGCCCGCCAAGCCCGACTTCGATCACGCAGGCATCGGCGGGAATGCGGGCGAAGGCCAGCAGGGTGGCCGCCGTGGTCACCTCGAAAAAGCTCGGCCCAAGATCAGCCGACAGCTCGAGCACTTCCTCCAGCAGGGCCGCCAGCTGGGCATCGGAAATCAGCGATCCGGCCACGCGGATGCGTTCGTTGTAATGCACCAGATGCGGCTTGGTGGCGACGTGGACCGTCAGCCCCTCGGCCTCCAAAATGGCGCGCAAGTAGGCACAGGTTGAGCCTTTGCCATTGGTGCCTGCGACGTGGAATACCGGCGGTAGGTTCCGTTCTGGGTGGTTTAGGCGGGCGAGGATTTCGTGGATCACCTCGAGCCCGATCCGCCCTTGCGGCAGAGACAGCGCGCTCAACCGATCCAGCTGCGCCTGCACCGCCAGATCACCAGACGATGCGAAGTCTTTCAAGGCTTTAGGCCGCTTTCGCCGGGCTGAGATATCCCAGCAACGTCGCCAATGTATCGCGCAGATCGTGGCGTTTCACCACCATATCGACCATGCCGTGCTTGTGCAGATATTCGGCCCGCTGGAAGCCCTCGGGCAGTTTCTCGCGGATGGTTTCCTGGATCACCCGCTGCCCGGCAAAGCCAATCAGCGCGCCCGGCTCGGCAATATGGACATCGCCCAGCATGGCATAGCTGGCGGTAACGCCTCCAGTCGTCGGATCGGCCAGCACAACGATATAGGGCAGGCCGGCCTCCTTCAGGCGCCGTGTCATCACCGTGGCCCGAGGCATCTGCATTAGGCTTAGAATGCCCTCCTGCATCCGCGCTCCGCCAGCGGCAGTAACGGCGATGAAGCCGCAGTTTTCATCTAGCGCCTTCTTGGCGGCGGCGCAAAAGGCATTACCCACGGCCATGCCCATCGATCCGCCCATAAACGCAAAGTCCTGCACGCCGACCACGGCCTTGCGCCCCTCGATAGTCCCGAGCGCGGCGGTGAAGGCATCGGGGTGCGGATTGGCGGCGCGGGCGGCTTTCAGGCGATCAGCATAGCGCTTGGTGTCGCGGAATTTGAGTGGATCTTCGGCCACCACTGGCGCGGGGAGCAGCGTGAAGCCCTCGTCGAGCAATTGCGCCAGCCGCACATCGGCGCCGATCCGGCCATGATGCTCGCACCGCGGGCAGACCGAAAGGTTCGCTTCATATTCGCGGGTGAACAGCATTTCCTGACACCGCGGGCATTTGACCCACAGGTTGTCAGGGGTTTCGCGCTTGTCTGCCCAGGGCAGGGCGTTGCGGACACGGGAAAGCCAACTCATGCCTATCCCTTTCGCGCATTATGCACGGCCTTGGCAAGGCTGGCGGTGAGGTCCTGCAGAAAGCTGGGCGCGTTTACGCCGTGCTCGCCCACGATATCGACGAAGGCTGAGCCGACCACCACGCCGTCGGCCACACGGGCGATGGCTTCGGCCTGATCGGGCCGCCGCACGCCGAAGCCGACGACAATCGGTAAATCGGTCGATTGGCGGATGCGAGTGACATTGGCATCGATCGAATCGAGCGCCGCTTCCTGCTTGCCAGTGATTCCGGCCACGCTGACGTAATAGAGGAAGCCCGACGATCCATCGAGCACACGCGGCAGGCGCGCGGCATCGGTTGTGGGGGTGGCAAGGCGGATCGGGCAGATGCCCTTTGCGCGCAGGGCAGGGCCAAGATCGGGGTCTTCCTCGGGCGCGAGATCGACACAGATCACGCCATCAACGCCAGCGGCAGAGGCGGCATCGGCAAACCATTCCGGCCCGCGCCGCACCATCGGGTTGGCATAACCCATCAGCACAAGCGGAATGTGCGGATGGCGCGCGCGGAACTCTGTGGCATAGCGCAGCACGTCGGCGGTCTTGGTGCCAGCCGCCAGACTGCGCAAGTTCGCCGCCTGAATCGCCGGACCATCGGCCATCGGATCGGTAAACGGCATCCCCAGCTCGATCACATCCGCGCCGCCCGCGACCAGCGCGTCAAGATTGGCCGAAGTGTCCCCATCGCCTGCGGTGATGAAGCAGACGAGCGCGGAGCGGGTGGGGGAGAAGGCGGCTTGAAAGCGGGTCATGACTTGGATTTCCGGAATGCGATGAAGAATGCCGTCAAGGCGAGCGGGATCAGGATGTAGCCGCCGATGAACAACGCGGTTTCTTCCACCGAGTTGTCCGCAACTCCCTCCATCGCCTGCCAGCAACCCCATGCCGCCAGCGCGAGAAGGATGCCGATGATGGACCACTTGCGATCCACTACATCTCCACTCCCAACACCTCAGCCACGGTGAAAATATCCTTGTCGCCGCGCCCGCACAGGTTCGCACAAATAATCGCGTCCTTGGGCATGGTCGGGGCGACCTTCGCCACCGCCGCAATCGCGTGGGCAGGTTCCAACGCGGGGATGATGCCCTCCGTCCGGCACAGCAGCTTGAAGCCTTCGAGCGCCTCCATATCGGTCACGCTGGTGTAATCCACCCGGCCGGTTTCCTTCAGCCAGGCGTGTTCGGGGCCGATGCCGGGGTAGTCCAGCCCTGCGCTGATCGAGTGCGCCTCGGTGATCTGGCCGTCGTCGTCTTGCAGTAGATAGGTCTTGTTGCCGTGCAGGATGCCGGGGAACCCGCCAGCCAGACTGGCGGCATGTTCCTTGTCCAGCCCATGGCCCGCCGCTTCCACGCCCAGCATCTTGACGCTTGGATCATCGAGGAACGGGTGGAACAGCCCGATGGCATTGGAGCCGCCACCGATGGCCGCCACCAGCAGATCGGGCAGGCGACCCGTGCGCTCCAGCAACTGGGCACGCGCTTCGGTTCCGATCACGCTTTGGAAATCGCGCACCAGTTCAGGATAGGGATGCGGGCCAGCGGCGGTACCGATGATGTAGAACGTGTCATGCACATTGGCGACCCAATCGCGCAAAGCCTCGTTCATCGCATCCTTCAGCGTCGCCGCGCCGCTGGTGACGGGGACCACCTCGGCCCCCAGCAGCTTCATGCGGAACACATTGGGAGCCTGACGGGCGACATCGGTCGCACCCATGAAGATCGTGCAGGGCAGGCCGAAGCGCGCGCAGACGGTGGCCGTGGCCACGCCGTGCTGGCCCGCGCCAGTCTCGGCGATGATGCGGGTCTTGCCCATGCGGATCGCCAGCAGGATCTGGCCGACGCAATTGTTGATCTTGTGCGCTCCGGTGTGGTTGAGCTCATCACGCTTGAACCACACTTGTGCGCCGCTCAATTCCTCAGTGAGGCGGGGCGCGAAATAGAGCGGGCTGGGGCGGCCGACATAGTGCTCCAACAGGTCGTCGAACTCCGCCTTGAATGCGGGGTCAGCCTTGGCCTTGATATACTCCGCCTCCAGATCGAGGATCAGCGGCATCAGCGTTTCGGCCACATAGCGCCCGCCGAACTGGCCGAAGTGGCCGCGCTCGTCTGGCTGGTTGCGGAAGGAATTGGGTGTCTGCTCGGTCATATCATCAACTCTGTGTGTTGCGGGCCGCTTGGCAGAAGGCCCGTATCTTGTCGATATCCTTCACGCCGGGCGCGCTTTCGACGCCGCTGGAGGTATCGACCAGCCCGGCCTTGGTCTGGCGCACGGCATCGGCGACGTTGGCGGGGGTGAGTCCGCCTGCCAGACCCCACGGCAAGGGGCCTTTATAGGCCGCGAGCAGGCCCCAGTCGAACACCAGACCCATCCCGCCGGGCAGTGTTCCCTTGGGGGTCTTGGCATCGAACAGCAGGAAATCGGCGGCCTGCGCATATGTTGCTGCACGTGCAACATCGTCGGCTTGGGAAACCGACAACACCTTCCAAACGGGCAAGCCAAACCGCGTCCGAAGTTCGGCTGCGCGAAATGGCGTCTCGTGCCCATGCAACTGGATCGCATCGAGCCTGCCCGCTGCCACAGCCTCGCCCAGTGTGGCATCATCGGCATCGACAAACACCCCGGCCTTTCGGATTGCGCCCTCGGCCTGCGCGGCCAGCTGCGCGACCCGCCCCAGCGAAACGAAGCGCGGCGAAGGGGCATAGAAATTGAACCCGCACCAATCGGCCCGCGCGGCGATGCTGGCGGCGAGCGTTTCGGCGGTGGTGAGGCCGCAGATCTTGATGATGGGCGAGGGCATTAGGGCCAGCTAGGCGAGCGTGGCGCGAATGGCAAACCTCACAACGTCGCTTCAATCTCCCGCGCGGCCTTGGCGGGGTCTTCAGCATGCGAAATCGGGCGGCCGATGACCAGCACGCTGGCGCCATCATCGCGCGCCTTGCGTGGGGTGACGACGCGCTTTTGGTCACCCACTGACGCTCCCGCAGGGCGCAGGCCGGGGACGATGAAGAAGCCCTTTTTCCAGCGGCGGTGAACCTCGCCAATTTCGTGCCCCGAACACACGATTCCGTCCAATCCGGCGGCTTGCGCCAGATCGGCCAGCCGCAGCACGTGATCGTGCGCACTGCCCGCAACGCCGGTGCGCTCCAGATCGCTGTCATCAAGGCTGGTGAGCATGGTGACAGCGACGACTTTGCAATGTTCGCCTGCCGCCGCCTTGGCATCTTCCATCATCGCGCGGCCGCCGCTGGCGTGGACGGTGACGATGGCCGGTTCCAGCGCGTGGATCGCCTGCATCGCGCCGGCGACTGTGTTGGGAATGTCGTGCAGCTTCAGATCGAGGAAGATCGGCAGGCCGACGCTGGCGATTTCGTGCACGCCGTGGTGGCCGTGGGCGCAGAAGAATTCCAGCCCCAGCTTGATCCCGCCAACATGGCCGCGGACCTTTTCGGCCAGCGCCTTGGCGGCATCGAGCCTTGGCAGATCGAGCGCGAGATAGACTGGGTTGGTCATGCCAGTGGAGCTGCTGGAAGTTCGGGCGGGATTTCGGGAGCAGGCACTGCTGCTTCTACCGCAGGCGGCGGAGCGGCGGCCGGAGTTGCAGCGTTGCGTGCAGCCAACTCCAGCGCGGCGATGCGGCGCTTGAACTGCCATTTGGCGGCGCGGTGATAGAGCCACAGGGGCACGAAACCGATCAGGAATGACAGCACCACGATGGCCGGCAGCATGGTATCGACCAGCAGATTATCCCAGATCCGCACCGAAACCGGGATCCAGTTGGCATAGGTGAATATGGCCAGGGCGACCAGCAGCAGTACCCATAGGACCGTTCGGACGATTTGCATGGCGTTCCTTCATTACAGCTTTGGACCCGATGCTAGGCGCAGAACTGATACATGTGAAGTCCAGCCGAAAAACCTACCCAAAGACTCTGGCAAAAATCGTATCAACCGTCTTGAAGTGGTAATCGAGGTTGAACTTGTCGGCCAGCTCGGCCTCGCTCATCGCGCCGCGCACTTCGTCATCGGCCTTGAGCAGTTCGAGCAGAGACAGCGCGCCATCCGATTCCCACACCTTCATCGCATTGCGCTGGACCAGCCGATAGGCGGTGTCGCGGGTGAGGCCCGCCTGCGTCAGCGCCAGCATAACCCGCTGCGAGTGGACCAGCCCGCCCATCTTGTTGAGGTTCTTGAGCATCCGTTCGGGATAGATCAGCAGCTTGTCGACCACCCCGGTCAGCCGGGCGAGCGCGAAATCGAGCGTGATCGTGGCGTCGGGGCCGATAAAGCGTTCGACTGAGGAGTGCGAGATATCGCGCTCATGCCACAGCGCGACGTTTTCCATCGCCGGCAAGGCATAGCTGCGGATCATGCGCGCCTGTCCGGTGAGGTTTTCGGTCAGGATCGGGTTGCGCTTGTGCGGCATAGCGCTGGAACCCTTCTGGCCGGGAGAGAAATATTCCTCCGCTTCCAGCACCTCGGTGCGCTGCAGATGGCGCACTTCCACCGCGAGGCGCTCAATCGAGCTGGCGACCACGGCCAGCGTCGCGAAATAGGCGGCATGGCGATCGCGTGGGATGACCTGCGTGGAAACTGGCTCGACCACCAGCCCCAGCTTGTCGGCAACATATTGCTCCACCGCCGGATCGATATTGGCGAAAGTGCCAACCGCGCCGGAAATGGCGCACGTGGCGATTTCAGCCCGCGCTGTCACCAGCCGCGCCCGGCAGCGCGAGAATTCGGCATAGGCCTGCGCCAGCTTGAGGCCGAAAGTGGT
>CAMDSM010000116.1 GCA_945906905.1 Altererythrobacter xiamenensis | reverse complement strand
TGGAAGGGCTGGTGATCGACAAGGACATTCACCTTGGCCACCTCAAATGGACGCTGGAAACCTTCCTCAAGGCCTTCTTCGAGACCGACGATATCGTGCTGCGGCTGCGCCCGTCGTATTTCCCGTTCACCGAGCCTTCGGTTGAAGTGGACGTGGGTTTTGCCATCGAGAACGGCAGGCGGGTTTTGGGCGGCAGCGGCGATACGCCGGGGCATGGCTGGATGGAGCTGCTGGGCAGCGGCATGGTCAACCGCAAGGTGATCGAAATGTCGGGCCTCGATCCCGATGAATGGCAAGGCTTTGCTTTCGGCGTCGGCGTCGATCGCCTCGCCATGCTGAAATATGGGATGGACGATCTGCGGGCCTTCTTTGATGGCGATGCGCGGTGGCTTTCGCACTATGGCTTCTCGGCCTTTGACCAGCCGACGCTTTCAGCGGGCGTGGGGGCAAGACCATGAAGTTCTCGCTCGAATGGCTCAAATATTTCCTTGAGACTGAGGCTTCGGTGGCGGAAATATCCGCCAAACTCAATGCTATCGGCCTTGAAGTGGACGGGATCGAGGATCCGGCTGAACGGCTGGCGGGCTTCCGCGTTGCCCATGTGCTGACCGCCAAACCGCACCCCGATGCTGACAAGTTGCAAGTGCTCACCGTCGACACCGGACACGGCGATCCGCTGCAGGTGGTCTGCGGCGCACCCAATGCTCGCGCTGGGATGAAGGGCGTGCTGGGCGTGGCCGGCGCGGTGGTTCCGGCCAGTGCTATGGTGCTGAAAAAGAGCGCAATTCGCGGTCAGGAATCGAACGGCATGATGTGCTCGAGCCGCGAGCTGGAGCTGGGCGATGATGCTGCGGGCATCATCGAACTGCCAGCTGATGCGCCGGTCGGCATGGCCTTTGCTGACTATCACGGCACTTCGCCGGTGTTCGATGTGGCGATCACCCCCAACCGGCCCGATTGCATGGGCGTTTATGGGATTGCCCGCGATCTGGCGGCGGCGGGGATCGGTTCATTGAAGCCTTTGCGCGATGACAAGATCGCTGGGACTTTCCCCTGCCCGGTGGAAGTGCGCACGCTCGACCCCGAAGGTTGCCCGGCATTTTATGGCCGAGTTATCAGGCACGTAACCAATGGCACTAGCCCGGAATGGATGCAGGCGCGGCTCAAATCCGCAGGCCAGCGACCGATCAGCGCTCTGGTCGACATCACCAATTACATGATGCTGGCCTTCGGGCGTCCGGCGCATGTCTATGACCTGGCCAAGCTTTCTGGCCCCATCGTGGCCCGCCGCGCGACTGACGGCGAGCAAGTGCTGACGCTCAACGAAAAGACCTACACCCTCGACCCCAGCATGACGGTGATCGCGGATGACAACGGCGTTCACGACATTGCCGGGATCATGGGCGGGGAGCATAGTTCTGTCACCCCGCAAACAACTGATATTCTGTTGGAAATCGCCTATTTCAACCCCGAGAGCATCGGCGTTACCGGGCGCAAGCTGGGCCTCGCCACCGATGCCCGCACGCGGTTTGAGCGCGGGGTTGATCCCGCATGGCTCGATGGCGGGATGGACGGATTGACCAGCCTGATCCAGCGGATTTGCGGCGGTGAAGCGAGCCTCGTGGTGTGTGCTGGAGAAGCACCTAAAGGCACCAAACAGGTGCAATACGATCCTCAACTGAGCCAAAAGCTGGGCGGCGTGATCGTAAGCGAGGCTGAGCAGCGGCGAATTCTGGCCGCACTCGATTTTGCCGTTTCCGCCGACTGGATCATCACCGTTCCGCCGCGCCGCCATGACATCGATGGCCCGGCCGACATCGTCGAAGAGGTCGTCCGCATCCATGGGCTGGAGCATGTCGCCAGCGTGGCGCTGCCCGGCAATGTCGGCGTGGCCCGGCCCACCGCCACGCCGGCGCAGGCGCAGGAACGGCGCTTGCGGCGGGCTGCGGCGGGGCGTGGTTTGAACGAGGCGGTGACGTGGAGCTTCCTGCCCGTCGCCGATGCGACACACTTTGCCAATGGCCCGCTGTGGGTGCTCGACAACCCGATCAGCGAGGACATGAAGGCGATGCGCCCCTCGCTCATCCCCGGCCTGCTGGCGGCGGCGAAACGCAATGCCGATCGCGGTGCTTCCGGCCTGCGGCTGTTCGAGATCGGGCGGCGCTATTTGAAAGCCGCCGACGGCAGCAGCGACGAGCGTGCAACGCTGGGCGTGGTGCTGGCGGGCGAGAAGGTTCCGCGTGGCTGGGATCAACGCGCCTTTGGCGGCAAAGCGGCGAAGTTCGATGCGCTCGACGCCAAGGCCGAGGCGCTCGCCTTGTTGGCCGAGGCTGGCGCGCCCGTGGCCAATCTGATGGTCATGGGCGAGGCTGGCCGTCAGTTCCACCCCGGCCAGTCCGGCACTCTGCGGCTCGGCCCCAAAACTGTCCTCGCCCGCTTCGGTGCGCTGCATCCGGCGACGTTGGCGGCGTTTGATATTGACGGCCCGGTCTCGGCGGTGGAGCTGTTCCTCGATGCCATCCCGCAGCGCAAGGCCACGGGTTTCGCCCGCACGCAATATGCCCCGCCAGCCCTGCAGGCGGTCAGCCGCGATTTCGCCTTTCTGGTGCCGGCCGAATTGCCCGCAGGCGATCTGGTCCGTGCGGTAAAGGGGGCGGACAAGACCAGCATCACCGACGCCCGCCTGTTCGACCTGTTCGCCGGACAAGGGGTGCCCGAAGGCAAGAAGTCGCTCGCCATCGAGGTGACGCTGCAACCGGGCGAGAAGAGCTTCACCGATGCTGAGCTGAAGGCGATTTCGGATTCTGTGGTGGCGGCGGCGGCCAAGCTGGGCGGGGAATTGCGGGGTTAGCGGGCGGGGCTGCGCATAGGATGCAGTTTACCCAACCCCACCCCACCCTGCCCTCCGGAACGCTGGAAGGGATTGAGAGAAAACCATGACCAGCAATCGCCGCACCTTCGCCATCATCTCGCACCCCGATGCGGGCAAGACCACGCTCACCGAAAAGCTGCTGCTGCAAGGCGGCGCGATCCACCTTGCGGGTGAGGTCAAGGCGCGCGGTCAGGCCCGCCGTGCCCGGTCTGACTGGATGAAGATCGAGCAGCAGCGCGGCATCTCGGTCACCTCCAGCGTGATGACGTTTGAGCGAGAGGGCATCACCTTCAACCTGCTCGACACGCCGGGGCACGAGGATTTCTCCGAAGATACCTATCGCACGCTTACCGCGGTCGATTCCGCCGTGATGGTGATCGATGCGGCCAAAGGGATCGAGCCGCAGACCCGCAAGCTGTTCGAGGTCTGCCGCCTGCGTTCCGTGCCGATCATCACTTTCGTCAACAAGGTTGACCGTGAGGGGCGGCCGCTGTTCGAGCTGCTCGACGAAATCGCCGACATGCTGGCGCTCGATGTCAGCCCGCAAACCTTGCCCATCGGCATGGGCGGCCAGTTTGAAGGCGTGCTCGATTTTGCCACCGGCAATATTGACCGGCCAGAGGGGCCGAGCAAGGAATTCCTCGGCAAGGTCGATCGCGGCGCGGCGATCCCCGATCAATGGGCCGAGGAGGTCGAGCTGGCGCGAATCGGCTATCCCGCGTTCGATCTGGATGCCTACCGCAACGGCGATCTGACGCCGGTTTATTTCGGATCGGCGCTGAAGAATTTCGGCGTCGAGGATCTGATCGATGCCATCGCCGCCTACGCCCCGCCGCCACGTCCACAGCCGGCGGGCGATGTCATGATCAGCCCCGATCTGGATGAAGTGACCGGCTTCATCTTCAAGGTTCAGGCCAATATGGATCCCAACCACCGTGACCGGATCGCCTTTATGCGGCAGGTTTCGGGCACCTTCAAACGCGGCATGAAGCTGGTGCCATCGGGCCTTGGCAAGCCGATCGCGATCCACAGCCCGATCCTGTTCTTCGCGCAGGACCGCGAGCTGGCCGATACGGCGGAAGCGGGTGATATCATCGGCATTCCCAACCACGGCACCTTGCGGGTGGGTGATACCTTGAGTGAGAAAAACACCGTCCGCTTCACCGGCCTGCCCAATTTTGCGCCCGAAATCCTGCGCCGGGTGCAGCTGGTCGATCCGACTAAGACCAAGCAATTGCGCAAAGCGCTCGATGATCTGTCCGAAGAGGGCGTGATCCAGGTGTTCTATCCTGAATTTGGCGCGCAGTGGATTGTCGGCGTGGTCGGCCAGTTGCAGCTCGAAGTGCTCGTGTCGCGGCTGGATGCGGAATATAAGGTGGCCGCCACGCTGGAGGCCTCCCCCTTCTCCACCGCGCGCTGGCTGAAGGGCAGCGAGGCAGGCTTGCGGACTTTCGCCGAATTCAACCGCAACAATTTGGCGAAAGACCGCGATGGCGATCTGGTGTTCATGGCCCGCAGCCCGTGGGACGTGAACTACGCGGCGGAGAAGAACCCTGATCTGATTTTCAGCGCTACCAAGGAGAGGTGACAAGAGGCGCGCCGGGCCATAGGTTGCGCGGCATGTCCGATTTCACCCAGATGCTCACGCCTGCGCATATTGCCATGATCGGCAAGCAGGCGGTGTTCTTCACCGCAACTGCCGCTGCCGAGGGGCGGATCAACCTTTCGCCCAAGGGGCTGGCCGATACCTTCCGGGTGTTGTCGCCCAATCGCGTCGCCTATCTCGACCTTGGCGGATCGGGCAATGAAACCCACGCGCACCTCAGCCTCGATGGGCGCATCACCATCATGATGTGCAATTTTGAAGCGCCCGCGCTGATCATGCGCATCTATGGCACGGGCCATCCGGTGCTGCCGGCCGATCCCGGCTGGGATGAACTGGCGGCGCATTTCACCCTGCTTCCCGGCACGCGGCAAATCTTCGATATCGCGGTCGACAGCGTGCAGACATCGTGCGGCTGGGGCGTGCCGGTGATGACGCTCGACCATGAACGGCCAACGATGGTCAAATGGCATGAGCAGCAGGATCCCGACGAATGGGTGCTGCGCTTTCAGGGCCGCACCCACAGCATCGACGGCCTGCCGACACGCGCGACCGATCGTTTCATCGCCGGGGAAGCGCCGGACCAATAATGCGGCTCACTTTCGGCAGTTACAACATCCACAAGGCGGTGGGAGCCGACGGGCGGCACGATGCTGACCGGATCATCCGCGTGCTCCACGAACTGGATGCCGATGTGGTCGCCCTGCAGGAGGCGGACCTGCGCTTCGGCACCCGCGCCGCTGTTCTGCCACGCGGCTTGCTGGCCGAATCGCACTGGCAGATCGCCCCGCTGGCCTCGCGTCCCGGCGGCATGGGTTGGCACGGCAATGCTATCCTGGTGCGCCGGGGGATCGCAATCATCGACGCCGCGCCGATCGAATTGCCCTCGCTCGAACCGCGCGGTGCGGTGCAGGCAAGACTGGTGAAGGATGGCCGGGAATTTGTCGTGGCGGGAACGCACCTCGATCTGTCAGGCCTGCTCCGCCGCCGCCAGATCAAGGCGGTGTGCGATGTGCTGGAGGCTGCGGGCAGCCCCGCCGTGATCATGGGCGATCTCAACGAATGGTCGGCACGCGACGGTGCGCTGCGGGCGTTTGGGGCAGGCTGGAACGTGCTCAATCCCGGCAGCAGTTTCCCCTCCCGCCGCCCGCTCGCCAGCCTCGACCGGATCGTCCATACCAATCATTGGCGTTGCATTGTCACCAAGGTCCACCACAGCGCGGTGGCAGTGCGCGCTTCAGACCATTTGCCAGTGGGGGCGGTACTGGAGTTGGGTGCCTAAAAAACAGGCATGTGCCCAAGATTCGAGCGCGCCGAGGCTCGGAAAATCGCCGTCATGATCGTTAACGCGCGGTAAACGCCCCGCTAGCGGCACTTGGCACGGCGCTTGCATCGTCTGTCCTTGGCCGGGACTGTCTTCCGGTAAAGCAACAGGGGTCAGTGATGAAATTCATCATCGCCATCATTAAACCGTTCAAGCTCGACGAAGTGCGTGAGGCGCTTGGTGCGCTGGGCGTTGCGGGCATGACTGTGTCCGAAGTCAAAGGCTTCGGCCGCCAGAAGGGGCAGACCGAGATTTATCGCGGGGCCGAATATTCGGTCAACATGCTGCCCAAGGTGAAGCTCGAAATCGCTGTCAGCGATGAGCTGTGCCCCAAGGTGGTCGAAACCATCCAGGCGGTCGCCAGCACCCAAAGCATCGGTGACGGCAAGATCTTCGTGCTCGACCTGGCGTCGACCACCCGGATCCGCACCGGCGAAACCGGCGAGACTGCACTGTGAGTGCCGCAACCTTGAGGGGTAACGAGATGATTCGCAAAATTGCTTGCGGCGCAGGGGCACTGATCGCCTCTGGTTTCGCCGCTACTGCCGCCTTCGCGCAGGAAGCGACCGAGGCGGTGGCTGAAGTGGCCACCACGGCCACCACTGCTGTGGTTGAGGCGGCTCCGGCCGCTGCCGTTGCTTTCACACCCACTGCCGACATGGTCAGCAAAGGCGATGTCGCCTGGATGCTGGTATCGTCGGCCTTTGTGCTGATGATGTCGGTCCCGGCCCTCGCGCTGTTCTACGGCGGGCTGGTGCGGACCAAGAACATGCTCAGCATTCTGATGCAGGTGCTGACGATCGTCTGCGTTTCGGCGCTGGTGTGGTTCGCCTGGGGCTATTCGATGGCCTTCACCTCCACCGGCACCCCGTGGCCAACCATTGTTGGCGGGTTCGACAAGGCGTTTCTCGCCGGTGTCGATGTCACCACCATGGCGGCGACGTTCTCCAACGGGGTCTATCTGCCCGAACTGGTGTTCGTGATCTTCCAGATGACCTTTGCCTGCATCACCCCGGCGCTGATCGTGGGTGCCTTTGCTGAACGCGTGAAGTTCACCCCGCTGATCCTGTTTGTGGTTGGCTGGTTGACGCTGGCCTATTTCCCGATCGCACACATGGTGTGGTATTGGGCTGGACCGGACTTCCTCCCGAACGCTCCGACCGACATGGGCTATCTGTGGGGCATCGGCGCGCTCGACTTCGCTGGCGGCACCGTGGTGCATATCAACGCGGGCGTTGCCGGCCTGATCGGCTGCCTGGTGATCGGCAAGCGCATCGGCTTCAAAACCGAAGCCATGCCGCCGCACAGCCTGGTGATGACCATGATCGGCGCCTCGCTGCTGTGGATCGGCTGGTTCGGGTTCAACGCGGGTTCCGCACTTGAAGCCAATGCCTTTGCTGCGCTGGCCTTCATCAACACCTTCGTGGCGACTGCTGCAGCGGGTGTGACCTGGGCCATCATCGAGCAGATCATTCACAAGAAGCCTTCGCTGTTGGGCGGTGCTTCGGGTGTGGTGGCTGGCCTTGTGGCGATTACTCCGGCGGCGGGCTTTGCCCACCCCGGGACCGCGATCCTGCTGGGCGCAGTTGCCTCGGCTGTGTGCTTCTTCTTCGTCACCACAGTGAAGTCCAAGCTGAAGTATGACGACACGCTCGACGTGTTCGGCATCCACGCAGTGGGCGGCATCATCGGCGCCATCGCCACCGGCATCGTGGCCGACCCGGCGCTGGGTGGCCAGGGCTGGATCGACTACACCGCTCCGGTGGCTGTGGCCGGTGCCTATGACATGGCGGGCCAGGTGATCGTTCAGATCAAGGCCGTGCTGGTAACGGTTGCCTGGACTGGCACGGTTTCCGCCGCGCTGTTCCTGGCTCTGAAATACACCATCGGCCTTCGTCCTTCGGCAGAGGTTGAGGTTGAAGGCCTCGACATCCGCGAACACGGCGAGCGTGCCTACAACTACTGACAAGTTTGGCGGGACCGGGGTTCCCTTCCACCTCCCCCGGTCCCGCCTCCCGATGTTCCTCCTGCGAACATACAAACTTTGGGCCGGAGCCAAGCGCTCCGGCCCTTTTTTGTTGCCAGTCGTGCGGGCAGGTCCATTATAGGCGCTTGCTTCAGGCTGGGCGCGTGTGCCAGCTTGGCCATCCATGGGGGAACAGCGATGAAGCTGGTGATTGCGGTGATCAAACCGTTCAAGCTCGAAGAGGTGCGCGAGGCGCTGACCGGGATCGGCGTGGCCGGGATGACCGCGTCCGAAGCCAAAGGTTTTGGCCGCCAGAAAGGGCAGACCGAAATCTATCGCGGGGCCGAGTATGCGGTCAACATGCTGCCCAAGGTGCGGCTGGAAATTGCCACCAGCGATGCACTTGCGGCTCAGGTGGTCGAAACCATCCGCGTCACCGCCAGCACCGACACGATCGGTGACGGCAAGATCTTCGTGCTCGACCTGCCCGAGGTGGTGCGGATTCGCACCGGTGAAACCGGCGAACTGGCGCTGTAATTTCAAATTCGATGGCCATTGCAGGCCAATCAGACCCGAAACCGGCGGCTTTGGCCAAACGGCGGCCTTTTCGGCCTATCTGTTGGTATCTGTTGTAATTATGCAACCATATACCGAAAGGTGTGCGGAAATGGCGTGAAACCTGCGGGATTTGGCCATAAATGGGAACCAGCAGGTTCAGCAGCCTTTGGTAGCACAAGGGCAGGGCGGCCAGTCATTGGCCAATTTGTGCGCCCGAACGATTACTTGCAGTTGCCATGGGTTAGCTGTGCATTTATGTGGTTTCACTAAGATCAAAAGGGGAATTTAAACATGCGAAAGATTGCGCTCAGCCTCGGCGTTGCGGCAGCTGCTCTGGCAGCGCCGGCAATGGCTCGGGACGGACAAGGTTATTTCGGCGTTGATGTCGGCGCCCTGTTTCCGAATGAATATACCACTGACGTAACGACGGGCGCTAGCGTGCGCGAAGATGCGGTGCTGACCGAAGGTGAGATGGGTTGGGAACTGGGCGGCGCGCTCGGTTACGATTTCGGCATCATCCGCACCGAGCTGGAAGGTTCCTACAAGGAGTGGGATCCCGATGTGGTTTCGTCGAGCATCGCCGGCGTGCCGCGCGGTCCCTTCAATGCGCTGGACACCGGTACGTTCTCGGCTGCGGGTGAAACCCGCCTGACTTCGGTGATGGCCAATGCGCTGCTCGATTTCGGCGGCGATGAAGGCATCGGCTTCTCGATCGGTGGCGGTTTCGGCCACACCTGGATGAGCGGTGAAGTGACGACCTCCACATTCGGAGATGGCTATTGGGATGATGCCGATCACACTTGGGCTTGGCAGGGCATCGCTGCCCTGCGTGTCCCCGCGAGCGAAAACTTCGATGTTGGCGTGAAGTATCGTTACCTCAACACCAACACCTTCGAAGTCCGTGACAGCGTGGGCCGGCTCAACACTTTCGATATGGCGACGCATTCGGCGCTGATCAGCCTGATCTACAACTTTGGTGGCGACACTCCTCCCCCGCCTCCTCCCCCCCCGCCGCCGCCTCCGCCTCCCCCGCCGCCTCCGCCTCCTCCCCCTCCGCCTC
>CAMDSM010000115.1 GCA_945906905.1 Altererythrobacter xiamenensis | reverse complement strand
TGCGACCTGTCATCGCCCGAAGCCGCTGTCGATCTTGCCGCCCGCACACGCGCGGCATTTGGCGGCAAGCTGCATGTGATCATCAACAATGCCGGCAAGACCTGGGGTGCGCCGGTCGACAGCTACCCCGACAAGGCCTGGGCAGGCGTGATGATGGTCAATGTGCAGGCCCCCTTCACCCTGATCCGCGAACTACTGCCAGAACTGGAAGCCGCCGCATCAGTGGATGATCCGGCGCGCATCATCAATATCGGTTCGGTGGCGGGCAAGGTGACCGAACGGCTGAGCGCCTATTCCTATTCGTCCAGCAAGGCGGCGATCCACATGCTCAGCCGCGATCTGGCGGGCGATCTGGCGGCGCGCAATATCAACGTGAACGTGGTTATGCCGGGCTTCTTCCCCACCAAAATGACCGCACATTTGCGCGAAGATGATGTCGTCGATCCGGCAGTCCTCGCGCATATTCCAATGCGCCGCTTGGGCCGCGCTGACGAAATCGGCGGCGTGATCGTGTTCCTTGCCTCGCGCGCCAGCGGCTACATCACCGGAGCGGAAATTCCGGTCGATGGCGGTCTGGTCGGGTGCGGCTGACGCTGTTCATGCCTATCGGACCTATCCTAGGGCAGGCCAGACATGGCCCCAACAGCGCCAGTCTACGTGTGCGGGGCATTGTAGCGGCCTGCGTGTGGAGTGTGCCGTTTTGCCAGCGTTGAGCGAAGATCCTTCCCTGATGCGCATAAGCGTGAGCCCGCTGGGCGATATGCTTCTAAAATCATGGGATCAGTTTCCGGACAAGGAAGTGATTGTCTTCCCAACCGGGCGGCGGACCTATGACGATATTGTGCGCGGGGTGATGCACCGTGCGCGCGGGTTAATCGGGCTGGGAATCAGGCCGGGTGACCATGTTGGCATCATGCTGCCATCGGGCACCGAATTCATCGAAACCCTGTTCGCGGTGTCGATGGTAGGTGGCGTTTCGGTGCTGATGAACGCCCGCTACCGCGCGCCGGAAGTCCGCTATGTCGTCGAAAATGCCGATCTTGTGGCGGTGGTCACCAACAGCGAGTCCGATGAATTCGTCGATTTCGTCGCCCGCCTGACCGAGGCGTTTCCCGATCTTGCCCAGTGCTCCGATCCACTGAACCTCTCGCTGGCAGGCGAACACCGGCTGCGTCACCTGATCCTGCATGGCGGCAGGCAGGCCCTTGGCTTCGTCGATCAGGCCAGTTTCGACCGGGCCGCTGCCGCCAGTTCCGACGCTGCCGTGCACGAGGCGCGGCTGGCGGTGCGGCTGCGCGATACCTGCATGATCCTCTACACCTCGGGCACTTCGGCCAATCCCAAGGGTTGCCTGCTCAGCAACGAGGCGATCTGCCGCGAAGCCAGCAATCTGGCGCGAGGCCGTTGGGCGTTTACGGCTGCCGAACGCGTCTGGTCGCCAATGCCGCTGTTTCACATTGCCGCTTTGCTAGCGATGCTGGGCGCGATTGAGGTTGGCGGGACATTCATCGGCCAGCCGCATTTCGATCCGGGCGAAAGCCTGCGCCAGATCGAGGCGGAGGCTGCAACCATGCTGTTCCTACCCTTCGTCACCTTCCACCAGGCGATGATCGCCCATCCTGACTGGGACAAGTCCGACATGAGCTCGGTCCGGCTGATGAATAGCTGTTTCAGCCAGATGCCAAAATCGGTGGGCGACGCCTATCGCGCCAAGATGCCGAACGCCTTGCAGGTCGGCACTTATGGCATGTCCGAAGCCAGCGGCATTGTTACAACCGGCGGGTTCGACATGAACCGCGAATTGGGCTTCCAGGCGCTCGGCTACCCGCTGATGGGCATTTCGGTGCGCATTGTTTCGCCTGAAAGCGGCGAGGAAGTTCCGGTTGGCGAGCAGGGCGAGATCTGGATTCGTGGGTTTAATATGCTCGACGGTTACCACCGCGATCCGGCCAAAACTGCCGAAGCGATTGACTCCGAAGGCTGGTATCACAGCGGCGATATCGGCTCGGTCGATCAAAACGGCCACCTGCGCTTTCACGGGCGGTTTAAGGACATGCTCAAGGTCGGCGGCGAAAACGTCGCCGCCGCCGAGGTCGAGGCGGTGTTTGATTCGCACGATGGCGTGGAACTGACGCAGGTGATCGGCATTCCCGATGCGCGCCTCGAAGAAGTTCCAGCAGCCTATGTAAAGCTCAGGAACGGGGCAGTTTCGGCAGAGGAACTGATCGCCTATGCCCGCGAGCGGATTGCTTCGTTCAAGGTGCCAAGGCACGTGCGTTTCATCGAAGAATGGCCCATGTCAGCATCGAAGATCCAGAAGTTCAAGCTGCGCCAGCAATTGATGGCCGAGCTTGGCATAACGGAATGAGAGGGTTTTGATGCGTGTCATCATCACCGGTGCGGCAAGCGGCATCGGCCGGGCGGTCGCCGAATTGCTGGCAGCAGAATCAGGCGCACATCGCCTGCTCCTGACAGACCGCGATGCTGCGGGACTTGCCGCCGTGGCAGAGGCAATCGGGCCAACCGCCGGAATTTGCGTGGCTGACCTTGCATCTGCGGATTGTGGCGATGTGATCGTGGCCGCCGCGCTGGCCCATATGGGCGGGATTGATGCGGTGGTCAGCAATGCCGGGATCATCGCCGGTGCCCCGCTGGTCGAGCAAACGGCCGAATTGTTTGACCGGATCTATGCGATCAACACCCGCGCCACCTGGTTGCTGGCCAAGGCCGCGCATCCGCACCTTGCGGCCAGCCATGGCGCATTCGTGGCCACGGCATCAATGTCCGCCACGCAGCCCACTCCAGGGCTCGGTTTCTATTCGTCGAGCAAGGCCGCGCTACTGATGTTGGTGCGGCAGTTGTCGCTTGAATGGGGACCGGACGGCATACGCTGCAACACAGTCTCGCCTGGCCCAACCTATACACCGATGACCAAGGTCGGGTATGATGACGCGACACGCCGAGCGCAGCGCGAATCGATGATCCCGCTGCGCAAGCTGGGCATGGCTGAGGATGTCGCCAACACGATCCTGTTCCTGCTTAGCCCACAAGCCGGGCACATCACCGGCATCGATATTCTGGTCGATGGCGGAATGAGTAACAATTTGATGCCCGCCACAGGTGGTGGTTCCGGGCAAAAAGCCAGCCAGTAATTCATTCAATTTACGGAGATTTCCATGCGTATCGCAAGAGTGACCAAGGACGGCAAGATCGGCCTCGCGGCAAAGTCGGGTGAAAAGGTGACCATCGCTTTTGGCGAAAGCCTTGCCGATATCGACGCTCATCTGGCCGCCGGAACCCTGGCCGAAGCGGGCGCGAAAGCGGCTGCGGGCGAAGCAGTCGACGAAGCCAGTTTGACCTTTCTGCCGCCAGTTGTGCGGCCCTCGAAGATCATCTGCCTTGGCCTCAATTACCGCGACCATGCCGAGGAATCGGGCCTTGGCATTCCGGAATTTCCGGTGCTGTTCGGCCGCTTCCCGTCCAGCCTGATCGGGCATGGCGCGCCGATCATCCTGCCCAAGGTTTCCAGCCAGCTCGATTGGGAAGCCGAACTGGTTGTGGTGCTGGCCAAAGGCGGCAAGAACATCGCGGAAAGCGATGCGCTTGACCATGTTGCCGCCTATTCGGTGTTCAACGATGCTTCGATCCGCGATTACCAGCTGCGCACGCCGCAATGGACTGCGGGCAAGAACTTCGACGATACGGGCGCCTTCGGCCCGTGGCTGGTCACGCCGGACGAAGTGCCTGCGGGCGGTGCCGGGCTGAAGATCGAATGCCGCGTCAACGGCCAAGTCATGCAGAGTTCGAACACCAGCAACCTCATTTTCAATACCGCAACAACGATCGCGCTGCTTTCAACATTCATGACGCTCGAAGCGGGTGACGTGCTGGTGATGGGCACGCCCGGCGGCGTCGGGCTTGCGCGCAATCCGCCAGTGTGGATGAAAGATGGCGACATTTGCGAAGTCGAAATCGAAGGCGTCGGCCTGCTCAGCAATCCGATCGTTGCCGAATAGGTGCCCGTTGCCTGCACCGGTCGGTCAGGCTTGCAGGAGAGAATGATGAAACGCCCAAATGTTCTGGCAATCCATTCGATTGATCACTTCGCGCTCGAAGTGCCCGATCTGGACGAAGCACGCCAATTTTATGAGGCTTTCGGCCTCGACGTACGCGATGATGCGGGCGGGCTGGCGCTGTTCGCGGCGGACAATCCGCATTGCTGGGGCCGCCTGATGAAGGGCGAAGCAAAGCAGCTGGCCTATATCAGTTTTGGCATTTACGCCGAAGATGAAGCCGGTTTTGCCGCCCATCTTGACGCTAGAGGCACCAAGCGGATCGCAGCCCCGGCTGGCGGAGGCGCAGAAGGCATCTGGATTGAAGGCTTCGATGGCCTGCCGCTCAACATCCGCGTTGCGGACAAGGCATCGCCTTCGGCCAAGACCCGGTTCGAGGTCATTTCCGCACCTGCTGGCGAAACCGGCGCGGTGTTCAATTCGTCCGCTCCCAAGGTCGCTGCGCGCGGAATGTCGCATTTCGCGATCTATACCTCCGATGTAGTCGGGGCGACCGCATGGTACGAACAGACGCTTGGCCTGCGCATGTCCGACGGCAGCGGCCCGGTGGTTGCTTTCCTCCACGGTGCGCACGGCAGCGACCATCACCTGCTGGCGCTGGTCGGATCGACCCATCGCGGATTTCATCACAGCAGCTGGGAAGTCGGCTCGGTGCAGGAAGTCGGGCTTGGATCGGCCCAGATGATGCGCGCCGGATATACCAAGGGCTGGGGCGTCGGCCGCCACGTTTTGGGGGCAAATTACTTCTACTACGCCGCCGATCCGTGGGGCAGCTATGCCGAATTCTCAGCCGATATTGACTTCATCCCGGCTGATTTTGACTGGCCCGCCAATCCCAACCACGATCCGGGCGACAGCTTCTACCTGTGGGGGCCGAACATCCCCGAAGGCTTTATCGAAAACACCGAACCGGCAGGAGCCTGAGCGATGACCACCTTTGTCCTGATGCACGGCGGCGGCATGGGCGGCTGGACGTGGAAGTTCTGCCGCGAAATTCTCGAGGCCAAGGGCCACACGGTCTACACCCCCACCTTCACCGGCTTTGGTGAGCGCGAACACCTGATCAGCCGCGCTGCTGGCAATGATGTGCATGTGCTCGACGTGGTCAATGTCCTCAAATACGAGGATCTCAGCGATGTCGTCCTCGTCGCCCATTCCTATGCCGGAACGATTGTGCCCGGCGTGCTGGCGCAGGCGGGAGAGCGGGTGTCGCGAGCGATTTTGCTCGATGCGATCATTGCCCATGCAGGAGAACGTATCGCCTCGCTGCTCGGCTTTGCGAGCGAGGCTGACGCTGCCGGGCTCGATGCCATGCTGGCAGCTGGTGAAGGCCCGATTGGTTCGGGCGTTCACCTCCAGCAGCGCGAAATGTCCAAGACCCATCCGTTCATGATGAGCGCAGAGCGCCAGCAATGGTTGCTCGATCACCTGTCCGACCAGCCGATGCGCGCGACCAGTTGCGCGATTGCGGTGGGGGCGGAATCGATCACGCATAAGGTCGACTATGTCGCCGCCCAGCACACGATCATGGGGGCCATGCACGAACGCGCTCGGGCGCTTGGTTGGCCAGTCCACCCGCATCCGGGCGATCACGCTTTCAATGTCGGCGATCCGGAAGGCACCTGCGACATCATCCTGCGGATCACTGGTTGATGGATATCGATAGCCTGTTTTCGGTCCGTGGCCGCGTGGCGCTCGTCACCGGAGGGAGCGCCGGCATCGGCCGGATGATCGCCTCGGGCCTCGCCGCCGCGGGCGCGCGGGTTTATATCTGTGCCCGCAATGCCGAAAAAGTGGCGCGTGCCGCTGCGCAAATCGAAGGAGAGGTAATCGGTCTGGCCGCAGATGTCTCCACCGTCGAAGGCATCGCCAGGCTGGTGGAACAGGTTTCCGCCCGCGAAGGCGCGCTGCATATCCTGGTCAACAATGCCGGCACCCTAACCGATGCGACGATCGATGCTTTCAGCGAAGACCAGTGGGACAGCGTAATCGACCTCAATTTGAAATCGCCATTCTTTCTGGTGCAGAAGCTGCTCCCGCTGCTGCGCGCCGGGGGGACGGCAGAGCGGCCTGCGGCGGTCATCAATATCGGTTCGGTCGGCGCGCTCAAGATCGGCCCGCGCGAGGTCTATAGCTATCAGGCGGCCAAGGGCGCGATCCACTGGCTGACAAAGTCGCTGGCCAAAAAACTGGCGCCGGAAAACATCACGGTGAACGTGATCGCACCCGGCTTCTTCGAAAGCGACATGACCGTCATTACCGACGATGCCATGCGCAAGATGGTCGAAGGTGCCGTACCGCGCGGTCGCACCGGCACTCCGGAAGACGTTGCCGGGGCCGCAATCTATCTGGCTTCACGCGCCGGCGCATACGTCACCGGGTCGGTGATAGCGGTTGAAGGCGGGCTTTCGATCTAGCGACTCCTCACTTTGGCCTGACTTTGGATAGGTTGCCAAGGCGCCACCACATTGCACGGTGTGGCCATGGATTTTGAACTTTCCGAAGAACAGTCGGCCTTCCGCGACATGGCGCGCCGCTGGGTTGATGCTGAATTGCCCAAGGATCTCATGCGCAAGCTAGAGGCTGACGAGGAGAACTATCCCTTTGTCATCTGGGATAAGCTGAAAGAACAGGGCTTCTTCGGTATCGGAATCCCCGAAGAGTATGGCGGCCTTGGCGGCGATGTGGTCATGCAGATGATCTTCGCGCGCGAAATGGCCCGCACCGCTGGCGGCCTGCTGTGGGTCTGGGGCCTGACCTCGTTCGGCGGAGCCAAAACCATCACCGTCGCCGGAACAGAGGAACAGCGCCAGAAATGGTTGCCCGAAATGGCTGCCGGGAACATGCGTGTCTCGCTCTCGATGACCGAGCCTGACGGCGGCACCGATGTGCTCGGCGCGATGAAGACCTTTGCCGACAAGGTCGATGGCGGCTGGGTGATCAACGGCGCCAAGATGTGGACCACTGCAGCCAAAGTGGCCGACCGGCTGCTGGTGCTGGCACGATCTGATCGCAACGCCGCCAAGAAGCACCACGGGCTGAGCGCGTTTTTCGTCGATGCCAAAAGCCCCGGCATCACCACCAGCCTGCTGCCCAAGCTGGGTATGCGCGCCATGGGCAGCTGCGAGGTTCACTACGACAACGTGTTCGTGCCCGATTCCGATGTGCTGGGCGAACCGCACATGGCGTGGAGCGCGATGCTGCCGAGCCTGAACAACGAACGCATCATGGTCGGCGCGCAATGCCTCGGCGCCATTGACGGCGTGCTGGAAGACGCGCTGGCCTATATGATGCAACGCCATGCCTTCGGCAAACCGATTGGCCAGTTCCAGATCCTGCAACACTATGTGGCCGATATCGCCACCTCGCAGAAACTGGTCGAGCTGCTGCTGTACAATGTGTCGTGGATGCAGGCGAAGGGCATGCCCTGCGGCAATGAAGCCAACATGCTCAAGATGGTCGCCACCGAGCGTGCGGTGGAGGCGGCCGATCTTGGTATTCAGATCATGGGCGGCATGGGCTATTCGGCGGAAACCGATATGCAACGCTATTGGCGCGATCATCGCATCTTGCGTATGACGCCGATCTCCAACGAGATGGTGCGCAACTCTATCGCCGAAAATCTCGGCCTGCCCCGCTCGTTCTGAATAAGGCCCGTTTCAATGGACGAACTGCCCCCCGCCCCTGTCGTCGCCGGGACTTCGCTCGACGGGACGAAGCTGTTCACAATCACGGCGGAGGAAAACGCCGCTCTGTGCCGTTCGACCGGGGTTGAACCTGCCATCGATGGCAGCGCACATCCGATTTATTACTATGTCGCCACCCAGGTCGCGATGGGCAAGTCCGTGGCGGGCATATGCGAAACCTGCGAATTCGATGTCGATGACGGGCCGATGATGGGATCATCCGGCGTGCGCTTTGCCGCGCCGCTGATGGTGGGTGAAAGCTACAAGGTCACCGGCGAAATACTCAGCCTGGTGCGCAAACTCAGCCGCAAGCTGGGGGTGATGGACGTGTTGACCTACCGCCTGCGTCTGCACCCTGCTGCGGGCGGCGATGCAGTGCTGGAAACCGACAATGTCTGGGTTCTCCCGCGCAAGGAACTGGCAGCATGAGCTATGCCGTTGGCGATGCCCTGCCCCCGTTCGTCGTAACCAGCGCCAGCCCCGCTGCGATGCGCGACTGGTCGGTGTTTCTGGCTGATCCCAATCCGATTCACCTCGATGTTGACGTGGTGAAAGCCAAGGGACTTGGCGACAAGCGGATCAATCAGGGCCCGATGAATGTGGCCTTCATGATGAACATGCTGCTGGCCGCTTTTCCTGGCGCGCGGATCGAAGCGATGGATTCACGCTTCCTCGACAATGTTTACGAAGGCGACCATCTGACCGCCTCCGGCACGGTGACTGCGGTCGATGGCAATCACCTGACCTGCGAATTTCAACTCGATGTCGCTGGCCGAGGAACGGTCAACAGCGGCACCGCCATACTGATTATCTGATGCAAGGAGAATTCTGATGCCCAGCGGACCTTTTGCCCATGTTTGCATGGTTGTGCGCGATCTCGACCAGGCGATCGTGGACTGGACCAAGATCCTGCGCGTGCTCGATCCGCAAAGCCTGGAAAAGCGGATTGTGAAGTATGACGAATTCTCCAGCGGCAGCGATGCCGGGATGAAGTGGGCGACCTTCGTCAACGAATATTCGACCGAAATTCAGTTCATCCAGCCCGCGCCTGGCACCCCATTGGGCCGCCGTCTCGACAAGGTGGGCGAACATGTCCATCACCTGTGTTTCTCGACCGACGACGTTCCCGGCGCCATGGCGAAACTCAAGGCCGAAGGCATTCACCTGCCCGGCGAAGGCGAAACCTTCAACGATCCCGACATGACCTGGCAGAAATGGAGCTGGGTCGGCGCACAATCAACGCACGGCTGCCTGATCGAAGTCGCATCGTCCTACGAAAGCCACAACGACGGTAACTGGCATCATGCGCCAAACAAATTTGCCTATAAGGGCCCCGGCGAGCATCCCAGCCACGCCGAAACCGTGCCCATCACGGCGGGCTGATTTGTCCGGGGCCATCGTTCGCTTCCGAGGAGATGGGCTGGATCTGGCCGGGGAAGCCTTTGGCGATCCGGCAGCGCCGCCCGTGCTCTTTTTTCATGGCGGCGGGCAGGGCCGTGGTTCGTGGCGCGGATCGGCGCGGATCGTGGCGGCGGCAGGCTATTACGGCGTGACAATCGACCTGCGCGGTCATGGTGACAGCGGTTGGGCGGCGGACGGCGACTATCTGCTCGATGCTTACGGGCGCGATGTCGAGG
>CAMDSM010000114.1 GCA_945906905.1 Altererythrobacter xiamenensis | reverse complement strand
GATAGGCGCTTTCATTGCCGAGGAAGCGCTGGCGGTTTTCCTCTTTCATCAGGCTCATCGCGAACTGGTTGAGCCAGTATCCCTTGCGGGCACGGGCGGCGGTGAACACGCGCGTGCCGGGGATGTCGTCAAAAGCGGCGAGATAGGCGTGGATGTCGATCCGCTCTTTCTTCTTGTCGGTCATTGAGAGTTTTCCTGTTCATTCACTTGTTCGAGGGCTTGAGCCTTGATGGCTCGCGAGATCAGTTGCCGGGCGCGCACACCACCCTGGTCGATCGAATAGGCGTTGAGGCGCATGTCGGGATTGGCGCGGATGGCCTGCTGCTGTGCTTCGAGCACCACCTTGTCCTCGGCAAAGACCTGGCCTTGCTGAGCCTTGAAGCGCGATGTGAAGCCGGCATCGTTCACTTCAAAATTGCGCGCCATGCCCCAGAAATAATGGTGCGTATCCTCGGTTTCAGGGGTCATGAAATCGATCACCATGCCGCGCACCCCCTGATCGTGCTTGTCGAGCGAGGCCCCTGATCCGGCGCGCGCCACGCCGACGTCGATCATGACCGAAGCGGGCAGGTTGAACTGGCAGATCTGCCAACGGTCAACCGGCCCTTCCTCGGCCAGCGCTGCCCGCCAGAACGGCGGGGCGGTGACGGCGGGCATCCACCGGCGCACCCACACATTCTTGTTGTCGGCCACGCATTCGATCCCGGCTTCGAGGATTTCTTCCTGGCCGATGGAATTGGCGTGGACATAGGTTTCGTGTGTCAGGTCCATCAGATTGTCGATCATCAGGCGGAAATCGCAGGCGACGTGGTAGTAATCACCATCAAAAGTCCAGCCTGGTGCAGCGCATGGCCACAGGTCGGGGATCAGCGCCGGATCGGCCTTGGCGGCCTCACCAATCCACACCCAGACGAAGCGATAGCGTTCGTGCGTGATATAGGCTTCGGCGCAGATGCGGGCGTTGACCGGCTCGTTCTTGAGCGGCATTTCTTCCGCCACTCCGTCTGGCCCCAGCTTCAGCCCATGATACGAGCAGCGGATCGAATCGCCTTCGCGAATCCCCTTCGACAGCGGCAGCATCCGGTGCGGGCAGGCATCGCGCAGCGCCACAATCTTGCGGTTGAGCTTGCGGTAGAAAACCATCGGCAGGCCGCAGATGGTGCGGGCAAACGGCTGATGATCGATTTCAGCATCCCACGCGGCGACATACCATGCATTGGTAACCCAGGTTGTCATCCCTGTTCCTCCCACAGATATGCGAGCGGGGCCTCGCGAAAAGCGAAGCGATCAATATGCCGCTCGATGACGCCGCGCATACGCACGTTCTCTTCGGCGTTGGCGGTGGTGAGCGTAATGCCGATGCCGCCTTCGCGGGCCGTCATCACCACGTTGGTGTGCTCGGAAAACGGGAAGGTGCCCATCCCGTCGCCTTCGTCATAGCTGGTGGCGAAATTGTGGCCCCAGTGGCTTACAAGCTGCTGGATATAGCGTTCGGGCTTTTCGCAAGCTCCAAATCCGGTTGCGGTGCTGCTCACAGGTTCCTCGCTTTCAACTGTGCGTCGAGGCGGGGGAAGACGCGGCGGGCATTGCCCTCAAAGATCGCGCTGCGCTCCGCCTCAGAGATATCCAGTGCATCGACATAGCGCTTGGTGTCGTCGAAATAGAACCCGGTGGTCGGATCAATCCCGCGCACTGCGCCGACCATTTCGCTGCCGAACAGGATGTTCTTGTTGGCGATCACATCGGCCAGCAGGTTCACGCCCGGCTGGTGATAGACGCAGGTATCGAAGAACACGTTGTTCATCAGGTGGCTGGAAAGGTCTGGCTTCTTGAGCATGTCTGCGAGGCCCCGGTAGCGCCCCCAGTGATAGGGCACCGCGCCGCCGCCATGCGGAATGATGAAGCGCAATGTCGGGAAGCGGGCGAACAGATCGCCCTCCAGCAATTGCATGAAGGCGACGGTATCCGCGGCGATATAATAGGCCCCGGTGGCGTGCATCGCCGGGTTGCAGCTGCCCGAAACGTGGATCATCGCCGGCACGTCGAGCTCGACCATCGCCTCGTAGAAGGGGAACCAGTAGGGATCGGTCAAAGGCGGGTGGCTGAAGCGGCCGCCGCCGGGATCGGGATTGAGGTTGCAGCCGATGAAACCCATTGTTTCCACACAACGCTGCAGCTCGGCAATCGAGCTGGTCATGTCGGCCTCGGGCGATTGCGGCAACATGCAGACGGGCGCGAACACTTCCGGGTAAAGCCCGGCGACGCGGCCGATCAGATCGTTGCACACCGCGGCCCACTTCACCGCCACGCTTTGGTCGCCCACATGCGGGGCCATCGCACTGGCGCGCGGCGAGAAAATCGTCATATCGGCACCGCGTTCGTGGATCAGCTTCAGCTGGTTGGCCTCGATCGTTTCGCGGATATCGTCGTCGCTGATCGCGGGATAGGGCGGGCATAGCGTGCCAGCCTTAAACGCGGCCTTCTGCTCCTCACGCCAGGCATCATGCGCCTTGGGGAGGACGGTATAGTGGCCGTGGCAATCGATGATCATGACTTGGTTCTTTCCTCTATCGCAGCCAACTTGCCTTCTAGCCCTTCGGGCAGCGGGCGGATGTCCAGTTCCCCGAATCCCTGCTGGCGGCGCACGGTATTGTCGGTCATCAGCGGAGGAATGCCAAGGTCATGCAGCATCTCGGCCGCTTCGGCCATTTCTGCGGCGCGACGGCGGCCGTGGAGCAGCATCCGGTCGATATTGTAATCGGCCCGTTCTCGCCAGCTGATGGTTTTTTCGGATGCATCGAGGCTGGCCAGCACTTCGTCCAGCACGCCCGCCTTGCTGGCGGCCAGCACCATCTCGGCAGTCAGCGCCTCCAGCCCCTTGACCATGATCGAGCGGCACAGCTTGATCGCGCTCGCCTGCCCAACATCCGCGCTGACCACGCGCACCTTGGCAAAGCCCAGCGCGTTGAGCGCGGCCATGCCAGCCACTGCATGGGGGCCAGCGATCAGCAGCGGAACGTTGAGCCGCGCCGGATCGACCGGAGCCATCACCGCCACATCGACATAGCGCCCACCCGCCGCCTCAATGGCACGCGCAGCGGCGCACTTGGTATCGGGGGCGACCGAGTTCATGTCGCACCACAGCGTGCCGGGTCGCAGGTGGGTCGCACAGGCCTGTGCGGCGGGCACTGCCTGATCGGCGGAGACCAACGACAATACCACTTGCGCCCCCACCAACACCTCGGCCAGATCGGCAGCGATCACGCCGCAATCCTCCATCACCGCCTTGCGGGCAGGGTCGATATCGAAGGCAGAGGCAGCATCCTCCCACCCGCCGGCGCGGGCAAAGGTGCTCGCGGCCTCACCGAAGCCGATCAGGGCCACGCGGGGGGTGGCAGAGGGTGTGTGCTGGTCTGGCATCTTACGGAGCGGCGCTTTACACTCTGTAAGTGGTGCTTACAAGTTTCGGGACCACTTGACGAAGCCAATATGCAAGGTCAACCGGACAGCACACAGCGAACGAGCAGGAGACTCGCGAATGTCCGGTATTGTCGTCCAGAATATCAGCCGAGCCGACAAGGATGTTGTCGCGGCTTTGGGGGCCTGTGGAGTGGCCACGGTCCACGAATCGCAAGGGCGCACCGGGCTGTTGGCAAGCTATATGCGCCCGATCTATGCCGGCGCGCGGATCGGTGCGACCGCCATTACCGTTTCGGTTCCGCCGGGCGACAACTACATGGTTCACGCCGCGATTGAGCAGTGCCAGGATGGCGACATTCTGGTGATCGCCCCCACAAGCCCATGTGAGGACGGATATTTCGGCGATCTGCTGGCCACCAGCGCACAGGCACGCGGGGTGCGCGGGTTGATTATCGATGCTGGGATCCGCGATGTGCGCGACCTGACCGAGATGAATTTCCCCGTCTGGGCCAAGCGCGTGTTCGCCCAAGGCACGATCAAGGCCAGCCTTGGCAGTGTGAACGTCGATGTCGTCTGCGCCAGCGCCTTCATCCGCGCGGGCGATGTGATCGTGGCCGATGATGACGGCGTGTGCGTGGTCCGCCGCGAGGATGCCGAGACCGTGCTCAAGGCCGCTCAGGCGCGCGAAGCCAACGAGGGCAACAAGCGTGAGCGTTTGGCTTCGGGCGAACTGGGGCTGGACATGTACGGCTTCCGCCAGAAGTTGATCGACATGGGGCTGAAGTGGGTTTGATGACCAGCGCACCATGCATGTGGATGCGGGGGGGAACGTCGAAGGGCGGCTATTTCCTCAGCGATGACCTTCCGCAAGACGCCGCCCAGCGCGATGCCTTCCTGCTCGCCGCGTTTGGCAGCCCCGATCCGCGCCAGATCGATGGCATGGGCGGGGCCGATCCGCTGACCAGCAAGGTGGCCGTGGTCAAGAAGTCTGAGCGGCCCGGGATCGATGTCGATTACCTGTTCCTGCAAGTGTTCGTCGATCAGGCGATTGTCACCGATGCCCAGAATTGCGGCAATATCCTTGCGGGCGTTGGCCCTTTCGCCATCGAGCGCGGGCTGGTGGCGGCGAGCGGAGATGAGACTTCGGTGGCGATCTATATGGAAAACACCGGGCAAGCGGCGGTGGCGCTGGTGCAAACACCGGCCAATTCTGACGGTGTGCGTGTTGTGAATTACACAGGAAGCGCCCGGATTGATGGCGTCCCCGGCACCCATGCCCCGGTGCCGGTGGAATTCCGCGATACGGCAGGCTCCAGCTGCGGCGCGCTGCTACCCACGGGCAATGCCTTCGACATGATCGAGGGCGTGGCCTGCACCCTGATCGACAACGGTATGCCCTGCATCGTCATGGCTGCGGCAGACCTTGGCGCCACCGGCTATGAAACCCGCGAGGAGCTGGAGGCCGAGGGCTTTGCCGCGATCCGCGCCAAGATCGAGAGCATCCGCCTGGCCGCTGGTCCGCTGATGAACCTTGGCGATGTTACAGCCAAATCGGTGCCCAAGATGTTCCTCGTCTCGCCCCCGGCGGGCGGCGGCGCGATCAACACCCGCAGCTTCATCCCCCACCGCGCCCACGCCACCATCGGCGTGCTGGCAGCGGTGACCGTGGCGACCGCCGCGCTGATCGAAGGCTCGCCCGCGGCCAAAGTGGCGGTGATCCCTGAGGGTCAACGCAAGACGCTCAGCGTCGAACATCCCACTGGCGAGATGACCTGTGTGCTGACCATGGACGATGATGGCGCGGTTCAGAGCGCGGCTTTGCTGCGGACTGCGCGCAAACTGATGGATGGGGTGATTTTCGCATGACTGACCAAGACTCTGGCCGCATAACTTCATGGCACGCCAGCCCCAGCAAGCCCACATTCGTCCCCCCGCCCGGCGCGGTTGATGCGCATTGCCATGTATTCGGGCCAATGGCGCTGCACCCGTTCAGCGCCAAGGCCAAATATCTGCCCGAGGACGCCGGGCCAGACATGCTGTTCGCCTTGCGCGATCACTTGGGCTTTTCGAAGAACGTCATCGTGCAGGCCAGCTGCCACGGTACCGACAATTCGGCCACGCTAGGGGCCATTGCTGCATCGCAAGGTATGGCGCGCGGTGTGGCGGTGGTTGATCCGGAGATTTCGGAAGACGATCTGGCACAGCTGCACCTGGGTGGAATGCGCGGGATCCGCTTCAATTTCCTCAAGCGGCTGGTCGACAATGCGCCCAAGGACAAGTTCCTCGAAGTGGCCCGCCGCCTGCCCGCTGGTTGGCATGTGGTGATCTATTTCGAGGCTGATATCCTTGAGGAATTGCGCCCGTTCATGGATGCGATCCCGGTGCCGCTGGTGATTGACCACATGGGCCGCCCCAATGTCAGCCAAGGCCCCGACGGCCCCGATATGCGCGCCTTCCGCCGCTTGCTTGAAAGCCGCGATGACGTGTGGTTCAAGCCCACTTGCCCCGACCGGCTGGATGAATCGGGCGATCCGTGGAGCAATTTCGCCGCCGCCGTCGCACCGCTGGTGGCGGACTATCAGGATCGCGTCATCTGGGGCACCGATTGGCCGCACCCCAATATGCAGGACAAGATTCCCGATGACGGCCACCTCGTCGACATGATCCCCCGCATCGCGCCCACGGCTGAATTGCAGAGGAAGCTGCTGGTCGATAATCCGATGCGCCTGTATTGGGCGGATTGATGGGCCGCGCGCCCAGTTTCACTGACATCTTGCGCGCCTTCTGGCGCATCGGCCTGCTCAGTTTTGGCGGGCCAGCAGGGCAGATCGCGCTGATGCACCGTGAACTGGTGGACGAGCGGCGCTGGGTCGACGAGGAGGATTTCCTCCACGCGCTCAACTTCTGCCACCTACTGCCGGGGCCTGAAGCGCAACAGCTGGCGACCTGGATCGGCTGGCGCCTGCACGGCTGGCGCGGCGGGCTGGCGGCGGGGTTGCTGTTCGTTATTCCCGGCGCCTTGGTGATGCTGGCTCTGTCGGCGATGTATGCGCTGGCGGCGGGGATGGGCTGGTTCGCGGCGCTGTTTCTGGGAGTGAAAGCCGCCGTGCTGGCGATTGTGGTGCAGGCGCTGCTGCGGATTGCTGGGCGCGCGCTCAACACGCGCTTCAAGCAGGCGCTGGCCGTGGCCGCATTTGTGGCGCTGTTCCTGCTCGATCTGCCGTTTCCACTGGTGGTGCTGGGGGCGGGCGCGATTGGCATGGTGGTGGCGGCGTGGCGGCCCGAATGGCTGGCGCTGAAGCCCACCACTGACAACACCCCTCTCGCCCCGCGACCGTGGAGCAGCACGTTCACTGCGATTGCCGTGTGGGGTGCGGTGTGGGCCGCACCGATGGTGCTGGTGGCGGCCACTTTGGGCACAGACCACGTGCTGTGGGACATCGGCACCTTCTTCAGCCAGCTGGCGGTGGTGACATTCGGCGGGGCCTATGCCGTGCTGGCCTATATGGCGCAAGAAGCGGTGAGCGGCTTTGGTTGGCTGAACGCAGGCGAAATGGCCGATGGGCTGGGGCTGGCCGAAACCACGCCCGGCCCGCTGATCATGGTCACGCAGTTCGTCGGCTATCTCGCCGCCTTCCGTGCCCCCGAACCGTTCTCGCCGCTGGTCGCAGGGCTTCTGGGGGCGGGGCTGACCACATGGGTCACCTTTGCGCCATGTTTCGGGTGGATATTCGCCTTTGCCCCGTGGATTGACCGGATGGGCCGGGCGGTGAAGCTGAAAGGCGGGCTGGCGGCGGTGACCGCTGCGGTGGTCGGCGTGATCGCCAACCTCACCGCGTGGTTCGTGCTGCATGTGCTGTTTGCGCAAGTTGACGAGAGCCATGCCGGGCCGCTGCGGTTGTTCCAGCCGGTATGGGCCAGTTTTGATTGGCGCGCAGGGCTGCTCGCGGCGATTGCCTGCTGGCTGGTGTTCGGCTTGAAGTGGTCGGTGATCCGGGTGCTGGGCTTGGCCGCGCTGGGCGGGTTGATGTTGTCGCTGGTGTAACCGAAAGAAAAAAAGGGCGGGAGGATCGCTCCTCCCGCCCTTTCAACGAGCTCCAGGCAAGCCCGGTGGTGACGGCTCATCAGCCCTCGACCACCATGCGCACGAAATCGACCGTCTGGCGGGTGGCGGCGGCGAATTCGGTGGCGGTGGACTGGAAGGCGCCATAGCGGCTGAATTCATCGGGCTTCATGCCCTCAAACTCGTAGGCTTGGCGGAAGCTGGGCAGTTTGAGCAGCTTTTCGAGGCTCTTCTGGTTGGGCTCCCGCTCGATGGCCTTGGCATCAAACTCCAGCTCATCCTCGGCTTCCATCAGCCCCAGGATATAGCTCGGCGGGCAGGTATAGACCATGTCCGATCCGGCGAAATCCTGCACGTGGCGGCTGACCATTTTGCCATTATCGTCCTTTTCCACCCGCATCGAGCATTGCAGCATCTTCGAAGGATGGTTGATCGACTTGCCATACCAATAGATGCGCTTGAGCACCGCTTCCTCGCCATCGCGAAGTTCCATCAGGCTCAGCTCAATCCCGCGCGCCTTGGCTTCTTTCTGCCAGTCACCCAGCTGCGCCAGACGGCTGGACATATGGGTGATGACGCTGCGGTGCTTGGAAACATCCACGCCAGCGGCACGGGCGCGTTGCAGGCCGGCGGTCACCGCCGCCATGCAGCGCGAATATTGCGACACTGTGAAGCTGGTGGTGTTGTTGGTGGAAATGCCGCGCGCTGTCAGTTCCTCCAGCACTTCATAGCCTTCCTTCGAGCCGGGCAGCTTGACCATCACGTTCTCGCCCATGGCGGCGATCGACAGGCCTTGCGCCAGCATCCGCTCGCCATCGGTGACAAAGCGCGGATCGACCTGGCCAGAGAGCATCCCATATTTGCCGCCCGAGGCCTTATAAACCGGCGCAATCGCGGCGGAACCCTGCTTCACCAGATCGAGATAGACCGCCCAATAGACGCCCTCGACATCAAGGCCGGGGTTGCCAGCGGCGATGTCCTTGATCCGGGCGGTCCACAGTGCGGGATCGAGCTGGATCGCTTGCAGGCACAGCGGCGGGTTGGTGGTGACGCCGCGAAAGCCCATCGTGCCGGTCTGTTGAATGGTGCCCGCGTCAAACATCCGGGTGAGCTGTTCGGTCCATTCGGCGCGCTTGGCATCGGGCGCCTTGGCCAGCGTTTCGGCCTTCCAGCTGGGATAGGTCAACGGTGAGCTGTCCCACCAGATTTCGCCTTCAGAGTTGGTTTGCGCCAGACGTTCGAGAATATGCTTGGTCATGGAATGCTCCTGCGGGATGGCGTGCAGAATCGCCAGAAGTGAATTTCGCGCCCCTCTAACGCATATGGCGCTGGCGGATAAGCCCGGTTGCAAAAATGCTGTGGCTCCCGGTGTCGGGCCGCGCAGACTGTGCAACCGCCACCCGTCCGAATTCCGGTTTTTCTTGCTCCCGTGGCGCTCGGCGCTACCATCGGGCCATTCGCCAGTGTGACGGGAGGATCGGGTCGTGGAATATGTGCTTTTCGCCTTGGTATTCGTGGTGCTCGTATTCCTGATCATGGGAGTGCGGGTGGTGCGGCAGGGCTATGTCTACACCGTCGAGCGGCTGGGCAAATACACGCTGGCGGCCAATCCCGGCCTGCATATTATCATCCCGTTTATCGACCGGGTGGGCCACAAGGTGAATGTGATGGAGCAGGTGCTCGACATTCCCGGCCAGGAAATCATCACCAAGGACAACGCCATGGTTGGCGTCGATGCGGTGGTGTTCTTCCAGGTGCTCGATGCTGGCAAGGCGGCTTACGAGGTGTCGAACCTCTATGTCGCGATCATGCAGCTGACCACCACCAACCTGCGCACCGTTATGGGCAGCATGGACCTCGATGAAACGCTGTCAAAGCGTGACGAGATCAATGCCAAGCTGCTGCTGGTGATCGATCATGCCACCTCGCCCTG
>CAMDSM010000113.1 GCA_945906905.1 Altererythrobacter xiamenensis | reverse complement strand
CTGGCGACCTCGTGGTGGGGGTGCGCCAGCTCTATCCCACGGGGGTGCCGATAGCAGATCTGCTCGATATCGAATCGGTCACCTATAATCCTTCGGGCGGGCAGTATTGGGTCGGCTATGAGAGCCACCACACGATCTATCGCTATTCGATGACGGGTGAGCCGGAGCGCTTTGTCGCGCCCGCCTATACCGCCAATTGGGGCCACAACAGCGGGATCGAGGCGATGGTCCGGCTGGCTGATGGGCGCTTTGTGGTGCTCAAGGAAACTGGCGGGATCGGTTTTCTCTATCGGGCTGATCCGGTGGACGGAGCCGAGCCAGTGCCTTTCCGCATCGCTTGGCCCGATGGGTATCAACCGGTCGACATGGCGCAATTGCCCGATGGCCGCGTGCTGATCCTCCTGCGGCGGCTGGGCTGGCACCTGCCGGTGTTCGAATCGCGGCTGGTGGTGGCCGATCCGGCGCTGATCGATCCGGATAAAGTCTGGCGGGTTTCGCCGCTGGTGCAGCTGGAAGACCTGCTGCCGCGCGATAATTATGAAGGGCTGGCGGTGGAGCCTGCCGCCGATGGCAGCATCACCCTTTGGCTGGCATCGGATGATAACCGCTCGGCCCTTCAGCGCAGCCTGCTGGCGAAACTGCGCTGGGCGCCCGAATCAGCTGAGCCACAATGAAAAGGGCGCCTCACCTTTCGGTGGGCGCCCATTTCATTCAGCCGAAACGGCGAATCAGGCGGCAGTCAGCGCCTTCTTCAGCTCACGCTTTACCTTGACCGCAGAGGTCGAAAGCTTTTCGTCGCTGGTCTTGATCAGCCAGTTATCCAGCCCACCGTTGTGCTCGACCGAGCGCAGGCCGTGGGTCGATACGCGGAACTTGAAGCTGCGATCGAGCTTTTCCGAGATCAGCGTGACGTTCTGCAGGTTGGGCAGGAACACCCGCTTGGTCTTGTTGTTGGCGTGGCTGACATTGTGGCCGACCTGGCGGCCCTTGCCGGTAAGTTCGCAAATGCGCGACATGACAAAATCTCTCTGACGAGTGTGAATCGGTTGCCGACCATGGGCCGGAAGAAGGCGGGCGCATACAGGGGGGTTTCTGACTCGTCAAGCAATCGGTAGCCGCCAACAGCGCCATTGCGATCCCACGCGTCAGCAGTTAGCCACCCGGCATGACCCGCTGGCCGATCCCTTTACCGATGTTGGAGGCGCTTGAACAGGCGCGGGCGGCGGTTGCGGTGGGTGAGGTGCCTGTAGGTGCCGTTGTCGTGCTCGACGGCGAAGTGATCGCCGCGGCCCATAATCGCACCCGCAGTGATGCCGATCCCACCGGCCACGCCGAAATCGTCGCCCTGCGCATGGCGGCAACGCATGTTGGCAGCGAGCGGCTGGGCGCTTGCGATCTCTATGTCACGCTGGAGCCTTGCGCGATGTGCGCCGGCGCCATCAGCCACGCCCGCATCGCCCGCCTCTATTACGCCGCGCCCGATCCCAAGGGCGGCGCGGTGGAACACGGGGCGCGGGTGTTTGACCATCCGCAATGCCTGCACCGGCCCGAGGTCTATTCGGGCATGGGCGAGGTCGAGGCGGCGGAATTGCTGCGAGGGTTTTTTGCCGGGCGGAGGTGAAACCTCACAACCCCCGCCAGATCCGCACTGAAATGTCATCCGCCGGACCAAACCGCTCAGCCGAACAGCGCACCGGGCGGAAGTTGCGGCCATAACACAGGCGCATTTCCTCCAGCCATCCGCGCGCGTTGAGCCTCAGCCCGATGTGCTCCACCTCCCACAGCGGATTGGCATCGGCAAAGGCAGTGCGGATATCACCCGCGGTCAGCCCATCACGGCGCGAGAGGCGGTCAAAATCGGGCCAGCGCAGCACGTTGAACAAGGTCTGCGTCACCCGGAAATAGGTTGCCGGAGTGCCGACCATGCAGCTGCCATGCTTGGCCCACTCATGCGCCAGCAGCCGCGCATCGGGCGTCATGCACATATTCTGGCGCACCAGCGCCGGATCGGGCTGGCTGCGGGCGGCGCACCACTGCGGAAAGCTGTTGCCACGCCCGTTGGGCCACAGGCCGTGGACGATGAAGCCAAACCGGCCATTGCTGCCCGAACACTGGCTGGCATTGCGCGGATTGTCCTGCCGGTCGCGGCAGAACTCCGGGCTCCACGACAGCGCCAGTGTATAGCCGCTGACCGGCATCAGCCGCGTCGGCCCGTCGGGCTCGATGCGCGGGACGGAGACGGGCGCGCTAGGGGCGGTGCATTGATAGGCTTGGGCGTGGGCCGTCAGTGGCACGAAGGCCGCCAACAGCCACAGGAACGGCCCGGCGAGGCCGGGCCGCAAGCGCGAACACGCGCCGGGCGAAAGCCCGCCCTCGCGGAGGTGTCGGCGCAGCCGACTTGCCGTGAGCAGAATCATATTGCGGTAAAGTCCAGCCCCACGTCAGCCGCTGGCGCGCTCTGCGTCAGGCGGCCGACCGAGATGTAGGTGACGCCAGTGGCGGCTTTTTCGGCGATTGTGGCCAGCGTTACACCGCCCGATGCCTCGGTTGGTACCCGACCTGCGACCATGGCCACGGCGGCGCGCAAGGTGGCAGCGTCCATATTGTCGAGCAGCAAGTGGCTGGCCCCGGCGGCGAGCGCGGGTTCGATCTGGTCGAGCCGGTCGACCTCGCAGATCACCTCTGCCACACCCGCCGCGCGCGCCCGGCGGACGGCTTCGCCCACGCTTCCGGCCACGGCGATGTGGTTGTCCTTGATCATCGCGGCATCCCACAGGCCCATGCGGTGGTTCTTGGCTCCGCCCATGCGGGTGGCGTATTTTTCAAGGTGGCGCAGGCCGGGGATGGTCTTGCGGGTGTCGAGCAGCTTGGCTGCGGTGTCACCCATGGCGGTCACATATTCGCGGGTCATGGTGGCCACGCCCGAGAGGTGCTGCACGGTGTTGAGGGCAGAGCGTTCCGCCGTCAGCAAGGCGCGGGCATTGCCCGACAGGCGCATCAGATCGGAGCCAGCGGGAACGCTCGCCCCCTCCTCCACCAGAATCTCGATCTCCATGTCGGGATCGAGCGTGCGGAAGAAGGCGGCGGCGATCGGCAAGCCCGCCACCACAATCGCATCGCGGCTGTCCATCACTCCTGCAAAGCGCGCATCGGCGGGGATCACACTGTCGGCGGTGACATCGCGCCCGCCGCCGGGCAGGCCCAGGCCCAGATCCTCATCCAGCGTGGCGCGGATGAACTGGGCGAGGTCAAAACCGAGGAGTGTAAATTGGGACATAAATCCGATCAAATTCGCACCAAGTCCCGAGTGAATTAAAACCCGTCATCGATTATCTTAGCTCGGGATTTATCTTGAGCTTCAATGAAGAAGGCCATAGCGGCTTCATAATCATCGTCATCTGGAAACGCATCTCCTATCGCATCCGCGTATTGATCCGTGAGATCATCAACCACCTCTTGGGTCAAGTGGGCAATTTCATGGCACGATGGGCACACAATGTCCGTCCACGGCTGCACTCCTACTGGATCAATTTTGAACTGATGCCCGCAATCGCAGATCATAGGCAAGGAAAGGTTGATTTTATACCCGTCCATAGAACACTCCCCCTTAATTTTATGAACCAGCCAGATGAAAAGGCCGAAATATTCAATGCACGAACCGCGCCACCACATCGCGATAACTGCGCGAAACCTTCACCTCCGCGCCTGATTCCAGCACCAGGAAGCATTCGCCGTTGGTGTGCGGTTTCACCTGGCGCACCAGATCGAGGTTGACGATGGTCGAGCGGTGGACGCGCTGGAAATTGCGCGGGTCGAGGCGGCGTTCCAGATCCTTCATCGTTTCGCGCAGGATCAGCGAATTGTCGCCGGTGTAGATGCACATATAATCACCCGCCGCCTCGACATGTTCGATGGTGTCGACGTCGACGCGGAAGATTTGGCCGCGATCCTTGATGTTGATCATCTTTTCGAAGCGCGCGGTCACCTCGTCCTCGTTGGCGGTGATTTCCTCGAGGCTTTCGGGGCTGACTTCGGCCAGCACGTCTTTCAGCTTTTCGGCCTCTTCGGCGCTGCGCTTTTCGGCCAGTCGCTGGCGCACGCGCTCGACTGTGTCGGCCAGCTTGCCCTCTTCCACCGGCTTCATTAGATAGTTGACCGCATTGGCCTCGAACGCACGGATCGCGTGTTCCTGATAGGCGGTGACGAAGACGAACAGCGGCGGCTCGATCTCCATCACGCCCTTGACCACCGAAAAGCCGTCGAACCCCGGCATCTGGATATCGAGGAACACCAGATCGGGCTTTTCGGTCTTGATCATGCGGATCGCCTCGCGGCCATTGGCGCAAGTGCCGATCACTTCGACATCGGGGAAGGCCTCCAGCCGCAATTGCAGGCCTTGGATTGCCAGCTTCTCGTCATCAACCAGGATGGTGCGGATGGTCATAACAAGGTTCCAATCGGTTGGGCCGCAGGGACTTGCCCCGCAACCGGTGTTTGCGCCGTCACCCCCACCTCCGCGCTCCCTTGCGCGGCGGTATCCCTTTCGTAGGGAATTTCAATGATCACGGTAAAACCCCCGCCCGCCGGGGTGACGATATCAAAGCGATGATCCTCGCCGTAAGCCTGCGCCAGCCGGTCACGGATATTGGCCAGGCCCACGCCGGTCGAGACAGCGTGCCCTGCACCCGGACTGTTCTCGATGATGTCATTGCGGCGCGATCCCTGCATTCCGGGGCCGGTATCGGATACGGTCAGCCGCAGGCGATTGCCCAGCACTTGCGCTGCTAGGCTGATGCGCGCGCCTTCCTCTTGCGCCGAAACGCCATATTTGATGGCATTTTCCACCAGCGGCTGCAGCAGCATCGAGGGGATCAGCGCCAGAGCGGCGGCTGGATCGATAGTGAATTCGGTCCGCAACCGCTCTTCAAAGCGCATTCGCTCGATTTCGAGATAGAGTTGCAGCGTCTCCACTTCCTCGGCAATCGTCACCTTGGCGCCGGGCTGCATCACCAGCGTGTGGCGCAGGAAGCTGGACAGCCGCGTGAGCATGGCATTGGCCGGCGCAGTCTGTTTGAGCAGCACCAGCGTGCTGATCGAATTAAGCGTATTGAACAGGAAGTGCGGGTTGAGCTGGTAGCGCAACATGGCCAATTGCGCGGCGGTCGCCTGCGCTTCCAAGCGCTCCAGCCGATCGTTCTGTTCCTCCACCTGAAGGAAGAAATTGATCGCATAATACAGCGCCGACCACGCCCCCAGCATGGTCATATCAAGGTAGAACACGCCCAGCACCAGGCTGGTGAAATTGGCCTCGCTGCCTGCCTGATAGAGGCTGATCGTCCAGGCGTTGATGAAGGCCGAAACGCTCACCGCCACGGCCAGCGCAACCACGGTCAGGCTCCAGGTGATGATCGGGCGGCGGGTGATGAGGTTGCCATAGACCACCGACAGCACCTGGCTGATAGAAAAGCCGGTGATGGTGGCGATCAGCACCAGCACCAGAAAATCGAGCGGTCGGTCGGGATTGTTGGTCAGCGCGGTGGTCGATCGCAGCAGCATCGCCCCGCCCCAGCCGATCAGTTGCAGCCGCCAGAAAGCGCGGTTTTTGTCAGCAAAGAACGGCGTCGGCTCGAACGGCAGCAGGGCGGCGGCGGCCGACCGCTTGGTGCCGGGCGGTTTTGGGAGGCTGATTCGCGAAAGCGTCATGGCCTTGCCCCCGCTCAGGTTTCACGCGCGTCGGCGCGGGCTTCGGTGATGGCCCGGCCAATCGCCTCGCGCCCCACCGCGCCATCCAGCGTCCGATTGCCCACGATCCATGCCGGCGTGCCCGAAATGCCCAGATTCTGCGCCAGGAAAACGTTGTTCTGCAATTGGCTCTCGAACTGGCCAGCGGTGATGGCACTGCGGGCGCGGGCCAGATCGACGCCGGCGGCGGTGGCGGCGGCTTCGATCCCTTCGGGGCTAAGCTGCCCGCTTTCGAACATGGCCAAGTGGAAGGCGGCAAACTTGCCCTGCTGCGCGGCGGCCAGCGCCATCCGCGCGGCATCGGCGCTTTCGGGCGCAAGAATCGGATATTCGCGGATCACCACGCGCAGATCGGGATTGGCCGCGATCAGCGCCTGCACATCGGCCACGCTTTGGCGGCAATAGGTGCAGGCATAGTCGGTGAATTCGACCAAGGTCAGCGTGCCCTGCGGATTGCCCAGCACCGCGCCGGGGAAGGGCGCTTCCAGCTCAGCTCGCATCGGCTCAATCCGGGCGAGCATTTCGCGGCGCTGCAATTCCTCCATCGCCTGCGGTAGAACCTCAGGATTGTCCATGAGGTAGGCCTGCGTCTGCCGGTCAGCCAGACCCGTCAGGGCAAAGATTGCGGCCCCGGCAAAACCGGCCAGCAGCGATACGACAATTGTGGATATCCAGCGCATAAGCCCGCAACCTAGTCGCGTTCGTCCTCGCGTTCAATCTGATCGCGTGCCTGCATCGCCACATCCTGAGCGCGAAGCCAGTCGGGCGAGCCGGTGGGCAGCGATTGTTCGGCGGCGCGGGCGTTGCTCATCGCGGCGCGCGGGTTGCCGCTCATGATCTGTTGTTCGGCGCTGGCCAGCTGCGCGCGCGGGACATCACCGCGCGTGCCATAGACCACGCCCAGCTGATACCAGGCAAACGGGTTTTCGCGATCACGCCCGACAGCCGCGCGCAGCACTTGCTCGGCCTCCTCCAGATAGGCCGGATCCTCGGTGGCGAGCAGGGCATGGCCCAGCATCGGCGCGATCAGCGGATCGGAGCCGGTCAACTGGACCGAGCGTCGCAGCGGCACCAACGCCTCCAGCGGACGCCCGGATTCGAGCAGGATCTGGCCTTTAAGCTCAAGGAAATAGGGATTGTCCGGCTCGGCTGCGATCAGCGCATCGACCTCGGCCAGCGCCAGATCGATCTGCGCATCCTTGTTATAGGCATAGGCGCGGGCATAGCGGGCGGGGATACCAGTCAGATAAGACGGGAAGGCGTTCAAGGTGCGTTCGGGCGTGGCCTGAAAGCCGAACAGCTTGGCCTTGATCCGCAGGAAGCGTTCCTGAATGCGCGCATCGTCAGGCGTTTCCCACGCGGGATCGTCCAGATAATCGGCGCGCAAGGTGGCGATGCGGGTGCCCGACATCGGGTGGGTGCGGGCATATTCCATCTCATCATTCTGGCTGATGCCGCGGCGGAATTCATAGCTTTGCAGCTTGCGGAAAAACTCCAGGCTACCGCGACCGCTCAGCCCAGCGCCCGAGAGATATTGCGCGCCCGCCGCATCGGCGCTGGCCTCCTGCGTGCGGGTGAAGGACAGAAAGTTGACCATTGCCATCTGCTGGCCCAGCGCCATCACACCCATCCCGGCCTCGGCCCCGCCGCCAGCCAGTGCAGCGGCAATACCGGCCAAAGTGGAAAGCAGCGTGATACGCATGGCATTGCCCGCGCCCTCGCCAAAGCGGATCACATGGCCGCCGGTGATATGGCCCAGCTCATGCGCCAGCACGCCTTGCACCTCATTGGCAGTGTCAGCCGTGGCGATCAGGCCGGTGTGGATATAGATCCGTTGCCCGCCAGCAACGAAGGCGTTGATCGAATTGTCGTCGATCAGCACCACCTCCACCGAGCCTTCGCCCAATCCGGCGGCCTCGGCCAGTGGATCGACCATGTCTTGCAGCAATTGCTCGGTCTCGGCATCGCGCAGGATGCTTTGGGCAGCCACAGGTTGGACGCTCGCAGCAAGCAGCGAAGCGGCGGCGATCAAATGGGTGAGGGTATGGGTGAGCGGGCGCATTCCAGCCTAGCTAGCGCGCCTGCCCCTGAACCTGAAATGAAGATTACCTGAAATGAAGAATGCGTGAAATGACGAGTGCTTCAGCCCGCCAGCTTGCGCGCGGCGCGTTCCACCAAGCCGGCATCGGCAGGCACTTCGCCGAGCAGCTGCACTTCGCCTGCCGGTGTGCGGCGGACGAGCACCAGCGCGAACTCCTCGCCCTGGGGTGACAGGTCGGCCAGCGATAGCGGCGCCATGGCGCGCAATCTGGCGGCAAAGCTGGGGCGCGGACCACTTGCGGCATCGCTCGTGCGGCGTAGCGCTCGCTCGGCTGCGACGACACCTTTCAGTCCGCCATCGGCGTGGGCGAGATAGATCCCCAGCTCACCGCGCCCGAGCCCGATGCGCTGCGCATGGATCAGAGCAGCGGCATATTCGGTCAGGCGCGTCTTGTCATAATCGGCCCCGAACACCAGCTTGACCACCGGGGTCATTGGCGCCCGGTCTTGCATCGCGAGACCGGCCTGTTCGAGCATTTCGGAAAATTCGTCCGGTCGATCGGCGGCGGTCAGGGCAAAATCATGCGCCAGACCAATGGCGGCATAGAGCGCGCTGCGGGTGCGATCCTCGCTGCTGCGCGCCTGTAGCGCCAGTTCGCGCGCCGCTGACAGGCATTCGGCCAGACTTTCGGGCCGCGACACGGCTTGATCGGTTGGGCCATCATCGTCGAGCCCGAACGAGGGCCCGAACGAAGGCTGGGGCAGCGGGTCGTTGGCCGCGGCAGACATGTCCGATCCCGGTCCATCGGCCCAGTCGGCCATCTCCCGCGGTTCAGCAGCGCTGCGATTGTTTTCGAGCGCCTGGTCGATTTCCAGCAGCAGCTCGTCTGCGGTGTGGGCGTCGGCCAGTTCCTTCCAGTTGATCACGCCATAGATGAAATCAATCGTCTCATCGTCGCTGGAAAAGGGCAGCAGAATACCGCGATAGAGGATCGTCGATCCGCGTTGGTTGACGAATTCGGCCTCGAACCCGATCGGCGCCTGATTGGCCAGTATCTGCATGTAATGATCGGTGATGCGCGAGAGCAGCGAGCGTGCCGGAACGTCCGAGAGGCGGGTGATCGCCAAACCGCCCGCACCGCATTCCTCGGCCAGCTGATCGCCCAGAAAAGTGATCGCCGGATCCTCGATCCCGTGCCAGAAATCGAGCAGCACGCCATGCGGGCCAAAATCGGGAAGTAGATTCGGGTCGAGATCCTCGACATGGGGGAAACTGCGGTCTTCCAGCAGGCTGGCCCAGAAATTATAGGCCCGCACCTGCATTCGCCGCTCATCATTGCCGAATACGGGCGGCGGGTTTTCGTGCATGACATCGTTGTCGGCCTGATCGCCAGGTCCGGTGCCAAAGCTATCGCTGGTCGGGCCATCATAGGCCCCGAAATTGCCGCGCACATTATCCATTGAAGCTCATTCCCCAATTCTTTCAATGGGGGCCTTATTGGCGCGACGTGGTAAATTTTTCGTGAAGTTGCGCCAAGGGTTGCGCAACTTTGTGCAAAATCACAGCATATAGCGTATCCGGATCGTCTGCCTGACAGCAGAAGTTCCAACGGCGAAGGCGGCTTGATCAAAACTGG
>CAMDSM010000112.1 GCA_945906905.1 Altererythrobacter xiamenensis | reverse complement strand
GTGGAGCCTTTCACCAAGCCGGTCAATTGGGCGGAGTTCCGCGCCTTTTCGCCCACTGGTCAGGTGCCAGTTCTGATCGACAAGGATCCGGGGGGCGACTGCACAGTGTGGGATTCGCTCGGCATCGCGCTCTATCTGGCTGAGCGCTTTGACGGCGTGTGGCCAGCCGATGCCGAGGCCCGCGCCTTCGCGTTTGGCGCGACGGCGGAAATGCACGGCGGCTTTGCGGCGCTGCGCAACCAGTGCCCGATGAACGTCGGCGTGCGGGTGAAAATTCCCCCGCCTGACGCCACCCTGGCCAAAGACATCGCCCGGCTGCGCGAGCTGTTCGAGACTGGGCTGGCGCGCTTTGGCGGGCCGTGGCTGGCCGGGCCACACTTTACCGCACTCGACGCCTTCTACGCCCCCGTCGCCTTCCGCTTGCGGACTTATGGGCTGGACGTGGGTGCGGGGCAGGCATGGGTCGATGCCGCGCTCGCCCATCCCGCGATGCTGGAATGGGAAGCGGCAGCTTTGGCCGAGACGTGGCGCGAGGAAAGCCACGAGGCCGAGGTTGGCGCGGCGGGGGTGATTGTCGCGGATTATCGGGCAGGAGCAAGCCATGTCGGATGATCGCAAGGCGCATTGGGAAGGGGTTTACACCACCAAGGCCGACGACAGCGTCAGTTGGTTCGAGGAGAGTCCGGCTTTCTCGGTCTCGCTGATCGAAGCCGCAAATCCGGCACGCGGTGCGGCAATCGACATTGGCGGCGGTGCCTCACGGATGCCCGAGGCCTTGTTGGGATTGGGCTTTGCTGAGGTCGCATGCCTTGATCTTTCGGCTGCCGCGCTCGATGTGGCACAGCAGCGGATGGGCAGCCTGGGGGAGAAAATCCGCTGGATCGTGGCCGAAATCACGCAATGGACGCCAGACCGCACATATGATCTGTGGCACGATCGGGCGGTGTTCCACTTCCTCACGGCCCCGCAAGATCAGGCGCGCTATGCGGCGGCGATCAACGCCGGCGTGGCTCCTGGCGGCATCGCCATCATCGGGACATTCGCGCCGGACGGGCCGGAGCGCTGTTCCGGCCTGCCGGTAATGCGCCATGACGGACAGAGCCTGTCGGCGATTTTCGGCGCTGACTTTTCCTTGTTATCAGAAACGCGGCACGATCATCACACGCCCGGCGGCGCGGTGCAGAAGTTCCAGTTCAGCATTTTCCGCAAAGTTTGACTGACCAGTGCCTGCACGCCCGACGTCCCGTATTGATTCGGCTGACGCGCTGCGCCCAAATCGCAGCGAGCGGTGTTTGGGATCACTGTGACACTTTACTGAACCCCTAAACCCTCTGCGCCTCTGCGTGCGCTTCTTTTGATCCTTGACCTACAACCCGGCCAGCCAGATCGCCAGCGAGACGCGGCATGACAACGCCTTTGCGGAGCTTTGAGAGTGGATTGACGGAAGTTGAAGGCGGAGTAGGTTGGCGGGCATGCAGGCCAAAAGCGGACAGCAGCTGGTACCAGGCAAGCGAGGCCCGAAACCCAATGGAATTTCGGGGTTTTCGCACCTGTCATCGTAATTCGCACCGTAATTCGAAATTCAGGATGGGAGGCGAGCACATGAACCCGAACAAAGCGCTTTGGGAGAAAGGGGACTTCACCAAGATTGCTGCGGCGATGCGGGAGTCCGGTGAGGAGCTGGTTGAGAGCCTTGGCGCGAAGGCAGGCCTAGACATTCTCGATCTTGGCTGTGGCGATGGCACGACGGCCGTACCGGCAGCGCAGAGAGGGGCAAACGTCCTGGGAGTGGATATTGCAGAGAACCTTGTGGCTGCCGGCAACGCCCGTGCGGCTGCGGCGGGACTGGACAACCTCCGGTTCCAAGAGGGCGACGCATCAGACCTTCGAGGTCTCGCCGACGAGGGCTTCGACCTTGTGGTGAGCATCTTCGGCGCGATGTTCGCACCCCGCCCGTTCGATGTTGCGAAAGAGATGGTGCGAGTTACCCGTAGCGGGGGCCGCATCGTCATGGGGAACTGGATTCCCGGCGATCCAACGCTTATTGCTCAAGTTCTGAAAACGAGCGCCGCCTACACTCCGCCGCCGCCTGAGGGGTTCATAAGCCCGGTGACGTGGGGCGTTGAGGACACCGTTCGTGAGCGCTTCACGGCATCTGGCGTGCCAACCGAGAATATTGTTTGCGAGCGCGCGACCTATGTCTTCCGCTGCCCTGCTCCACCGCGCGAACTGCTTGAGACCTTCAAGCAGTATTACGGTCCTACGATGAATGCGTTCGAGGCGGCTTCGAAAGATGGCAGGGCCGATCAGCTTGAGGTTGAGCTGACACAGCTATTTGAACAACATAATCGTGCCGGAGCGGACAGGACTGAGATCCCGGCAACCTTCCTCAAGGTGACGGTCACCAAGCCGTAACGGGGTCGGGCGGGGACACGCGATAGCACGTCCCCGGTGATCGGACCCGTTGCCGCGCCACATTACCCAGGGTTACGGTCCGGATTAATTACGAATTGCGGTGACGCCTTACTTTACCCCTAAACTTCGCATTTAACGCCCACTCCGCAATGCACGATTACGCGGTCAATGACCTCAACCAGTATACCCGGGTCGGCACCAGCGCGCTGTGTTATGAGCTGAATCCTGTCCTGAGCTTGCCGAAGAGGGCAAGGTCGAGACAATCGCCCTTTCCTACAGGCCCAAAGCAATGCCATAGCCTCCCGCCCTTGCTGCCCTGAACCGCCAATTTTTCGCGCCGATCCCCGAAAGTGTCACCCACCCCATTTCACCCATACCATACTGTAATACCATAATTTTACCTGCCAGAAACAGGGTGACACAGTGTCACCCACTGTCACCCACCTGCAGGCCCCTCCCACCGTTTTCACTTTGCGCCGCCAGCGCCATGCGCTCTAACCACCAGCCGGAGAGCAGAGGACACCGATAATGAATATCAGGCGGCATTCGCCGTGGTTGGCGCTTATCGTGCTGGCCATGATCAGCACGGTGGGGTTCATTGACCGGATCGTGGTCAATGTGCTGGTCGAGCCGGTCAAGACCGAGTTCGGGCTGAGCGATGCCCAGGTGTCGCTGATGGGCGTGGCTTTTACCGTGCTCAATATCGCGGTCGGGCTGGTGGTGGCGCGCATGGCCGAGCGGGTGCGGCGGTTGACCTTGGTTTCGATCGGCACGCTGCTGTGGTCGGGCGCGACGGCGCTGTGCGGCTGGGCCGGTGGCTGGGTGCAATTGCTGACCGCACGCATGGGCGTGGGGCTGGGTGAGGCGATTGGCCTGCCGGGATTGCAATCGGTGGTGTCAGACTATTTCCCCGCCAACAAGCGCGGAATGGCGATATCGGTGCTGATGCTGGCCCCGGCTTGTGGCGCTCTGATCGGGTTTATGGGCGGGGCGTGGATCGCGGAAAGCTATGGCTGGCGTTCCACCTTCCTGATCGCCAGTGTTCCCGGCGTGGTGCTGGCCGCCGTGGCGTGGTTTTTCGTGGCCGAACCCAAGCGCGGCGCGCATGATGTTGTGGCCGACAGCGATGCGGTGCCGCCGATCAGCGCGGTTTTGAAGCGCTTGTTCGGCCTGCGCAGTGCCCGGCAACTGGTGATCGGATCGGCCTTTGCCGCCATGCTCGGCTTCGGGCTGAACTACTTCTTCACCTCGTTGATGATGCGCAAATTCGGCGTCGGGTTGGGCGAGGCGGGGATGTATGCTGGCCTCATCGCCAGCGCGCCTTCGGCGATCTCGGTGATCGCATCGGGGATGCTGGGTGACAAGCTGGGCGCAAAAAACCCGGGCGCCTATGCGCTGATCCCGGCGGTGTGCCTGCTGCTGGGCGGACCGCTGTATGTGCTGGCAATCACGCAGGTTGAACTGGGGCCGCTGCTGGCGCTGGTGAGCGTGGCGACCTTCCTCAACTTCGGCTATCTGGGCGTGACCTTTGCCGCCTTGCAGAACCTGATGCATCCGCGGATGCGCGCCACCTGCACCGCAGTGCTCAACGTGGTCTATGGTCTGGCCTCCGCCGCCGGTCCGGTGCTGCTGGGCCTGCTGAGCGACAATCTGGCGGTGGAGCGCGGCGCGGTGAATGGTCTGGTGCTGGCGATGGCGATCACCGGCGGGCTCTACTTCTGGGCCGGGGTCCATTACCTGCAGGCCGCACGCCATTACGCCGCCGATCTGGCCTCGACCAGATCATCGGCGCAAGGATAGGAGGTGGGGATTAACGGGGAGCTGAATTTCAACGAACTGCAAGGCGGCGCTATCCCGCGATCAACAGCACTTTGTCCGTTGGCACCCAACCCGACAGGCACGGCCCGCGATAGGGCTGGCGCAGCACGACAATAAAGGCCGCGCCGCAGTCGTCCGATGGGCCCTGACCAGCGTTCCCGTCATAGCCTTCGTGCACCACCACCCCGGTCCAGCCGTCTGCGCCATCGCACAGCCAGAAGCCTTCGCCCGGCGAAATGCGGTAGATTACGGTCGCGCGGGCGCTGGGCGCGGCACGCAAGTCCAACCGCTGATCGCCGACAATCCGCGCTTCGCCGGTTGCCCCGCAGCCGTCAAATTCCGCACCTTGGCCGTAGAGCACCGGACGGGCTGGCAGGGTGCAGCCAGAAACCAGCAGCCCCGCCAGTGGCAGGGTCGCCCAAACCCACGCTTCAGCCATGCGCGACGATCGAACATATCCCACCCGCCAACGCGCCGACCAGATAGGCCATCCACTTGGCCTTGCGGCTCTCTCCGCGCAGGATCAGCAAGTGCGCTACGCCAGCCGCGACCAGACCATAAACCATTCCCATGCCGAACAATTTGCCCGAATAGGCGCTGGCCTCTTCCAGAAAGCCGCGGGCCGGCGGAGTGATCGCCAATGCGCCAACAATGCCCCAGATCGCGGCAAATGCTGCCCCGCCCCAGCTGCGCCAGTTGCCGGAATTGGTGTTATGATTTTCGCTGGACATGCTTGCTTGCTCCGCTGGGTAATTAAACTAGGTCGCATGTCTGGCAGGCTAGCCGCTGCAGCCAATACCCAAAATATGGCAGGGGTCAGAAAAGTGCGGTTCAACCTCCCAGAAGCGCGGCCAGCTGCCACCGGACCATGTCTTCAGCCGTCGCCGCTTCATAACCGGCCTGCATCGGACTCACCGCAATGTGCTGCCGAAAGACCACGCTTTCGTCTGCCAACTGATGCGGCAATGGCTCTGCCGTGTTGAAATCGAAATTGATGCCGGGGAACGAAACCAGTTCGATCCCGCGTTGCGCCGCGCTTTCGCGCTGTGCGGGCGAGGCGGCGGCGGCCATGTCAGGCGTGTAGCTGGGCAGATAGGCGTTATAGCTGCCGATCCGGGTCAGCCGCCATTGTGCCCCCTCAAGCACATCGGGAAAGTTGACATTCAGCGCCAAACCTTGGGGCAACAGCGGCCCGTCACCGGCCTTCTGCTCCAGCGCCGCCACCAGCTCGACCACCCGCACCGCCACCTGGGCCGACAGCGGATTGGCCAGATCGCGCCCGCCATCGCTGTTAGACCCGGCGCTGAGAGCGATGGCTGGCAAGCCCTGCAAGGCCGCGGCCTGCGCTGCGCTGACCGTGCCCGATGTCAGGATGATCGCGCCGACGTTCTGGCCTTCGTTCGGCCCTGATAGCACCAGATCGGGCCTGCCGCCCCAGCGCCCCGTTTCAGCCTGGTGCAGGCCGTGCAACAGCGCCATCACCGGAGTGCCGTCGATGTAGAAAAAATCGCCTGCCGCATATCCCGCACGGGTCACTGCCCCGGCGCCGGGATCACCCACTTGCGCGGCATCATTGCGGCAGGCCTGTGCCAGTGGCGCAAGCGCGCGGCCAATATTGATCGCCGCGCCCATCCCGCTCTGGTTGCGGCAGGGGACGGAGACGATTACGTCATGCCCCGCCGCTTCCAGCGCAGCGTGCAAGGCCACCACATTGCTGGTCAGCCCGTCGTCATTGGTGATGAGGATATTTCGGGCTTGCGCAACGCCGGGATGGGCTAGCACGGTGCAGGCGATCAGTGTGGCGAAAACCGATTTATGCATGATCTGATCCGTCTGCTGGAGCGGGTAAGGGGAATCGAACCCCTCTAGCTAGCTTGGAAGGCTAGTGCATTACCACTATGCTATACCCGCGCGCCCAGAGCATGGCGGCGCTTGCCACCGGGCGGGGGTTCACGTCAAGCGTGAAGGCGGGATCAGTGGCCTGCGAACGCAATCAGTGCATCAGCGCGCAGGCCTGCCGCGCGGAAACGCGCGGCGCCGCCCAGTTCGGGCAGGTCAATCACGAACAGAGCATGGTCGCACTGCGCGCCCGCTTCGCGCAACAATTGCGCGGCGGCAAGGGCGGTCCCGCCGGTGGCGATCAGATCGTCGACCAGCAGCACGCGGCGGCCCGCCGCGATCAGTGTGGGATCAATCTCGATCCGGGCTTGGCCGTATTCCAGCGCATAGTCGACGCCGATAGTGGGCACGGGCAGCTTGCCGGCCTTGCGCACGGGCACGAAACCGCAGCCGAGGTGCGCCGCCAACGCCGCACCGAAGATGAAGCCGCGCGCCTCGATCCCGGCCACGGCGGCAACATCTGACGGGGCGAGTCGCGCCAGCTGCGCGATCGCGCCAGCCAGCCCGCGCGGATCAGCGACCAGTGTGGTGATATCGCGGAACAGAATGCCTGCGGACGGAAAATCCGGCACCGTGCGGACTAGCGCCTTGAGCTCGTCAGAGGTCAAGGCGCTTGCTCCATCAATCCTTGCGCTTGGCGTCGGCCCAGACCTGCTTCTTGGCCAGCCATGCCAGCACGGTGAGGAACAGCAGGAAGCCCATCACCAGCCAGCCCAGCCGCACCCGGTCAACCAGCGATGGCTCGGCGGTCCATGTGAGGAAGGCGGCAACGTCGGTCGCCATCTGCTCCACCGTGGCCGGCGTGCCGTCGGCATAGGTCACCTGATTGTCACTCAGCGGGGGCGCCATCGCCAGATTGAGGTTGGCGAAATAGGGATTGTGGTTGAGGCCCGGCCCCGGCATCGAATCGGGAAAACGCGTCGCCAATTCGGCCGAAGGTTGCTGGTAGCCGGTGAGCAACGAATAGACATAGGCGGTGCCGTTGTGGCGGGCCTTGGTCATCAGCGACAGATCCGGCGGCACGGCATTGTTGTTGGCAGCCCGCGCGGCGACATCGTTGGCGTAGGGCGCAGGGAAGCCATCGGTCGGCAGGCCGGGCCGCAGCACAGCTTCGCCGGTGGTGGGATCGATGCCGGGGATGGTCGTCCAGCTGGCGGCTTCGGCCTTCACTTCGTCCTCGGAATAGCCCAGTTCCGACAAGTCACGGAATGCTAGCTGGTTCAGCGAGTGGCAGGCGCTGCACACTTCCTTGTAGACCTGATAGCCGCGCTGCAGCTGTGCCACATCCCACGAGGGGATGGGGCCGGTGAAGCTATAGCCGCCCTCGGGCATCTCGGATTCGAGATGGAAGGCGTGCTCGGCGGTTTCAGCCGCGGGGTCGGTGGCCGCGTTATAGGCGCCCACGCCAAAGGCCAGCAACGCCACAAAAGCGAAGCCCAGGCCAACCAGAATTCCTACAAGGCGGATCATCGTATTGTTCCCCTAAACCCGCGCGCTCAGGCGACTGGCTTGGCGTTGTCGCTCAAAACTGCATTTCCGTCCGATCCCAGCACCGCCTCGGTGATCGAGAACGGCAACGGTTCGGGCCGCTCGATCGATGAGATGATGGGCAGGATCACCAGGAAGTGCAGAAAATAGTAGGCCGTCGCGATCTGGCTGAACATGATATATGGCTCTTCAGCGTGGGTACCGCCAAGATAGAACAGCGCCGCCATGCACGGCATCAGGCCGAACCAGAAGAACTTGCGGAACAGCGGACGGTAATTGCCGCTACGCACCGGGCTGCGATCGAGCCACGGCAAGAAGAACCACACCAGGATCGCCGAGAACATCGCCAGCACGCCCCACAGCTTGGCCGGCAGGATAAAGTCAAAGGTGAAGGCGCGCAGGATGGCGTAGAACGGGTAGAAATACCATTCGGGCACGATCAGCGCCGGAGTGCTCATCGGGTTGGCCGGAATGTAATTATCAGGATGGCCCAGCGCGTTCGGCATGAAAAACAGGAAGGCGCAGTAAAGCAGCAGGAATACCGCCAGCCCGAAACCGTCCTTGGCCGTGTAATAAGGGTGGAACGGCAGCGTATCGCTCTCGGTCTTGACCTCAACCCCGGTGGGGTTGGACGAACCGGGGATATGCAGCGCCCAGATATGCAGGATCACACAGCCCGCAATCACGAACGGCAGCAGGAAGTGCAGGCTGAAGAAGCGGTTGAGCGCGGCGTTGTCAGGCGCGAAACCGCCCAGCAGCCACTGCTGGATCGGCTCACCAATCAGCGGAATGGCCCCGAACAGGCCGGTGATGACCTTGGCACCCCAGAAGCTCATCTGACCCCACGGCAGCACATAGCCCATGAAGGCGGTGGCCATCATCAGCAGGAAAATTACCACGCCGATCAGCCAGATCATCTCACGCGGGGGCTTATAGGAGCTGTAATAGAAGCCGCGGAAGATGTGCAGATAGATCACTACGAAGAATGCGCTGGCGCCGTTGGCATGGGCATAGCGCATCAGCCAGCCCCAGTTGACGTCACGCATGATGTGCTCAACCGAATCGAAGGCCAGGCCCGAATTCGACGCATAATGCATCGCCAGGACAACCCCGGTGACGATCTGCAGCACCAGGCAGAAGCCCGCCAGCACACCGAAGTTCCACATATAGGAAAGGTTGCGCGGCACCGGATAGCCTGCGCCGACAGCGTCATAGACGAGGCGCGGCAGCGGAAGTTTCTCGTCGAGAAACTTCATCAGCGGATTGGTTGGTTCGTAGCGCTTGGCCCAGGGAAAACTCATGGCTTGTGTCTCTCGCCTCAGCCGACCACGATGGTGGTGTCGGATGTGAAGGTATAGTCGGGAACTTCAAGATTGGTTGGCGCCGGACCCTTGCGGATACGGGCTGCGGTATCATAGTGCGAGCCGTGGCAGGGGCAGAAATAGCCGCCGAATTCACCCTTGACCTCGCCTTGTCCCGCACCCAGCGGCACACAGCCAAGGTGGGTGCACACGCCCATCGTCACCAGAATATTCTCGTGGCCCGGCAAGGTCCGTTCGGCCAGCGTTTGCGGATCGCGCAGATCGCCGACGTCAACCGCATTGGCCGCTTCGATTTCGGCCGGGGTGAGGTGGCGCACGAACAAGGGCTGGTTATGGAACACCGCCTTGATCGACTGCCCCACTTCCAGCGTGGAAATATCCAGATCGGTCGTGCTTTGGGCCAGCACGTCCTTGGACGCCGACATCTGGCTGATCAGCGGGAACAGCGTGAAAATGCCGCCGACGCCAGCTGTGGCCACGGCGGCGATTTCGATAAAGTCACGACGGCGCACGCCATCTCCAACATGGGCGCTGTCGTGAT
>CAMDSM010000111.1 GCA_945906905.1 Altererythrobacter xiamenensis | reverse complement strand
TAGAAGGCCGACAATGCGCCGACCACGCCGCACATGATCGCCATCGGATGGGCATCACGCCTGAAGCCGCGATAGAAGGTGGCCAGCTGTTCGTGCAGCATGGTGTGGCGGGTGATCGTCGTTTCGAAATTCTCAAGCACATCCGCGCTCGGCAATTCGCCGTTGAGCAGCAGATAGGACACTTCCATGAAGTTGGACTGTTCGGCCAGTTGCCCAATCGGATAGCCGCGGTGCAGCAGAACGCCTTCTTCGCCATCAATAAACGTCAGCGCGCTTTCGCAGCTGGCGGTCGAGGTGAAGCCGGGGTCATAGGTGAACATCCCCGTCTGGCCATACATCTTGCGAATATCGACCACGTCCGGCCCGGTTGTTCCGGCCATCACGGGAAATTCATGGGTCTGGCCACCGACGGTCAGCTGTGCCTTGTTATCCGTCAATTCCTGTCTCCCCCAAAAGTGGTTTGCGCATCAATCCGCGCCAGACTTTCATCCCGGCCGAGCAACGCCAAAACATCGAATATCCCCGGCGAGGTTGTCTGCCCCGTAAGTGCCGCGCGAAGCGGCTGCGCAAGTTTGCCAAGGCCCAGCCCCAGCTCCTCAGCATATGCTTTCAGATTGGCTTCCAAAGCCTCAATTGTCCAGTCCGTTTCACTGCGCAAGCGGTCACTAATCTGCGTCAGCCGGGCCTGCGCGTCGCCGTCGATCAGCGCGGCGGCTTCTGGTGTCATGGCCAGCGGGCGCTGCTTGAACAGGAAAGCGGCACCGTCGGCCAGCTCGATCACGTCACGCGCGCGGGTTTTTAGAACGGGCATGGCCGAAGTCAGCAACGCGAGATCGGCTTGCGGCCCGATCCGCTGCGCGGCAATTTGCGCCAACCGGGCATCGTCGGCAGCCCGGATATAGTGGCCGTTCATATTGAGCAACTTCTTCAGATCGAACCGGCTTGGCCCTTTGCCGACATCGGCAATATCGAACAGCGCCACCGCCTCATCGCGGGTGAATTCCTCTTTGTCGCCATGCCCCCAACCCAGCCTGAGCAGATAGTTGAACAGCGCCTCGGGCAGAATGCCCAGCTCATCTCGATAGGCATCCACCCCCAGCGCGCCGTGGCGCTTGGACAACTTGGCACCGTCACCGCCGTGGATCAACGGAACGTGGGCATAGACTGGCTCGGGCCAATTTAGCCCGCCAATGATCACCAGCTGACGGAAAGCATTGTTGAGATGGTCATCGCCGCGGATCACGTGGGTCACGCCCATGTCGTGATCGTCGACCACCACCGCCAGCATATAGGTCGGCGTGCCGTCAGAGCGCAGCAGGATGAAATCATCCAGCTCGGCATTGTTGACTGTGACATTGCCCTGAACCTGGTCGGCAATCGTCGTCTCACCAGTTTTGGGAGACTTGATGCGCACCACATAAGGCACATCGGCTGGCCAGGTATCAGGCCCGGCGTCGCGCCATTCGCTATCGATGCGGAAGGGTTTGCGTTCCGCCTGCGCCTTTTCGCGCCGCGCAGTCAGTTCGTCCTGCGTCAGAAAACAGCGATAGGCGTGGCCAGCTTCGAGCAGCTGGTGCGCCACTTCGGCATGGCGGGCAGAGCGGGCGAACTGGAATACCGGCGCTTCATCGCCGCCGAGGCCCAGCCAGTTGAGGCCGTCAAAGATCGCTTCAATCGCCGGTTCAGTCGAGCGGGCGCGGTCTGTATCCTCGATCCGCAGCAGATAGGTGCCGCCGTGGTGGCGAGCGAACAGCCAGTTGAACAGCGCCGTGCGCGCGCCGCCGATGTGCAGATAGCCCGTGGGCGAGGGGGCAAAGCGCGTGACGACCGGGCTGGTCGTGCCCGTTCCTGATCCGCCAATACTTGCCATAAGCCCCTGATTCCTGTCCAATCCTGCAATGGCAACACGCACGACACCATTGGTCCCGCTGGGGGAGGATGCCGGTGATGCTGCAATGCGGCATTCGCCTTGGCGAAACCGCGCCTCTTTGTCCAGCATGGCCGATGCCGCGGAACACTTTCTCGAACATGCCGGGTTTGATCGCGGGCCGTGGCTGGCGGTAGCGCTGGCGGCGGGCATCGCGGCCTGGTTGGTTTTGGGCTATGCGGCGCAGTGGGTGGCGGCTTTGGCTACGGCGCTGTTGCTGGCGCTCGGCGCGGTTGCGCTGTGGAAGGGGCGTGAGGATCGCGGGCGGCTGATGTGGGCCTGTGTGGCGCTGGGGTTGACCTTTGCGCTGGGTCTGGGGGTGATCTGGGCGCGGTCTGAACTGGTCGGCGTGGCGGCGATCGTGCGTCCCATATCGGGTGAGTTCGATGCCCGCGTGCTCGAACGAATCGAACAGCCGGCTGAGGGTCGAACCCGCTTTGTGCTTGCCACCCGCGATCCTGCCAGCGACGCGGCGATCAGGGTGCGGGTCAATCTGCCGCTGGAGGAGGATGATCCGGCGGCGTTTCGCACCGGCGCACTGTTGCGGATGCAGGCGCGGCTGATGCCGCCGCAGCCGCCGATGCTGCCGGGAAGCTACAACTTCGCCCGCACCGCCTGGTTCGCCGGGCTGGCAGCGACCGGATCGGTGCAGGGCGACGTGGTATTGCTGGAACCGAGCGCGGGCGCGCCTTTGCTCGAATCGACGCAGGCGCGGCTCTCGGCCCATGTCCGCAGCCGCCTTGATGGCACACCGGGCGCGATTGCTGCCGCCTTTGCCAGTGGCGATCGCGGGGCGATAGGCGTGGCGGACGAACGGGCGATGCGCGATTCCGGGCTCACACATCTGCTCTCGATCAGCGGGCTGCATGTCAGCGCGGTTATCGCAGCGGCCTATTTCCTTGCGCTCAAGCTGCTGGCGCTGTGGCCGTGGCTGGTCCTGCGGGTGCGATTGCCGATCATGGCGGCGGCTATCGGAGCGCTGGCGGGGCTGGGCTATACACTGCTGACCGGGGCCGAAGTGCCGACGGTGCGCAGCTGCATCGCCGCGCTGCTGGTGCTGGGGGCGCTGGTGCTGGGGCGAGAGCCTCTGTCCTTGCGGATGGTGGCGGCGGCGGCCTCCATCGTGCTGCTGCTGTGGCCCGAGGCTTTGGCCGGGCCGAGCTTCCAGATGAGTTTTGCCGCAGTTATTTCCATCGTTGCACTGCATACCTGCGCGCCCGTGCAGAGCTTCCTCGCCCCGCGTGAGGAGAGTTGGGGGCATCGCGGCGGGCGGCGCCTGCTGATGCTGCTGGTAACGGGCGTGGTGATCGAGATCGCGCTGATGCCGATTGTCCTGTTCCATTTTCACCGGGCAGGTGCCTATGGCGCGGTCGCCAACGTGGTGGCGATCCCGCTGGTGACTTTCGTCTCGATGCCGTTGATCGCCATCGCGCTGGTGCTGGATATGGCCGGGCTTGGTGCCCCGGCCTGGTGGCTGGCAGGCAAGTCGCTCGACCTGTTGCTGTGGATTGCCCGTTTTACTGCGGGCCAGCCCGGCGCGGTGCGGTTGATGCCGCAGATGGGTGGGGGCACATATGCGCTGTTCCTGGCGGGCGGGGCATGGCTGGGACTGTGGCAGGGGCGCTGGCGGCTGCTGGCGGCACTGCCAATTGCGCTGGCAACCGCACTGCTGCTGGCGACCCCGGTGCCCGACCTGCTGATTACGGGCGACGGGCGGCATGTCGGCATAACTGGCGAAGGCGAGGAGCTGTTGGTCTTGCGCACCAGCCGTAGCGACTATGTGACCGACAACCTGCTCGAACTGGCCGGAGTTGCAGGTGAACCAAGGGCGCTGGAAGGTTGGCCGGGTGCGCAATGCAATCCTGATTTCTGCGTTGTCACCATCAACCGGGCAGGGCGCGACTGGCATATTCTTATGAGCCGCAACCGCGCGCAAGTGGCCGAGCGCGATCTGGCGGCGGCCTGCGAGCGGGCCGATATCGTGATCTCGGAACGCTGGCTGCCACAAAGTTGCCGCCCGCGTTGGCTCAAGACTGACCGCGATATGCTGGAGGCGAGTGGTGGGCTGGCGATTGTGCTGGATGGGCAGCAATTGCGCAGCGTGGGACAGGAAGAAGGAGAACACCCGTGGTGGCGCGGGGGGAGTGGCCGCTAGCCAAACCCACCCGCGAGAAAGTTCTCAATCAATCAGTCTGGCAATTAGTGATACCGCCGCAGCAGCCCCGCCAGCTTGCCTTGCACTTGCACCTCATGATCATCGTAAAACTGCGGATCATAGGCGCCGTTGGCCGGATCGAGCCGGATCCGTCCGCCTTCGTGCTGGAGATATTTGAGCGTGGCTTCCTCGTTGCGGATCAAGGCTACGACGATTTCCCCATCGCGGGCGGTGCTGACCTTTTTGACCAGCGCATAGTCGCCATCAAAAATGCCAGCTTCGATCATCGAATCGCCCGAAACTTCCAGCGCGTAATGTTCCCCCGGGCCAAGCAAGGCTGCGGGCACTGGCAGCGACTGGTGGCTTTCCAGCGCCTCTATCGGAGCGCCAGCGGCGATCCGGCCGTGCAGTGGCACATTGATCACATCATTGGCCGGTTCCGGAATAGCGCGCGGCGGCGCGACACGGCCACCGATCACATCATTCGCCGGGGCAGAACGGGCCGCCTGCACATCATCAGGCTGCTTGAGCACTTCCAGCGCGCGGGCGCGGTTGGCGAGGCGACGGATGAAGCCGCGTTCTTCCAGCGCCGAAATCAAGCGGTGGACGCCCGATTTCGATTTGAGATCTAGCGCGTCCTTCATCTCCTCAAACGAGGGCGAGATACCGCTCTCCTCAAGCCTTCGGTCAATGAAAACCAGCAATTCACGCTGCTTGGCGGTGAGCATGGCAAGGCTCCTCAACATGTTCCGGTTTGGAACGGACAAGGAACAAGTAGGCAACATTAAATTGCCCGTCAAGCATTAGTGCAGAGCTACAGTGGAAATACCCAGATTTTCTCAAACCGCTGCGCTGCCGGGGCACCTGCCGGGCGCTGGATCAGGCAATGTGCGCCTGCGAGTGAGGCCAGCGCGCTGCTATCCTGCTGGTCGCGCGGGATGACTTGGCCGCCTTCAATACTGCCGCGCAGAAACTCCATCCGGTCACCCACGGCGGGCAGCGGGGCGGCCAGTTCCAGAAATAGCGGTTGGGCCAAAGGCCGACCCGATCCGGCCAGTTTCCGCAACAGTGGGAGGAGAAACAGATAGGCCGTCACGAAACTGGAAACCGGATTGCCCGGCAGGCCCAGGATCACCTGCCCACCGCGCCGCGCCACCAGCAGCGGCTTGCCGGGCTTGAGCGCCACGCGCCAGAAATCAATCGTCGCGCCCCATTGCTGCAACGCCGGGCGCATCAGATCGTGATCTCCCACCGATGCCCCGCCGGTGGTGACGAGCACATCGCAATCCGCCGCCTGATCCAGCGCCGCGAGCAAGGCGTCTATCTGATCGGGCACCGGGCCGATTCGCCGGATTCTTGCGCATAAAGGAGCGGCCATCGCCGCCAGCATGGCACTATTGCTGGCGGGAATCTGATGCGCGGCACAATCTTGCGGATCGGCCGCCAATTCATCGCCGCTGTCGATCACCGCAAGGCTGGGAAGGCGACCGACTTGCAAACGGGCGACCCCGGCAGACAGCGCCATTGCAATCCGCTGTGGGTTGATCAGCGCGCCAGCTCCGATCAGCGCATCGCCCGCGCCAAAATCGAAGCCTTGGCGGCGGATGTGGCGTGCGGTGGGGCCATCAGGGCCGGACAGGCTGAGCTGATCGCCCGCGCGCGCGGCATTTTCCTGCAACAGAACCGCGCCACCGCCAGCGGGCATCAGCGCACCGGTGGAAATGCGGATCGCCTCACCCGCTTGAAGTGCGCCTGCAAACGGATGGCCCGCCGCGCTTTCTCCCACGACGCGCCACGGGCCGGACACATCGTCAGCGCGCATGGCATAGCCGTCCATGGCAGAAAGGTCGGCGGCGGGCTGGGTGCGGTGGGCGCTAAGCGCTTGCGCGAGATAGCGTCTGTCAGCATCGGCCGTGGCCACAATTTCGGCCCCGAGCGGCTGAACTGCATCGAGCAACCGCGCCTGCGCTTGCTCCAGCGGAATTGGTGCGGCGAAGGCAGGGGTCGGGTTCATTCGGCCCGCCATTCCCCGCTTTTGCCGCCGGTCTTTTCCAGCAGCCGCAGATGTTCGATCACCATGCCCTTTTCCAGCGCCTTGGCCATGTCATAGATCGTCAGCAATGCGACCGAGGCGGCGGTGAGCGCCTCCATTTCCACCCCGGTACGCCCGGTGAGCGAGGCGCGGGCGGTGACTTCCACGCCGGTATCGGTAAAGGCGAAATCGACACTGACCGCATCGAGCGCCAGCGGATGACACAGCGGGATCAATTCGCCCGTTTTCTTGGCCGCCATAATGCCCGCAATGCGCGCGACGGCCAGCACATCGCCCTTGGGGCCAGAACCGAGGCGCACCGCTGCCAGTGTGTCGGGGGCCATGCGGATATGGCCAGTGGCAGCGGCACTGCGCGCGGTTTCGGCCTTGCCGCCCACATCAACCATGCGGGCGGCACCGTGTTCATCCAGATGCGTGAGTTTGCTCATGGCTGCACCGCTTAGCTTGCCAAGCGGTGCAGGGCCAGTGCTTCGACGGGCTCAGCATGGGCGGGTTTTCAGTTTGTCTTGAATGCCCGCCCGCGCGTTGCGGTCCAGTAGATGTGGCCCACGCCAGCCAGCGCCAGGATCACGCCATAGACCGACCACTGGATCTGGTTGGCCATGAAACTTTCGAGGAAGGCGATGCCCAGACCCTGCAGCACCCAGATGCCGCCCATGATGATCATCAGCACGCCGAGCGCGACCGAAATAACTGCGAATACGTGATGAAACAGAGTGCTCATTGATCTTCTCCCTCAAAACCGGACCGAGTCATAGACTGGCAGAACGAATTGCGCCAGCGGTCCCGATTTGGGGCCGCTGGCGCATTTGATCCGGTAGTGTCGGAACCTAGTCGAGCAGCTTGGCTGGCACATGGCCGCCATTGGCCGCCAGATGCTTCATCAGCTGGATGCGCAGGCGGATGTTGTCTTCGGCCGTTCCCGAATAGTCGGCATTGCCCATTTCCCCGGCCAGTTCCTTGCGCTCGTCGTAGCTGGCGTCCATGCCCACCAGCTTCATCAGATCGACAATCGAGGTGCGCCAGTTGAGTTTGTCGGCCCCCGGCATGGCATCGAGCACGGCTTCGACATCGACCACCGGTGCGGGTTGCTTGGCGGCGGCTTCGGTTTTGACGGCGGACTTATCCACGGCGGGAGGGGTGGGGGCTTCCTGCGCAGCGGCCTTGCCGAAAATGGCATCCTTGATTGAACTGAAAACACCCATGTCTCATCTCCTGCTATAAACTCGCGGCGGCAATCATCAGCCTTTGCGGACCTGAGGTAAAGCGCAATTTTTACCGTATGATGGCTAACCTTGGAGCAAGGCGTGGGTGGCGGCGGCGACATCATCCTGCCGCATCAGGCTTTCGCCCACCAGGAAAGTGCGGACCCCGGCAGCGGCCAGCGCCATGCAATCGGCGTGGCTGTTGATCCCGCTTTCGCCCACCAACAGCGTGCCTTCGGGCGCCAGCGGGGCGAGGCGCTTTGTCGTGCCAAGATCGGTGGTGAAGCTGCGCAGATCGCGGTTGTTGACCCCAATCAGGCGCGAGTGCAGCCGGGCGGCGCGCTCCATCTCTGCCTCGTCATGCACTTCGACCAGCACATCCATGCCGCGCTCCCTTGCCGCAGCCTCAATCTCGGCCATTTGCGCATCATCGAGCGCGGCCACGATAATCAGGATCGCATCGGCCCCGATGGCGCGGGCTTCGGCCACTTGCCACGGATCGACCATGAAATCCTTGCGCAAGCAGGGCAGGGTGCAGGCCGCACGGGCCTCGACCAGATAGTCCTCATGCCCTTGAAAATACGGCGCATCGGTGAGGATCGAAAGGCACGCCGCGCCGCCTTCCTGATAGGCCTGAGCGTGCGCTGCCGGGTGAAAATCCGGGCGGATCAAGCCCTTGGATGGGCTGGCCTTCTTGATCTCGGCGATCAGGGCAAAGCCAGTGGCGGCCTTTGAGCGAAGCGCGGCCTCAAACCCGCGCGGGGCGGATTGGGCGGCGGCCTTGCGGTCGAGATCGGCGATGGTGGCGAGCAGCTTGCGCTGCGCCACTTCAGCACGCTTGGTGGCGCAGATTTCGGTGAGTTTGTTGGTCATTTGCCCAGTCATTTACAAGCCGCCACCCAGCAATCGAGCAGTGCTTTGGCCAGCCCTTTGTCGATGGCTTCGGCGGCCTCTTCCGCGCCCTCGGCCCAGCCCGAAGCCTCGCCCGCCACGATCAGCGCGGCGGCGGCGTTGAGTAGCACGGTGTCGCGATAGGCGCCCGCCTCACCATCGAGCAGGCTGCGGAGCGCTGCGGCGTTGAACTCCGGATCGCCGCCGCGCAGTTCCTCCAGCTTGTGCCGGGGCAGGCCTGCAGCCTCCGGCGTGACTGTGGTGGCCGCAAGGTCCAGCCCGATGGTGGCCACGGTCGAGGGGCCGGAGATCGACAGCTCGTCCAGCCCCTCATCGCCCGAAACGATCATCGCCCGGTCCATCCCCAGCAACACCATCGCCTCGCGGTAGAGCGGAACCAGCGCAGGGCTGGCCACGCCGACCAGCTGACGGGTGACGCTGGCGGGATTGGCCAGCGGCCCAAGCAGGTTAAAGATTGTCCGCCGCCCCAGCGACTTGCGGATCGGCGCGATCCGCCCCAGCGCGGGGTGGTGTGCCTGGGCGAAGAAAAAAGCGATGCCAAGATCGGGCAGGGTCACTTCGGCCAGCTCGCCCGCGCGCGCCAGATTGAGGCCGAGAGCCTCCAGCGTATCGGCCGCGCCCGCTTTTGAACTGGCCGCGCGATTGCCATGCTTGGCCACGGGCACACCGCAAGCCGCCACCACCAGCGCCACCGCTGTGGAGACGTTCAGGCTGTGCTGGCCATCGCCGCCGGTGCCGCAAACGTCGATGGCATTGGCGGGGGCCGCCACCCGGACCATCCGCGCGCGCATCGCCTGCACCGCACCCGCGATTTCGGCGGCGGTTTCGCCCCGATCGGCCATTTCAACCAGCGTTGCGGCGATCTCGGTGTCGTTCAACTCGCCATCGAGCATCTGCCCGAACAAGGCTTCGGATTGCGCGATAGACAAGGTCATGTGCGGGCGGCGGGGGTGATTCCGCAGATCCTCAGGAAATTTGCCAGAAGCGCATGGCCATGTTCTGTGGCGATGCTTTCAGGATGGAACTGCACCCCGTGGATCGGCAGGTCGCGGTGGCGGAAGCCCATTACGGCGGTGCCATCCAGCCCCGGCGTCTCGCTGGTGGCGTTGACCAGCAGACAATCGGGAATATTCTCCACGATCAGCGAGTGATAGCGCGTGGCGGTATAAGGCGAGGGCAGGCCTGCGAACACGCCCGTGCCATCGTGGGTGACCGGCGAGGTCTTGCCATGCATCAACCCACCGCGCACCACTTTGCCGCCGAAAAACTGCCCAATAGACTGGTGCCCCAGACACACGCCCAGCAGCGGCATCCTCGCCTCAGCACAGGCCCCCACCAGATCAAGGCAGATGCCCGCATCGTCAGGCGTGCAAGGGCCGGGTGAAAGCAAAATGCCTGCGGGCTTAAGCGCCAGTGCCTCGGCCACGGTGA
>CAMDSM010000110.1 GCA_945906905.1 Altererythrobacter xiamenensis | reverse complement strand
TGTCGTGCGCGCTTTCTATCTGACGCCGGACGCGGGCGAGGCGACGGCGGAGCAATTGCGCACTGCGATGCTGGCCCCGCCGCCGCCCGCTCCGGTTGATCGCACCAGCGGTCCGGCCCTGAACTTCGCCGATCTGCCGCCGATCGGTGCGCCTAGCCAGCCCTCCTTGCGTGAGCCGCTGGGGCCGGGGCTGTTTTCCACCACCGAGCGGATCGAATTCCCCAATGGCGTGCGGGCGATGATCCGCGACAGCAACAACGAGCCGGGCCGGGTGACGGTGCAGGTGCGCTTTGGCGCCGGCCGCACCGGGTTTTCAACAGATGAAGCAGTCTATGCTGATCTTGGCGCGCAGGCGCTTGTCAGTTCGGGTGTCGGGGCGCTTGGCCCCAACGAGCTTGATCGGATCACAGCCGGCCGCAAGATGAGCTTCGACTTCACCATCGGCGAGGGCAGCTTCACCTTTACCGGTGATACGCGGGCCGAAGATCTGGCAGACCAGCTCTATCTGTTCGCCGCCAAACTGGCCATGCCGCGCTGGGACGTGGCAGCGGTTGAACGGGCCAAGGCGAGCGGTCTGCTTGGCTATGATTCGCTCGATGGCAATCCGATGGGCGTGCTGTCCCGCGATCTGGAAACTCTGCTGCGCGATGGCGACCCGCGGTTCGCCACTGCTACGCCCGAGCAATTGCGCGGTGCCACCGCCAGCGAATTTCGCCGGGTGTGGCTGCGCCTGCTGAGCCAGGGCGAGGTGGAAGTATCGGTGTTCGGCGATATTGACCCTGAAGCGACTGTAGTGGCGCTGGGCCGCACCTTCGGCGCTCTGCCCCGGCGTTCGCCGTTGGCACCAATTTCCGACCGGCCTTCGCCCAGCTTTCCAGCCAGAAACAGCGCGCCGCAAGTGCTGCTGCACGATGGCGATGCCGATCAGGCGGCAGCGCTGGTGGCCTGGCCCACCGGCGGCGGATCACCCGGTCTGCCGCAATCGCGCAAGCTGGACGTGCTGGCTCAATTGATCAGCAACCGTCTGCTCGACGGGCTGCGCGAGGAAGCCGGATCGGCCTATACACCGTTCGCCAGTTCCAACTGGCCGCTCGATCTGGACGGCGGCGGCTATCTGCTGGCGCTGGTTCAGCTGGCACCCGGCGATGTCGATGCGGTGTTTGTGGAAGTTGACACGATCGTGGCCGATCTGGCGCAAAATGGCCCGAGCGATGACGAACTGGCCCGCGTGATCGAGCCCTTGCGGCAATATATCCTGCGCGCCCAGAACAGCCACGCTTTCTGGCAAGGAGAGATGGCGGGCGGGCTGTTCGATTCCTATCGCCTGGGCCATCTGCCCAGCTTGGCCACCGATTATGTCTTCACCACGCGCGAGGAAATTCAGGCGCTGGCGCAACGCTATTTGCTCGGGCACGGCGGCTATCGGGTGGCGGTGATGCCCAGATCATCAGTCGCGGGGGCGGAAACACCTTAGTTAACAGCTGAAACCATAACCAAAGTAACCTTTGCGTGTGTGCCGAACCCAGACTAGAGGCTCGCTTCCCCTATAACTGGCAAGCGGGAACCGGTTTTTTCCGGTCCAGCGAAGCATTTTGGAAAATGGCACGCCGTGGCACACAATTGGACCCCAGACAGCTGGAAGCAGACGCAATTCGTTGCAAAGCATCTGCCCCACTATGAAGACGCGGGCGAACTGGCCGAGGCTGAACGCCTGCTGGCAGGGTTTCCGCCGCTGGTGTTTGCAGGCGAAGCACGCGCGCTGAAGGGCAAGCTGGCCGATGTTGCGCAAGGCAAGGCCTTCCTGCTGCAAGGTGGCGATTGCGCCGAGAGCTTTGCCGAATTTTCTGCCAACAACATCCGCGATACCCTGCGCGTGATCCTGCAGATGGCCGCCGTGCTCACCTTTGCCAGCAAGGTGCCGGTGGTGAAGGTGGCACGCATGGCCGGGCAATTCGCCAAGCCACGCAGTGCCGCGACCGAGACAATCAACGGCGTGGAGCTGCCAAGCTACTACGGCGATATCATCAACGGCATCGAATTCGCCCCGGAAACGCGGCGCAATGATCCCCAGCGGATGGTCCGCGCCTATAGCCAGGCGGCGGCCACGCTCAACCTGCTGCGCGCTTTCACCACGGGTGGCTATGCCAATCTGCGGCAGGTCCACCAATGGACGCTGGATTACATGGGCCGCAGCCCGTGGGCCGAGCAATACAAGTCAATTGCCGACCGGATCGGCGAATCGCTCGATTTCATGGAAGCTTGCGGGATCGATATTGAAGATCAGCCGCAGCTGAAGATGGCCACGCTCTACACCAGCCACGAAGCCCTGCTGCTGCCCTATGAGGAAGCGATGACGCGGCAGGATTCGCTGACCGGCGAATGGTATGACACATCGGCCCACATGCTGTGGATCGGTGATCGCACGCGCTTTGATGATAGCGCCCACGTTGAATATATGCGCGGGATCAACAACCCCATCGGCATGAAATGCGGCCCCAGCCTGGAGCCCGACGCGCTGCTGCGGATGCTCGACAAACTCAACCCGGCACGCGAAGCCGGGCGGATGACGCTGATCGCCCGCTTCGGCCATGACAAAGTGGAAGCAGGCCTGCCGCCATTGGTGCGCGCGGTGCGCCGCGAGGGGCATCCAGTGGTATGGAGTTGCGATCCGATGCACGGCAACGTCATCAAGGCCGAGAGCGGCTATAAAACCCGTCCGTTTGAACGCATCATGGCGGAAGTGAAGGGCTTCTTCGCGGTCCACCGGGCCGAAGGCACCCATGCCGGCGGCGTGCATATCGAGATGACCGGGCAGGATGTGACCGAATGCACCGGTGGCGCGGTGGCGATCACAGATGCCGGGCTGGCCGACCGTTACCACACCCACTGCGACCCGCGCCTCAACGCTGCGCAATCGCTGGAACTGTCGTTCACCCTGGCCGAAATGCTCAATCTGGAACTGGCTGAGCGGCGGGCCGACGCGGCATAATCATCGCTGACCTCGCACCAGTTTCCCCGGCGACAAAAGTGACAAGGCGGATTGCGACGCGCGGAGTTTGCGTTACAACCTGTGGCCGAAGGGGAAATTCCTATGCTGTTCGACCGGGTAAAGCCGCTTAGCGCCATTCTAGCCGCCGCCGAGAAGAAGTCGCTCAAACGCACGCTGGGCTGGTTCCAGTTGATGCTGTTCGGCATTGGCGCGGTGATCGGCACCGGCATCTTTGTGCTGACTGCTGCCGGAGCGCAAAAGGCCGGACCGGGGTTGATGCTGGCGTTCGCCATTGCCGGGCTCGTCTGCATCGTGGCGGCGCTTTGCTATGCCGAAATTGCGTCGATGATCCCGGTGGCAGGATCGGCCTATACCTACAGCTATGCCTCGATGGGTGAATTCCTGGCGTGGACAGTGGGCTGGGCACTGATCATGGAATACGCCATCGCCGGGGCCGCCGTTTCGGTGGGTTGGTCGGGCTATTTCAGCGGCACTATCCTGAATGAATTCTTCGGTGTGCAATTGCCGCCATGGCTGGCAGCAGGGCCGCTGGCACTGGGCGGTGCGCCCGGTGGCCTGATCAATCTTCCGGCGATGGTAATCGCGCTGCTGGTCACCTGGCTGCTGGTGATCGGCACCAGCGAAAGCGCCAAGTTCAACGCTATGCTGGTGACGATCAAGCTGGTTGCCCTGACGGCCTTTGTTGGCCTCACACTGACGAGCGACCAGTTTGATGCGGCCAATTTCAATCCCTTCCTGCCTGCCGGTGTGTTCGGTGGATGGGGCACGGGTCTCGGCGCGGTCGGCGCGGCCGCGACAATTTTCTTTGCCTATGTTGGCTTCGATGCGGTTTCCACCGCAGCGGAAGAGACCAAGGATCCCCAGCGAAACGTGCCGATTGGCCTGATCGGATCGCTGTTGTTCTGCACCGTGTTCTATATTCTGGTCGCAGCAGGCGCGGTTGGCACGATTGGCGGCCAGCCGATCATGGGACCGGGCGGTGTGCCGTTCCCGGCGGGATCTGAAGAACTGGCCCGCCAGTGCGCAATGCCGGAATATCAAGATGCGCTGGTCTGCTCGAACGAGGCTTTGGCTCATGTGTTGCGGCAGATCGGCTTCTCTGCGGTGGGCAATGCACTGGGCATCGCCGCCTTCCTTGCGCTGCCATCCGTCATTTTGGTGCTGATTTACGGTCAGACGCGCATTTTCTTCGTGATGGCGCGCGATGGCCTCCTGCCCGAGAAGCTCAGCACGGTGCACACGAAATACAGGACACCGCACATTGTCACCATGATTACCGGTGGCGCGATTGCCTTGGCGGCGGCATTCTTCCCGGTGGGCAAGCTGGCGGATATTTCCAACGCCGGAACGCTTTATGCCTTCATGATGGTGGCGATTGCCGTGCTGGTGTTGCGCAAGCGCGAGCCTGATCGCAAGCGGGCCTTCAGTGTGCCGTTGGTGTGGGTTGTAGCTCCGCTGACCATTGCAGGTTGCGTGTTCCTGTTTCTCAACCTGCCGATTGATGCGATGCTGTTCCTGCCCGAATGGGGCCTTCTGGGGATAGTGATCTACTTTGCCTACAGCCGCAGTCGCAGCAATTTGGGCCGTGGAATAATCGAGGTGCCAGAGCCCGATCTGGCCGATCTCGAACCCGATATTCCCGGCATCGCCGATCGCGGTCGCGACTGATTAAATAGCTGCACATGCTTGGCTGCCCGCTTCCCACCGGAGGCGGGCAGTTCTATGTCAGCACTTCAATTTTGCACCAATGCACAGGATTTTTATGTCGACCATTTCTGAAATTGCCCGTGTCTTTGCCCTGCAGCAGGCCAACCAGTGGAACGTGAAGGCTTCCAGCGCCGACGTGCGCAAGGCCAAGCTGGCCAAGTTGAAGGAGGCGGTTGAGTCCCATGCCGACGATATCATCGCCGCCGTGCTGGAGGATACCCGCAAGCCATTGGGCGAAATCCGCGTCACCGAAGTGCTCAATGTTACGGGCAATATTCAGCGCAATATCGACAACCTCGACGCGTGGATGACGCCAACGCCAGTCGCCACCTCCATGAACCCGGCTGACAAGGCGATGATCGTCTACGAGGCGCGCGGGGTGTGTCTGATCCTGGGGCCGTGGAACTTCCCGCTCGGCCTGGTGTTCGGCCCGCTGGCGGCGGCAGTGGCAGCGGGCAATTGCTGCATGCTCAAGCTGACCGACCTCGCCCCCGCCACCGCGCGGATCGCCAAGCTGATCGTGGAAGAGGTGTTTGCGGAGAACGAGGTCGCCGTATTCGAAGGCGAAGTGTCCGTGGCCGAGGCGCTGCTCGATCTGCCGTTCAGCCACATCTTCTTCACCGGCAGCACCCGCGTGGGCAAGCTGGTGATGGCTGCGGCGGCCAAGAACCTCGCCAGCGTAACTCTGGAACTGGGCGGTAAGTCGCCCGTAATTATCGACGACGGCGCCGATATCCCCGCCATCGCCGCCGCCCTTGCCGGGGCCAAGCAATTCAACGGCGGGCAGGCCTGCATTTGTCCAGACTATGTGTTCGTGAAGGAGGGCCAGAAGAACGCGCTGGTCGAAGGTTTTGCCGCCAATGTCGCCAAGAACCTCTATGCTGATGGCGCGCTCAACAAGGATGGTATTGCCCAGATCGTCAATGCCCGCAATTTCGCCCGTGTGAAGGGCTTGTTCGATGATGCCGTGGCCAAGGGCGCGACAGTGGCCGTGGGCGGCGAGATGGACGCGGCCGATTGCACCATTGCCCCCACCATGCTCACCGATGTCACCCCGCAGATGACCATCCTGCAGGAAGAGATATTCGCCCCGATCCTGCCGGTGATGACCTATGAAACGCTCGATCAGGTGATCGATTACATCGCTGCCCACGATAAGCCGCTGGCGCTGTATGTGTTCAGCCCGAACGAAGCGAATGTGAACAAGGTGCTCGCCCGCACATCATCGGGCGGGGTGACGGTCAACGGCGTGTTTTCGCATTATCTGGAAAACAACCTGCCGTTTGGCGGCGTGAACCAGAGCGGAAGCGGCAGTTATCACGGCTATTTCGGCTTCAAGGCCTTCAGCCATGAGCGCGCGGTTTACATGCACCTAGCCGCTGCCTAAACGAACCAACATGATCCTCTCCCCTTTCGAATGGACCGTCGCCAAGCGCTATATGCTGCCTGGCCGTAGCGAGGCGGTGATCACGCTGGTGGCGTCGATCTCGATCGGCGTGGTCATGCTCTCGGTCGCCATGCTGGTGATCGTGATGAGTGTGATGAACGGCTTTCGCGCCGAATTGATTGACCGGATCACCTCGCTCAACGGCCATGCCGTGGTGCAGGCCTATGGCGGGCGGCTGGAGAGTTGGGAGGATGTGCTGGCGCAGGTCCAGGACACGCCCGGCGTCACCCGTGCCACGCCGATGGTCGAACAACCCCTGCTCGCCACCTTCAGCGGGCGGGCCGAGGCGGTGCTGGTGCGCGGCAATCAGGCAGAAGATATTGCGCGGCTGCGCTCCAGCGTGCTGATGGGCAATATGGACAGCCTGCAACCGGGCTCCCGCAACATCGCCATCGGATCTCGCCTCGCGCTGAAGATGGGCGTGCGACCGGGCGATACGCTGACGATCATCAACCCGCAGGGCCGCTCCACCCCGTTTGGCACCGTGCCGCGGCAGATTGGCTATACCGTCACCGTGGTGTTCGAAGTCGGCATCTATGACTTTGACGAGCGCATGGTGATCATGCCGATGGCCAATGCGCAGACGCTGCTGTTGATGGGCAACACCATCAGCGCCATCGAAGTGACGACCGAGGATGCGGACCGCGCGCCCGAGATCATGGCCCCGGTGTCGCGCGCGCTGGAAGGCCGGGCGGTGGTGACGATATGGCAGGAAATGAACGCCTCGCTGTTCGAAGCCCTGCAAGTGGAGCGCGTGGCGATGGCCTTTGCGCTGGGGATTATCGTACTGGTGGCGGCCTTCAATATCCTGTCATCGCTGGTGATGCTGGTGCGCAGCAAAACCCGCGACATCGCCATCATGCGCACAATGGGCGCCCGGCGGCAGAGCCTGCTGCGGATTTTTGTCACCACTGGATCGGTTGTGGGGGCGATTGGCACGCTGGCAGGTGTGTTTCTGGGGTTGGTGGTGTTGTTCTTCCGTCAGTCGATTGTCAGCGGGATCGAGTTTCTGTTCCGCGTGCAATTGTGGAACCCCGAAGTGCGCTTCCTCACCGAGCTTCCGGCCAAGGTTGATCCGGTGGAGATCATCGTGATCGCTGGCAGCACGATGGGCCTGGCCTTCCTCGCCACGCTCTACCCGGCCTGGCGCGCGGCCAATACCGATCCGGTCGAGGTGCTGCGTTATGAATAGTCCCGCCATGACTGGTCCCATCGTATCGTTGCGCGCATTGGCGCGTGATTTTGAGCAGGGCGGGGAGCGGATCGAGGTTCTGCGCGGCGTCAATCTGGATGTGATGCCGGGTGAGATCGTGGCGCTGCTCGGCCCATCCGGCTCGGGCAAATCAACCTTGCTGCAAGCGGTCGGTCTGCTTGAGGGCGGCTTTTCCGGCTCGATCCGCATGGCCGGGGTCGATGCCAGCGATATCACTGCGGCGGAACGGACCACGCTGAGGCGCGATCATCTGGGTTTCATCTATCAGTTCCACCATCTGCTGCCCGATTTCACTGCGCTGGAGAATGTCGTGCTGCCCCAATTGCTGATCGGCAAACCGCGCCGCGAAGCGGAGGAGCGGGCGGCCCATATGCTCGGCGCGCTGGGCCTGTCACACCGGCTGACGCATCGGCCAAGCCAGCTTTCGGGCGGTGAGCAACAGCGCGTTGCCGTGGGTCGGGCGCTGGTCAACGCCCCCAAGATGGTGTTGGCGGATGAGCCGACGGGCAATCTTGACGAAAAGACCGCCGACAAGGTGTTCGCCCAATTCGTCGATCTGGTCCGCAATCAGGGCAGCGCCGCGCTGGTCGCCACGCATAATGAACGCCTGGCCGCGCGGATGGACCGGGTGGTGCGCTTGCACGAAGGGCGGATCGAGCAAGTGTGAAAAAGGGCGCGCGGACTTATCCACGCGCCCCCATTTCACGGCCCATAAACTCTATTCGCCTGGCTTGTTGTCGTCCACCGTGATGGTCACTTCCTCGCCGTCTGGCCCAGTGATTGTCATGGTGCCATCGGCGCCGGCTTCGATGCTGCCATTATCACCCATGTCGAACGACATGCCATCACCAGCGCCAGCTGTCGCAGCTGACATCAGCAACGGGGCGGTGAACAGGCCGACCACCACATTGACCACCAACATCGCAACAATCGCCGCCACAATCGTGACCGCAGTATAGCCCCCGGCCTTATCCTGCGGCACGCCCATCACCGGAGTTGCGCCCTTATACAGCAGGTAAAGGCTGTAGAGGCCGAGCAGGCCAAGGATGCTCAGCGCGGTCATCAGGCTGAAAATTCCCGCCAGCCAAGAAGCCGTCCAGCTATAGGTAATCAGCCGGAAAGCGGCAGGAAAATCGTCCCGGCCGCCGAATTTGGGGCTGATGAAATTGGCCGCAAAGGCGACCACCCACACGCTCACCAGTGATAGAATGAAGCTGACCACGGCGATGGTCAGGCCGCTAACGAGGCCGATGTTGATGCTGATCCCCATCCCACCAATGCCGAACAGCTGCCCACCAATGAAACCGGCGAGCGGGCCGATCAGAGCCAGCGGAAGGGCATAGCTGAGGAACAGCGACTTGGGCTGATCGGTTTCACCGGCGATCTTGGCCCATTCGCCCGCAGGATCGAGCAAGATGCCCTTGGCACGCGCGATCAGCGCGGTGGCTTGTGTATTTTGCGGCATTTCAACCATGATAGATTCCCCTCAATCTTGGTGTGATTGCAGGCAGCATACATCAAAAGCCGCCGCTGCCTAATCGGCAATCGTTTTCCCCAAGCGATCCACTTGCGCGCTTGATCGCGGGCGCGCCCCGCCGCACATTCGCACCATGGCCTTTGCACCCTTCGTCCCCTTGCGCGTATTTTCCAGCTATTCGATGCTGGAGGGGGCGATTGATCCCAAAGCAATTGCCAAGCTGGCGAAGGATCGCGGCTTTCCCGCCATCGCCATTTGTGATCGCAACGGCCTGTATGGCGCCACCATGTTTGCCTCGGCGGCCAAGGAATATGGCATTCAGCCGATCATCGGCGCGCTGTTGGGCGTGGCGCGCGGGCCGGGCGGGGCCATTGATTATCTGCCTCTGTTCGTGGCTGAGGAGGCCGGGTGGCTCAACCTGTGCCATCTGGTCAGCGCGGCGCACTTGGATCGCCCGCTGGAGCTGGAACCGCACGTCGCTCTGGCCGATCTGGCGGGACATACCGATGGCCTGATCGCCCTTTCTGGCGCGGCTGAGGGCGGGTTGACCAGGCTGTCCGCCGAGGGCAAGCTGGATCAGGCAGAGGATCTCGCGCGGCAGCTGGCAGGCCTGTTCCCGCAAACCTTCTACATCGAATTAGCGCGCAGCGGTGATGCGGTGGAAGAAGCAGCCGAGGCGGCGCTAATTGATTTGGCCTATGCCCTCGACCTGCCTTTGGTCGCCACCAACCCGGCCAATTTCGCCGATCCGCATATGCACAGCGCGCATGATGCGATGTTGTGCATCGCCAATTCGACCCACCTCGACAGCGCCGACCGCCCGCGCTCCTCGCCAGAAGCCTGGG
>CAMDSM010000109.1 GCA_945906905.1 Altererythrobacter xiamenensis | reverse complement strand
GGCGAGGTGCCGACGCGGTGGAGGATTGACAGGGACACAACCTCGTCCTCCCCCTTCAGCACCATGCCGCGCACGCCGGTGGAGGTGCGGCTGGTAAACTCGCGCACTTCATCGCCGGCAAAGCGGATCGCCTTGCCTGCGCGGGTGGCCAGCAGCACGTCGTCCTCAGGGTCGAGCAGCGCCACGCCGATCAGCTTGTCGCGCGATCCTTCATCAAACCGCATGGCGAACTTGCCGTTGCTGGGGACGTTGGCGAAGGCATCCATCGAATTGCGCCGCACGCTGCCTCTGGCGGTGGCAAACACCACGCTGAGCGCCCCCCAAGTGCTCTCATCCTCGGGCAAGGGCAGGACAGTGGCGATGGTCTCGCCCTGATCGAGCGCGGGCAGCAGGTTGACAATCGGGCGACCACGCGTGTTCGGGCCGCCTTCGGGCAGCTTCCACACCTTCAGCCGGTAAACCTTGCCCGCGGTGGAGAAGAACAGCACCGGATTGTGGGTGGAGGTGACGAACATGTTCGACACCGCATCCTCTTCCTTGGTGTTCATCCCCGCACGGCCTTTGCCGCCACGGTTCTGCGCCCGGAAAGTGCTCAGCGGGGTGCGCTTGATATAGCCATCGAGGGTGACGGTCACGACCATCTCGTCGCGCTCGATCAGATCCTCGTCGTCCAGCCCATCCCACGCTGGCGCGATTTCGGACACGCGCGGGGTGGCATAGAGCGTGCGGATCTCGGTCAGCTCGGCACGCATCACGGTGTAAAGCCGGGCGCGGTCACCCAGAATGGCTAGATGTTCGGCGATGGCGGCGGCCAGGGTGGACAGCTCCGCACCGATTTCGTCACGGCCAAGCGCGGTCAGGCGATGCAGGCGCAGATCAAGGATCGCCTTCACCTGCCGTTCCGACAGGCGATAGGTGCCGCCCGCTTCACCCGCGCTAGGCTCAATCGCCTCGACCAGCTTGATATAGGGGGCGATGTCGCCAATCGGCCATTCCTTGGCCATCAGCTTTGCCCGCGCGATACCGGGGTTGGATGAGGAGCGGATCATCACCACCACCTCGTCCATATTGGTGACGGCGACGACTAGCCCTAGCAAGATATGCGCCCGTTCGCGCGCCTTGTTCAGTTCAAACTTGGTGCGCCGGGTGATGACCTGTTCGCGGAACTGGATGAAAGCCTGGATAAAATCGCGCAGGAACAGCGTTTCAGGCCGGCCTCCGCGGATCGCCAGCATATTGGCCGGGAAGCTCGATTGCGCGGGCGTGTGGCGCCAGATCTGGTTAAGCACTACTTCGGGCGTGGCATCGCGCTTGAGATCGATCACCACCCGCATACCCAGACGGCTCGATTCGTCGCGGATATCCGATACGCCCTCGATCCGCTTGTCTTTGGCAGCCTCGGCGATCTTTTCCACCAGCCCGGATTTGCCGGTTTGGAACGGGATCGAGGTGAGGACGATGGACTGGCGATCACCGCGCCCTTCCTCAATCTCATGACGGCAGCGTTGCAGGATCGATCCGCGCCCGGTCGTATAGGCCGATTTCGCGCCGTGCTGGCCCAGGATCAGCGGGGCGGTGGGGAAATCGGGGCCGGGGATATAGGCGATCAGTTCTTCTGTGGTGATGCCGGGATTGTCCATAAAGGCCAGACAACCGTCGATCACCTCACCCAGATTGTGCGGCGGGATATTGGTCGCCATGCCCACGGCAATGCCGCCCGCGCCATTGACCAGCAGATTGGGAAAGCGCGCCGGAAGCACCGAAGGCTCCTGCCGCGAGCCATCGTAGTTGTCGACGAAATCGACCGTGTCCTTGTCAAGATCGTCGAGCAGCGCATTGGCCACCCGCGCCAGCCGCGCTTCGGTATAACGCATCGAGGCTGGCGGATCAGGATCCATGCTGCCGAAATTGCCCTGACCGTCGATCAACGGCACCCGCAGCGACCAGTCCTGCGTCATCCGGGCGAGCGCATCATAGATCGCGCTGTCACCGTGCGGGTGATAATTGCCCATCACGTCGCCGACGATCTTGGCGCTCTTGCGATAGGGTCGGCCGGCCACGAAACCGCCTTCATGGCTGGCATAGAGGATACGGCGGTGAACCGGCTTCAACCCGTCGCGGACATCGGGCAGCGCGCGGCTGACGATCACGCTCATCGCGTAATCGAGATAGCTCGACTTCATCTCATCGACGATGTCGATGCGTTCATATTCGCCGGGATTTGTCGGCGGCAGTGGATTGTCGTTGTCGTCGCTCACTTGGCAATGTCGCCCGCTGTTGATCCGGCATGTCGGAGAATGTGACAAACTTTAGGGGAAGGGGGGCAACTAGGCCAGCTTTGCCCACGGTATGAGGGCGCATGAACCGCCCTTATCCACACTTCCAAGGCCCCACGAGGCCCGCAAATGGCAATTGTGAACCAATGGGATGCAGTGGTGTTCAAATGCCGTTCAGTCCGCGAAACGTAACTCAGGTTTGCAATCTTGCGCATTCCATTGCATGGGCGCGGGCAAATGCCGGAGGGGGAGCCGGAACAGGGTTCCCCAACGTCGCTTCAGGAGAGTTGATTGATGCTTCGCACCACTCGTTCAAAGGTTCGTTTCAACCGCGCCCTTGCCATGGCGATTGCCCTGGTAGGCGGCACCGTGACGGCCTCCACACTGATCGCCCCTGCCGCTGCGGCGCAGGAATATACCGAAGGCTTCGTGGCCGCCTATAATGCGGTGGATGCCATTACGAAATCGGGCGCAACCGATTTTTCGTCCGCGCGCCCGCTGCTCCCGGCCATGCTGGCCGCGATCTCGAACAATGATGAGCGCAATGCCGCGGGCCGCCTGCTGCTGGCAGTTGGCCAGAACCAGCGCGATCCGGCAATGCAACGCCAGGCGATTGAACTGATCCTTGCCAGCGGGCAGGTGCCAGTCGAAGCGCAAGCCCAATACCAATATTACATCGGTAATTTCGCCATGCAGATGAGCGATTTTGCCGCCAGCCGCGCTGCGTTGCGCCTGGCAATTGCCGGCGGATATATGCCAGCCGATGCCGCTCAAAATGCCACATTCGATCCGCGCACGCAGATTCTGCAGGGCTACTTCATCGAGGAGGACTATGCTGGCCTGATGGCCACTGCGGGCGAATTTGTGGCCGCTGGCGGCCCCAGCGTGCCCGAACAATGGCTGGCCTATGGCCTGCAGGCCGCGATCGAACTGCAAGATCTGGACAATGCATCGATGTTTTCGCAAGCGCTGGTTCGGCAGTATCCGACGAATCGCAACTGGGGCAATGCGCTGCGCACTATCACCGGGCTGGGCGACTTTGACGATCAGGCCAACCTTGATCTGTTGCGCTTGATGCGGCTGACGGGAACGATCGCTAGCCGCAATGAATTTGCCAGCTACGTCGAAGCGGCCGATCCGCGGATCATGTCGAACGAAGTGTCCGATGTGCTGGCCGAAGGGCTGGCGGCCGGGGAGTTTACCGCAACGGAAACCTATTACACCGAGGTCAAGGGCATCGCCGATGACCGCATGGCTGGTGATCGGGCCGATGCTCCCATAATGGTGCGTGAAGCCCGCGCCGCAGCCAACGGACGCGACGCCTTGCTGGCCGGCAACCTGCTCTATTCGCTCGACGATTTTGCCGGAGCCGAAGAAATGTTCGCACTGGCCGTCAGCAAGGGTGGGGTAGACACGCCGACCGCGCTGACCCGCCTCGGGATTGCCCAGATTCGCCAAGGCAACAATGCCGCTGCGATCGAGACGCTGGCACAGGTAACTGGCCCGCGTGCCCTGATCGCGCAGATGTGGTCCCTCTATGCCGCTGGCCAGGCAGGCTGATAACGGTCGACCATAACGAGACGCAAATACGGCGCGGGAACTTGCAGTTTCCGCGCCGTTTTTGTGTGATTGACCGGGTCTAGACGTTGAACTTGAAGTGCAGCACGTCGCCATCATGGACGACATATTCCTTGCCTTCCTGCCGCAACTTGCCCGCCTCCTTCGCGCCTGCTTCGCCATTGAGGGCGATATAATCGTCAAAGGCGATGGTTTCGGCGCGGATGAAGCCGCGTTCGAAATCGGTGTGGATTTCGCCCGCCGCCTGCGGTGCCTTGGCGCCCGTGTGGACGGTCCACGCGCGCGCTTCCTTGGGGCCGACGGTGAAGAACGTGATCAATTGCAGCAGATCATAGCCTGAGCGAATGACGCGGGCGAGGCCGGTCTCGTGGAGGCCCATTTCTTCCAGAAACACCATCCGTTCGTCGGCATCCATGCTCACCAGCTCGCTCTCGATGGCGGCCGATACGATCACGGCATTGGCACCCTCGGCCTTGGCCTTTTCGAACACGCGGGCGGAAAAGGCATTGCCATCGGCGGCGCTTTCCTCATCCACATTGCAGACATAGAGCACCGGCTTGGCGGTGATCAGCTGAGCCTGAGCGAAAACCCGCGCCTCTTCCTCGTCGGCGGGCACCACCAGTCGCGCGGGCTGGCCTTCGCGCAACAGATCGAGCGCCTTGCCGAGCACGGAGGCGACGATCTTCTGCTCCTTGTCGCCTTGCGCAGCCTTTTTCTGGGCAGCGGGAACGCGCTTTTCGAGGCTTTCAAGATCGGACAGCATCAGCTCGGTTTCCACCGTTTCCGCATCGGAGATCGGATCGATCTTGTTGTCGACATGCTGGATGTCATCATTTTCGAAGCAGCGCAGCACATGGACGATGGCATCGACCTCGCGGATATTGCCGAGGAACTGGTTGCCCAGGCCTTCGCCCTTGGATGCTCCGCGCACGAGGCCCGCGATATCGACAAAGCCCAATTGGGTGGGGATGATCTTCTGGCTGCCGGCGATGGCCGCCAGTTGATCCAGCCGCGGATCGGGGACGCCGACATTGCCGACATTCGGCTCAATCGTGCAGAACGGATAGTTGGCCGCTTGCGCCGCCTGCGTTTCGGTCAACGCGTTGAACAAGGTCGACTTGCCGACATTGGGCAGCCCCACGATCCCGCAGCGGAATCCCATTTTTCGTGTCCTTCAATCGGTAAGTTTGGGGCGCTTTAGGGTGCTCGCCTGCCACTGGCAATGGAGGAGAGGGGCCAAAACGGGTGCAGGCGGCCACCCTAAGGTGACCGCCTGCGAATTCGGGTCGACTGAAAACCCAGGTCTTGTGTTGATTAGCTGCGCCGACGACGGCGACGAGCGATGGCGAGGCCCGCCAGACCCAGGCCGAACATGCCGAGCATACCAGGTTCGGGAACTGAGGTGCCGCCCGAAGTGGAGGTTGAGGTGCCACCCGAAGTGGAGGTCGAGCCGCCGGTCGAGGTCGAAGTAGAGGTTGAGCCGCCCGTGCTGGTCGAGGTCGAAGTCGAGCCGCCAGTCGATGTGGAGGTTGAACCGCCTGTCGAGGTGCTGGTGCTGCCGCCCGTCGAAGTGGACGTCGAGCTGCCCGTCGAAGTCGAGCTGCCCGTCGAGGTCGAGGTGCTGGTCGATCCGCCGGTCGAAGTCGAGCTGGTGGACGAGCTGCCAGAACTTGAGCTGCCCGAAGTCGAGCTACCCGTATGTCCGCAGCCCGAGTAGTGGACGTGGCCGCCGCTGGAGCCCCAGAAACCGCCGCTGGTGCTGTATCCGCCGCTGCTGGTGCTGGTGCTGCCGCCCCAATATCCGCCGCTGGTGCTGGTGTAGAAGGTGGCCGAAGCAGGCGTGGCAAAGACAGCTGCCGAAGCGAGTGCGGCGATAATGATGGACTTCCTGAACATGTGCATTCCCCCAAGTGCGGAAAAAATCATTGGTTACCGAATATCTGGGGAATGATAGGCAACAGCCATGCCAAGTGCGGTTCTGTGCGGCTGACGAAGGTTAACGGAATTGGCAACGGGCGTGGATTGTCAAGAATTCCGACGCAAAATCAGCCCTGCTGGCGCAAGGCCACATCGCTCATGAAACGCGCGTCATCGCCTGCGGCCAGCCATCCAGCCTCGGCCGCGACTGCGCCCAGCATGGCCGCCAGATCGTCTTGTTCGGCCTTGGCATAGTTGCCCAGCACGTAGCCATGCACCCGGTCTTTGTGGCCGGGATGGCCGATGCCGAGGCGCACGCGGCGGAAATCGGGGCCGAGATGTTGGTCGATGCTGCGTAGGCCGTTGTGGCCCGCCGTGCCGCCGCCGCGCTTGACCTTGACCTTGAACGGGGCGAGATCCAGCTCGTCGTGGAACACCGTCAGCGCCTCCACCCCAAGTTTGTAGAAGTGCAGTATTTCGGCGGCGGCGCGGCCCGAGTTATTCATGAAAGTTGCAGGCTTCAGCAGCAGCACTTTCTGTGTGCCAATGCGGCCCTCCTGCAGCCAGCCCTGGAACTTCTTCTGCACTGGGCCAAAGCCATGGATATCGGCCAGCACATCGGCGGCCATGAAGCCGACATTGTGCCGCTGCATCGCATAGGTGGGTCCAGGATTGCCGAGGCCGAGCCAGATTTGCATCGCAGGCTTATCCTTTCAACTATGGCAAAAGGAAAGGGGGGCAGAAAAGGAAAGGGGCCGGCATTGCTGCCAGCCCCATGACCTGTTGCTTCTGACCTGCCTGCATCGGGCAGACAGGAGGGAATGTTACTCGGCAACCTCTTCAGCAGCGGCGGCATCGGCCCGGCGCAGGGCCGAGGGGGCAACCACGGTGGCGATGGTGAAATCGCGATCGGTGATGGCGCTGGTGCTGCCTGCGGGCAGTGTGACGTGGCTGATGTGGATCGAATCGCCGACATCAAGGCCGGTGACATCGATCTGCACTTCGGCAGGGATCTTGTCGGCTTCGCAGATCAGGTGCAGTTCGTGACGCACGATGTTGAGCACCGCGCCGCGCTTCAGGCCCGGGCTCAGCTCTTCATTGATGAACAGCACCGGCACTTCGACGTCGATCTTGGCATCCTTCGACAGGCGCAGGAAATCGACATGCAGCGGGCGATCAGAAACGGGGTGCACCGCGACATCCTTGGGCAGGGTGCGCAGCGTCTTGCCGCCCAGCTCGATCATCACGATCGAGTTCATGAAGTGGCCGGTGTTCAGCAACTTCATCAGCAGCTTTTCTTCCACGTGGATCGTGGTGGGTTCTTCGTTGCCGCCATAGATGACAGCAGGTACGCGGCTTGCACGACGCAATGCACGGGAGGCTCCCTTGCCAGCCCGGTCGCGCGCTTCAGCCGGCAGGTTCAGAGCATCGCTCATGTGACAAGCCTTTCAAGTGCGAGTTGGTATCCTCCCGTCACGCCTCCAGGGATGACCATGACGCGGGAGGGGCGCGCATAGCAGTGTTCCGCCCGAATGCAAGGCTATTGCAGGCGTTCCACGGTGAAGCCGCGCGCCGCCAGCAGCGCGGGCAGGCCCGCGTCGCCCAGCATATGCGCTGCGCCGACTGCCACGAACGGCTGCTCGCCACCATCGACCAGCGCAGCAACCCGATCAATCCAGGCGCGGTTGCGGCCATCGAGCAGGGCGGCGCGCAGTTCGGGATCGGCCAGCAGGCCTTCTCCGCCCAGCGCCTCCAATGCCGCCAGATCGCCGACAAGCCACGCCTCCAGCCCCGCGCGTGGATCGTCCACCGCAGCCTCCTGCGCCACGGCCAGCAGCAGATCCTGCTGTTCGGCATCTGGTAGCTGATCAAAAATCGCCAACTGGCTGGCGAAACTCTCCAGCCCTACCACTGGCTTTCCGGCGGCGAGCAATTGCTGATCCACCCCATTGGCCGGATCGCCCAGCCGCACTCCGCCCGCCAGCACCATGGCGGCGGCCCAGCTTTCCATTTCGGCAAAATCGCCCTCATCCCCGCTCGCGCGTTGAAGCAATGCCGTAACCTTGGCGCGGTCTGGCCCGGCCACCCGCATGGTCAGCGCCGGCAGGCCCTGGCTATAGGCGAGGCGCTGGAAGATCGGGAACGACAGTTCGGTATTGTCCAGATCGGCGATTTCCACCACCAACAGGTCGGCATCGGCAAATGCCTGATCGAGCAAAGGCGTGCGCCATTCCACGCCATCGGGCAGGGCATGGACGGTGCCGAGCAGCCAGCCCTTGTCACCATCGGGAGAGGTCACTCGCCAAAGGGCGGGAGCGGGTTCGGGCCAGTCACCCTCGCCACAGCCAGCAAGCGCAAGCGCGGCGCAGGCCAGAAAGGCGCGCAGATGCTTCACTGCCAGACGCGCGTCACCAACAGGCCGCGCTGGCGCAACTGGTCCTGCACATTGCCAGCACCCACCAGATGGCCCGCGCCGACCGCGATGAACACGGTGCCGGGCTGCTCCATCCGCTGGGCGATCCAGCCGGCCCAATTGGCATTGCGGTTGATCAGCAGGCGATCGTTGAGATAGGCATCGCCCGTTTCGGCGCCCAAATCGCTGTTCAGCAGGGCATCCAGCGCCGCCGCATCGCCCGCCAGCCATTCGGTGACCATTTCGTTGACCGAAGGGACAACCTCATCCACCTCATCAATCGACAGGTTGAGATAGCTCAGCTGCTGCGCCTGCTCCATCCCATCAAACAGCGCGACGTGCTGATCGAGGCTTTCGAGCGCCGCATGGCTCTTGCCACCAGCGCGCGCTACCAATGCGGTCTCGACCCCGGATGCAGGGTCATAGCCCGCCTGCATCAGCGGCAGGAGGTTGAGGTTGAGCGCCACCAGCCATGGCTCAAACCTGTCAAGCGCATTGGGCTGCAAGCCAAGATCGATCATCGCGGCCTCATATTGCGCCCGGTCCTGCGGCCCCAGAAAATCGCGCAGACTTGATCCTTCGGGCAGTGCGGCGGCCCCGATCAGCGCGGCGGTGACGCGGTCAGTGTCACGCAGGTCGACCTCGGTCACCACCGTGTCGGCAGCGGTGAAGGCCCGCTCAATCCGCGCATCAAACCATGGCGTGCCATCGGGCAGCACGTGGATCGTGCCGAACAGATAGATCGTGGTGTCGCCATCGCTCAGCTGCCACAGGCCAGGGCCGGGCTGGGCACCGGCAGGCGGCACTTCGATCGCATTTACCGGTTCAGCAGGCGCGCACGAGTAAAACGCCAGCGCCAGTGCCAGCGCGGCGATTGTCGGGGCAAGCGGGCGCTTGAAGGTCAAAACAACGGTTCCTCGGGCGGAATTTTACGGTAAAAATGGCGGCATAGCGGTGCGCGCCAATGCAGCAAGGGCCAGAAGAAATTTTACTCCACCGGCGAATTGATCCGTGTCGCGCTCAGTCCGCGTCCTTCCAGCAGTTCGAGCACCGAATTGCGGCCTTCGAAATGCGCCGCGCCCACGGCCACCAGGATCGTGCCGGGCCGATCAAGCCGGGCATCGAGCCAGGCGACCCAGCGGCGGTTGCGTGCGTCGAGCAGGGCGCGGTCGAACTGGACCATGCTCTTGCCGCCTTCCAGCGCCACTGGCATGGCTATGTTTTGCGGCAAACCGCGCGCCCAGTTGTCCAATGCCAGCCAATCAATGGTATCGATGGCATCGGCACCAAGGCCAAGGAATTCATAGGGATTGCGTCCGTTCCAGTAGGTCAGCTGCTGATCCAGTTCATAGACCATCTGCGTGTCATCGATGCGGTAAAGCGACAGCAACACCTGGCCATTGTCCTCGATCGACCCAATCGGCCTGTTGCTGGCGGTGAATTCGGCTGCGAGCACTGTTTCCACGCCGAATTCCTCGCTCGAAGAGCCGACCGCTTCCTCGGCCCGGCCGAAATGGAGCATCGCCATGTGCAGAGGCAGCCGGTCGATGAGCGAAAATTCGAGATCGAGCGCGGCGATCAGCCTTTGCCATTTGCTCCCGGATGCGGGTGACAGCAGCTGCGAGGTGGCGGTGCGGCTCTCCATCAAGCCGATCAGCTTGGTGTCAACAAAGGTC
>CAMDSM010000108.1 GCA_945906905.1 Altererythrobacter xiamenensis | reverse complement strand
TGCAGTCGCGCTGGCAGCCGCTTCAGCACTGTCATTTGCTCTGCCCACACTGATCGGGGCGGATGGAATCATACCTGTGGCGATCGGCTGGGTGCTGGTGCTGACCACGATCAACATGGCCGGAGTGCGCGCGGCAGGCGGATTTTCGCTCGTCACCGTGGCCATAAAACTGGTGCCGCTGTTGGCAGTGGTGTGGCTTTTTGCCGAGCGCGGGGTGGATGCAGTGGCAGGCGGAGTGGCGCTCGAGCCTTTCGCTCCGATGCCGATCAATCTGGCCAATCTGGCCAGTGCCACCGCGCTCACCTTTTTTGCGCTGTCCGGCTTTGAGGCGGTGACCGCGCCGGTCGGCAAAGTGCGCGATCCCGCCCGCACGATCCCGCGCGCGCTGATCGGCGGGACGGCGCTGGTGGCGCTGCTCTACCTTGTCGCCGCCACTGGCATCCAGTTGCTGCTGCCAGCCGACACGGTGGCCACCTCGCCCGCACCCTTTGCCGACGCGCTGGTTGCGCGCTGGGGACAGGGCGCGGCGATGCTGGCGGCGCTGGCCATTGCTGTTGCCGCCATCGGTTGCCTCAACGGGCTGATCCTGGCGACGGGCGAGATCGGCTATTCGATGGCCCTGCGCGGCGATCTGCCCCGCGTCATGGCCAGAACACGCGGCGCAAATACGCCGGTAGTGGCGCAATGGGTGGGCACGGCGCTGGCCATCGTCCTGCTGCTGGCCAACGCCAGCCGCGCCACCACCAACCTCTATACCTTCATCATCCTGCTTTCGACCGCCGCATTGGTGGTGGTCTATCTGGTTGCAGCCTTGGCCGCCAGGCGCTGCAGCCCGGCCCCATATCAGAGGTTGCTGATCGCGCTGGCCATCGCGTTCCTCGCCTTTGCCACCTATGGCATCGGGCTGGAAGCGACGGGCTGGAGCCTGGTGCTGCTGGCGGTGGGGCTGGGGTTGCGGGCAGGGTTGCGACGGATCAATCGGGCAGCGGGCTAAAAAGTTAACGGGTCAATCGACGGCCACCGCCACCTTCGCCGCAAAATCCCGCTCCGCAAGAAACCGCTCGGCATCGAGCGCCGCCATGCAGCCGGTGCCCGCCGCCGTCACCGCCTGGCGATAGGTGTGGTCCATCACGTCGCCGCAAGCGAACACGCCGGGGATCGCGGTCTTGGGGGTGCCGGGTTCGACTTGCAGATAGCCGCTGGCATCGGTTTCCAGCTTGCCCGCAAACAGCTCGGTCGAAGGGGCGTGGCCGATGGCGACGAAGGCGCCGTCGACTGCCAGCGTCGATGTCTCGCCAGTCACCGTGTCGCGCAATTCCACATGGCCGAGCGTGCCGTTTTCCGCCGCCACAAAGCGCACCACTTCCTTGTTCCACAAGGTGCTGATCTTCTCATTGGCGAACAGGCGATCCTGCAAAATCTTCTCCGACCGCAGCGAATCGCGGCGGTGGATCAGCGTCACATCGTTGGAGTGGTTGGTGAGATACAGCGCCTCTTCCACCGCCGTGTTGCCGCCGCCGATCACTGCCACCTTTTTGCCGCGATAGAAGAACCCGTCGCAAGTGGCGCAGGCCGAAACGCCCTTGCCGCCCAGCTCTGCCTCGCCCGCAACGCCGAGCCATTTGGCAGCAGCGCCCGTCGCGATCACCACCACATCGCCGACATACAGATCGCCGCTGTCGCCCTTGGCGGTGAAAGGCGAGCCATTGGCGAGGTCGACCTCGGTAATCGTATCCCACACCATTCGTGTGCCGACGTGTTCGGCCTGTTTGGTCATCTGCTCCATCAGCCACGGACCCTGAATGACATCGGCAAAGCCGGGATAGTTCTCGACATCGGTGGTGATGGTCAGCTGGCCGCCGGGCTGGATGCCCTGCACCACGATCGGCTCCATTCCTGCGCGCGCGCCATAGATGGCGGCCGACAGGCCTGCCGGGCCGGAGCCGATGATGAGCATACGGGTCTTGTGGGTGGTCATGGAATCGCTCGCTTGTTGGGAATGGAGCGGAGTTAGGCGGCGAGGCGCGCCAATTCAACCTCGCAGCAGTTGGACTGCACAGAGCTTTTCTTGGGGCCAGCAGAGATCGGCGATGAAGGCTTGGCATTTGCGCGTTTGCGCTTGTCAAATCGGGCAGCTCTGGCAAGCATGGTGCCAGTGGCCGATGCGCCCGGAGAGAGGGAATTTCGATGGCTGACAAAATGGCCGGCCCACGGCTTGACCGCCGTGGCTTCATGGGCGCAACCACTCTGGGAACGGGCGTGGCGCTGATCGGGCTTGGCGGAACGGCGCTGGCCCAAGCCCCAGCCACCTCAGGCCAGGTCGATTTCCCCGATGATCCGCGCGCTTTCGGCGGCGGTGCGCCATCGGGGCGTAACCGCACCGAGATGAGCTTGCACGATTGTGAGGTCGAGGGCGATTGGCCGGTCGATCTCGACGGCGCCTTCTATCGTGTGGGGCCAGACCCGCAGTATCCCAAGCAGGCGCAATATGCCGGTGACATTCCGTTCGATGGCGAAGGCCATGTCAGCATGTTCCGGATCGCCAATGGCCACGTCGATTACCGAACCCGCTATGCCCGCAACGCGCGCTTTGTGGCGCAGGAGCAGGCGCGGCGATCGCTGTTCGGCATGTATCGCAATCCCTCCACCGACGATCCATCCGTGGCGGGCCTCAATCGCGGCACCGCCAACACCCAATTGTTCCTCCACCACGGCAAGCTGCTGGTGTTCAAGGAAGACGCACCCCCCGTCCACATGGACCCGTTGACGCTGGAAACGATTGATCCGGAATATACCTTCGGTGGGCGGCTGGAGAGCCAGACGCACACCGCCCACCCCAAGATTGATCCTGCCACCGGCGGCCTGATCGGCTTTGGCTATGAGGCGACCGGGTTCCTGTCCAGGCACGTCAATGTCTATGAGGCTGACCGAAACGGCGCGATCTTCTGGTCGGTGACGGTTGAGGCGCCCTATGCGGGCATGATGCACGATTTCTGCGTTACGCAGGACTACATCGTGCTCTACCTCACCAATATGGCCGCCGATGCGGCGCAGATCGCGGCGGGCGGGGTGCATTTCCGCTATGACAGCAGCCTGCCGTGCTACCTCGGCGTGATGCGGCGCGGCGGTGATGGCAGTGACCTCAAGTGGTTCACCGGCCCCAACCTGTTCTGCACCCATGTGATGGGCGGATGGAACGATGGCACCAAGATCACCGTCGATTGGGATGGCGGCGAGGGCAACCAGTTCCCGTTCTTCCCCTCGCTCCACGAGCCGTGGGATCCGGTGAAAGGCACAGGGTATATCCGCCGCTTCACCGTCGATTTCGCGCACAGTGACAGCTTCCAGTCCGAAACCTTGTTCCCCGAGATTCAGGGCGTGCTCAGTCGGCAGGATGACCGCTTCCACACCCTGCCCTATCGCTGGGGCTTCTTGCAGGTGACCGGGCCGAACGGTGGCTGGGCCATTCTCGATCACCAGACCGGGACCAGCAAGATCGCCAGCGTGCCAGGGTATCAATTGTCGGAAATGACCTTCGTCCCCCGCAGCCCCGATGCACCCGAAGGCGACGGCTATCTGATCGGCCTTGGATCGAGCATGGCCGAGGCGGGCCGCAGCGATCTGATCCTGTTTGACCTCGCCAATATCGAGGCCGGACCGCGCGCGCGGGTCAAGATGCCCTATCGCTGCGTGGGGCAGGTGCATGGCTTCTGGGCCAATGCGCGTGATATTCCCGGAGCGACTAGCGCATGATCCAGGCATTGCGCTGCGCCCTTGCAGCGGCGCTATTGCTGACGATCCCGGCACAGGCGCAGGATCCATCGGGCGTCGAGCCGGGCCAATGGCTCTCCACCGGGCGCACCTGGGACGAGCAGCATTATAGCCCGATGGACCAGATCAACGCGGGCAATGTCGGCCAGTTGGGCCTGGCGTGGTATGCCGATCTTGCCACCGATCGCGGGCAGGAGGCGACGCCGCTGGTGGTGGGCCGCGTGCTGTATAATACCGAGCCGTGGAACATCACCACCGCCTATGATGCCACCACCGGCCGTGTGCTGTGGCGGTATGACCCGCAGGTGCCGCTGCGCTATGGACGGCTGGCCTGTTGCGACATCGTCACGCGTGGGCTGGCCTCGTGGCAGGACGCAATAATTCTCGGCACTCTGGATGGCCGCCTGATCGCGCTCGACAAGGATACCGGCGCGGAGCTGTGGAGTGTCCAGACCACCGACACTGCCCAGAACTACACCATCACCGGCGCACCGCGCGTCTACTCTGCCGATTCTGGAGGGGGCATGGTCCTGATCGGCAACGGCGGCGCGGAAATGGGCGTGCGCGGTTACGTTTCGGCCTATGATGCCGACACGGGCGACTTGCTGTGGCGCTGGCACACGGTGCCGGGCAATCCCGCCGACGGATTTGAGAATGCGGCGATGGCAATGGCCGCTGGCACATGGACCGGGCAGTGGTGGCTTTCGGGCGGCGGCGGCACGGTGTGGGATGCGATATCGTTCGATCCGGCGCTGGGCCTTGTCTATATCGGCACCGGCAATGGCTCGCCGTGGTCACAGCGCTATCGCAGCCCCGGCGGGGGCGACAACCTGTTCCTTGCCTCGATCGTCGCGCTCGATGCCAACACGGGCGAATACCGCTGGCACTACCAGACCACGCCGGGCGAGGAGTGGGACTATACCGCCACGCAAAACATGATCCTGGCCGATCTGGAGATTGGCGGGCGAACCCGGCAAGTGCTGATGCAGGCGCCCAAGAACGGCTTCTTCTACGTGCTCGACCGCGCGACTGGAGAACTGCTGAGCGCCGAAATGATCGCTCCGATCACCTGGGCCACGGGCGTGGATATGGCCACTGGACGGCCGATCGAGAACCCGCTTGCGCGTTATGGCACCCTGCCCGTTATGGTCGGCCCCGGCGCTGGCGGGGCGCATAACTGGAACCCGATGGCCTATTCGCCGCAAACGGGCCTCGTCTATATTCCCGTCACCGAAACCTACATGGCCTATGCAGAAGCCGAGACTTACGAACCAGGGCGCAGCCTTGGCACGGCTTTTTCCGGCCATGACGATGTGCGCCAAGAGATCGCCGAATATGCCGACGCTCATTCCAGCGGCTGGCTTTCGGCGTGGGATCCGGTGACGCAGACCGAGCGCTGGCGCGTGCCCTATGCCCAGAAAGGCAGCGGGGGCGTGCTGGTGACGGGCGGCAATCTGGTGTTCCAGGGCACAATCGGCACCACCTTTGCCGCCTATCGCGCCGATACCGGCGAGAAGGTGTGGGAGCTGCCGGTGCAGAACGTGCCGATTGCCGCGCCGATCACTTATATGGTCGATGGCGTGCAATATATCGCCGTCAACGCCGGATGGGGCGGCGGCCTGGCGCATGTCGAGCGGGCGCAGTTCTCGCAATTGTTCCTCGGCCGCCCGCGCCTGCTTGTGTTCCGTCTGGGCGGAACGGCACAGCTGCCGCCGATGCCAGCCGAAAGCTTCGCCATCCCCGAACTCAGCCCGCCGCCCGCGCTCACCGCCGATGCGGCCACTGTGGCTCGCGGCGAGCAGCTCTACGGCGCCAATTGCGCGATCTGCCACGGCAATGGCGCGCGCGGCGGGGTGAAGGATCTGCGCCACATGTCGCCCGAAACGCACGGTACCTTTGCCGCCATCGTGCTGGGCGGGGCCCGCGCCGCCAACGGCATGGCCAGCTTTGCCGATGTGCTGTCAGCCGAGGAAGCCGAGGCCGTGCACCATTACCTTATCGCCCGCGCCAATCAGGATTGGGGCGGTTGAAAATGTCCAAGGGAGAGGATCAATGAGCATCTGGAAAAACGGCCTGCTGGCGCTTGCTGCCACAGGCATGGCCGCAGCCGCGCTGCCTGTCCCGGCCACTGCGCACGAAGGTGCCCGCTCCTATGCAGACGACCGGGCCGAGATCGAGGATCTGATGGCGCGCTATCTGTTCGCCATCGATTACTTCGATTGGGATGCCTATGTCGCCACTTTCGCGCCCGATGGTGAGCTGGAATTTGCCGCTGGCGTAACGCGCGGGCGCGAGGCGATCCGCGTCGCCGTGACCAATTTCAGCCAGGGCATCGGCCGGTTTTACCACACCGAGGACGGCGAGGCCGCCACGCTGCGCCATGTCACCCTGCAATCGGTAGTCAGGGTGGAGGGTGACCGTGCATGGGCGCGGACGATCTGGGTGGAAATGGCCAACCACGGCCCCGGCGATACGATGAAGATGGGCACTTTTGGCCTGTATGAGGATGAATTTGTGCGCCTCGATGGCCACTGGCTGATCCAGCGCCGCAACGTGCTCAACGAATTCATCCCGGGGCGCAATTCCGGGCCGGAAAACCCGGTGGCGGAGATGGATGCTCTGGCTGAAAGCGCGGCAAGCGGATTGTAGCGCGACTGGGAGTGACCGGAGTGATGAAGCACCAGATTTTGGCAACTGCAGCAGCCGCGCTGGCATTGGCCGCCTGCGCCACCACCTTGCCGCCTGCGCAATCGCCCTTGTCCCGGCTGCCGCAGGTTGCCGAAGTCGATGCGCGTTACCAGTCGTACAATATCGAAATGGTCGAGGTCACCGGCGGCCGGTTCTGGGCTCCATTCGGCGGCCCGGCGGACGAACGCTATCGAATGCGCCCGCCTACCAATCTGGCTGACCCCCGCTTGCGGGCATTGGCGCGGCAACTCGGCCCCGCCTTCTTGCGGGTCTCCGGCACGTGGGCAAACAGCACCTATCTGCCCGCCGAAGCCGAAGTGGTGACGGCTCCGCCGACCGGCTTCAACCAGGTGCTCACGCGCGATCAGTGGCGCGGCGTGGTGGCCTTTGCTCATGCGGTCGATGCCCGCATCGTCACCAGTTTCCCGGCCAGCGCAGGGGCTCGGCACGCAGATGGCAGCTGGAACCCCGCGCAGGCCCAGCGCCTGCTTGATCTGACCCGTACCGAGGGCGGCAGCATCTATGCCGCCGAGATGTTCAACGAACCGACCATGCCGCAATTCGGGGCCTTCCCTGAGGGCTATAACGCGCAGGACTTCGGGCGGGATTTCCGTATCTTCCAAAGCTGGGCACGAGAAGCTGCGCCGGAAATGTTGCTGGCCGGCACCGGCGGCGCGTCCGAAGGCACGATCTTGAAACATGGGTCAGGCTTCGGCGGTCCCGGCGCGCTGTCATCCGACGACCTGCTGGCAGCAAACCCCGGCAGCCTCGATATTCTGGCCTATCACCACTACGGCACAGCCTCACCCCGCTGCGGCGAGATGGCGCTTGGCACCCCGGACGCGGCACTGTCGGACGAGTTTCTCGCATTAACGCTGGCGGATTACGCGCACTACGCAGGCCTGCGTGACCGGTACGAGCCCGGCAAGCCCCTGTGGCTCAACGAAACCGCACAGGCGGCTTGCGGCGGGGCACCATGGGCTTCCACCTTCCGCGACAGCTTCCGCTATCTCCACCAGCTGGGAGCGTTGGCGCAACACGGGGTGCAGATGGTAGCGCACAACACGCTCGCCGCTTCTGATTATGGCCTGATTGATCAGGATTCACTGGCCCCGCGGCCGAATTACTGGGCCGCCGTTCTGTGGCGGCGCACCATGGGCACAAGAGTTCTGGCCGCGCCCGCCTCGCCTTCGCCGCAGGTCCGGCTGTTCGCCCACTGCCTGCCGATTGGAGGGGGCGGAGTCGGCTTGCTGGCAATCAACACCGGTGAGACAGCTCACCCGATTCCAGCCACTGCCGCCAGCCGCCGCTGGGTGCTGACTGGAGAGCCGCTCGACACGCGCGAGGTCAAGGTCAACGGCGTGGTTCCCGCGCTGACTGCGCAGGGCGATCTGTCCGGGCTGGAAGGGATCGCGGTATCGGGCAGTCTCACCCTGCCCGCCCAGTCGATCGCCTTCCTCGCCGCGCCGGATGCAGCAAATCCGGCCTGCTACTAATATAGCTCAGGCGATCCCCTGTTTGCCCGGTGCGATGATGTGGTTGGGGTCGAGCGCCTGCTTAATCCGCGCGTTGACCTCGCGGTTGGCGGCGCCGTATTGCTGCGCCACCAGGTCCATTGTCGAGACCGACGAGCGATAGGCCGCCCAGCCCCGTTCGCCAAAGCGGGTGATCATTTCGGCCATGCATTGTTCGGCGCGCGACGAGCTGTCGTCGTCGCCTTTGTCGAACATCAGGAAGATGATGTGGTGCAGTTCGCGCCCGCCCACGGCATAGGCCGGGGAATAGTCGAAGCCGTGACTGTTCATGATCTCGGTCGCCAGCGCCGATTGCGCCAGCGTCTGGTCACCCTTGGCCGGGGCCACCGGGGCGAAGGCCACCGCTCCGCCTTGCGGACCCCACCAGCGGATCAGGCCGATTTCCTCCAGGCTCATGCCCCCGCGCATCAGCGTCTTGTGGTGTTCGAACCATGGATTGCCGGTCATCTCGGCATCGGTCAGCACCTCGCCGCCGCTGGCGGTGAAGGCGGCGCGCAGGATCGGTTCAACCGCGGCAATGATCTCGTCGGTGCCGTAGAGCGCGAAGTAGACGTTCCACATGCCGAGGCCATTTTGCGCCGCTTCGACCTTGATCAGGTCTTCGGGGATCGCGCCGGCGCCGTCGAAAATGTCGGTCCTGCGCTTGAACATCGCCAACTGATAGAGCGCGCCCATCATCAGCACGCCGTTGGGGATCAGGCCGTTCATCCGGAACGGGCGCACGGTATCGGTGGCGGCGGCGATGTCCTCGACATTGGCATAGCGGACCACAAACGGCTTGTAGACCGGCGGACGCGGCATCAGCCACATGCCCATCTTGGTCACGACGCCAAAGTTTGACTGGGTGAAGATGCCATCGAGGTATGGTCCATAGCCCCATTTGAACGCCTGCCAGGTGTTGCCGTTCTCAATCGATCCCATGCCCGTTTTCAGCAGGGTGCCATCGGCCAGGCACACTTCCATCCCGCATTGCATGAAGAAATGATCGCCATAAGGCGTGTAGCCCACCCCGCGCTCCAGCGTATTTCCGATCATCGACACAATCGGGCCGACGGTCGGCACGTCGAGCCAATAGGGCAGGTTGTTGTCGGCGATATAATCGTGGATTTGCTGATAGGTGACGCCCGGTTCGACCAGAATTGTGCCAAGATCAGCATCGAAATCGAGGATCCGGTTCATCCGCTTGAGATCTAGGATCATCTGCCCGCTGCTGGCCGGGGTGGCCATGCCATAGCCCATGTTGTGCCCGGTGGAGACCGGCCACAAGGGCAGGCCATGGCGGTTGGCCACTGCCAGGATGGCCTGCACCTGCGCAACATTGGCGGGAGCGACCGCGCCCGATGGAATATGCTCGCCGCGCAGATCGGGGATCTCGCTCTTGCGGTAGCTGATCGTGCTGGCCTCATCGGCAAACACCCAGTCCTCGCCGACGATGGCGCGCAGTTCGGCAACTGCGGCGGCGAACACGTCGCGGTCCATATCGAGCGGCAGCATCCGGGCATGGGCCAGCGGGGTCATGGCGGCCACCCCAGCCACCGCGCCGCCGATGGCGATCAGCTCGCGCCGTGAGATTCCGCCACTCATTCGCCGTGCTCCGTCGTGTCGGAAGGTGAGGCTTGGATCCATTCGGACAGAGCCTGCAATTCTGTGTTGGTAATCTCGGTCGGCCTGAAGGCGGGCATTGCGCCATTGCCGCTGCGCACGATGCTGGCGACCACGGCGGCGGGCAGCTGGCGGCCAAGGATGATCGGGCCAACGTTATGGCCGTGGCAATAGCCGCAGGTGCGATCGTAGATGAATTGCGGCGCGCGCGGCTCAATCTCGTAACTCGCCTGGGCATTGGCATTTGCCGCCAGTCCCACTGCAAGAGCCAACCCTGCCCCAACAGCCACGCCAGCCAATCGCCGACCCTGCATCATCCCATGCCTCGCTCGTCACAACTGTTTATACAGTTTGTCAATTTAAATGTGAGCTAGGTCATT
>CAMDSM010000107.1 GCA_945906905.1 Altererythrobacter xiamenensis | reverse complement strand
AACGCGGCTATGATGCGTTCGACGCCATCCGCCCGGCGATCTGGAGCGATCCGTCGGTGGCCTGGTGGTATCGCCAGAACATGCTGCTCTACGCCCGCCGGGGCAGCGCGGCGGCAAAGGCGCTTACTAGTGCCGGAATTGGCGCGCCGCAGATGCTCGACGTGGTTCATCCGGGGCAGTTTGCCCACCTGAGCAATGCCGGGCCAGCGCGGGCGATCAAGCTGATGGTGCGCCGCTGGCTGAGCCGGGCGGCGTGATGACACAGATTTTCTGGAGAACTGGCAAGCCATGCAATTGTTGAAAAAGGCCATCCGTGCAACCACTGCGCATCCAGCTTTGCGCGGGATTCTGGCGCGGGGTTTTGCCAAGGCGAATGCCTATTTCGATGCCGTATCCAACGAACAGCTTCTAGATATCTATCTGAAATACAAAAATTATACCTGCATTCCACCCGAAACCTTTGTTGCCAACCTCGATGTGATCGGGCGCTATGCCAGCGTGCCGGGTTGCGTGGTGGAATGCGGCGTGTGGCGCGGGGGCATGTCTGCCGCCATGGCCGATCTGCTGGGGCCGGGCCGAACCTATCATTTGTTCGACAGCTTCGAAGGCTTGCCCGAGGCGACCGCTATCGATGGCCAGCGCGCCGTGGATTACAGCGCCAACGACACAAACAACAATTGTCGCGCTGATGAGCACTTTGCCACCGAAGCCATGGGCCAGTCGCAGGCCAAGGACTATGCCCTGCACAAAGGCTGGTTCGCCGATACGCTGAAGGACTTCCGCCCGGCAGAACCCATCGCCATCCTGCGACTGGACGGTGACTGGTATTCCTCCACCGCCGAATGCCTAAACGCACTTTATCCGCTGGTGGCCGAAGGCGGGCTGATCGTGATTGACGACTATTTTCCATGGCCCGGCTGCTCACGCGCGGTGCACGATTACCTTTCGGCAAATGGCAGCGCAGATCGCATCCAGACAGTGGACACCATGCTCGCCTTTTTCGAAAAGCGCGAAGTCCGCGCCTGTCAGCCGATCGATCCGCAGCGGCAAGTCTAGCCTCTATCGGGCATCCTTCACCGCCCGCAATCCCAGCACCCAGCTCGTCGCCATCCAGCTGGCGTTGAAGCCGACATGCGCCAGCGCGATCCCCATCAATCCCAGCGGACCGGTCAGCACAAACAGCAGGGGAAAAAATACCAGACTGCCAATGATTGTGGCGGCAAGTGATATCCCCGCTTTGTTCAATGCAATCACCATCGGCAGCACGCCGATGCCGAACATATAGAGCGATGCCGTGGCCAGCAGTGCCACCAGCGGCCACTGTGCGGCGGCATACTCGGCCCCATATAGCAGTGCCAGCGCCTGGTCCCCCACCAGCGCCGCCGCCAGCACAAAGACCAGTGAAACCGCCCCGGCCAGCAGGCTCAGCTGGCGCGCACTTGCCAGAAGCTCGGCAAAGCGGCGCTCCACCGCCAAACGTGCGAGCGGGGCGCTTGCCACCTGTTGCAACGGGCGGCCCAACTGGTTGACCACTGCGGCACAGTTCTTGATCGCACGCAGCAGGCTGGCTGCACCAGGACCAAGCACACTGCCGGCCACCAGGACATCGGCATCCTGGCTCAGCAGTCGCAGGCCCAGTGTAGCATTGGTTTGCCACAGCATCGGCCAGAAGCCGGGCGCAGAACGGATCGCAGCGCGCGCGCGTGCCCGCCGCAGGCCGACTATGCCGTTGCGCCGCAGCACCCGCCAACAGTGCCACTGAAACCACAGATTCGCCGCCACCTCGCTCAACAACCACAGATAAAGAAACGCCAGCGCGCCGCTCCCCAGCGCCCACAGCACAGCCGACCCTGCCACCAGCAGCACGCCCTGCACCGTGCCGCGCAAGCCAATCGACCAGAAATCATCCAATGCCCGCAAACTCGCCTCGCTGGCGCCGAACAGGCGGGTGAGAATGACCAGCGCGAAGGCCATCGTCGGCCCCAGCCATACAGCCGGAATGCCCACCAGCGGCGCGATCAGCGGCAAGGCCACCACCGCTATCACGGTAGCCAGAGCGGCAGCCCCGCCATCAACCAGCAGCCCCGCCTTCACCAGCCCAGCAAAGCGCGTGCGATCATCGGTGTGTTGGGCTTCTGCCAGAAAGCGGGTGAGGACATTGACCGACTGGAAATTGAAGATCCCGTCCACCACCCGCACATAGGTCTGGATCAGCACGATCACGCCAAGAACCGCAATGTCCAGCGCCTGCGCCGCGATGGCAAAACCGATGATCTGCAGGACACCGGCGGCAACATTGTTGCTCACCAGTTTGCCCCATCCGGCAAACAAGTTCCGGTTCATCCAACCACGCTCCACATCAATCAGGCACCAGCTTCCTAACGCATTAACCCTAAGGAGCCACCCCCAAGTGGCACCTCGTATGTGCGATTGATCCGCATCGCTAACGCCCTTTACCTAAAAGCAATCTTTGCAATTTATTCACCAAGTTCAGCGAGAGAGCAGTTTGCAGGAGGAATAAAGTCCGTCTTGCCAGATTGGCGCGCGACAAACGAGGACATGCGACGATGAGTGCATTTGGACGCAAGCCCGGAATGGTCGGCACGGGCACGGGCACTGGCGCGCGCCCCGCTTTCGGCGTCGCAAAGCCGATGCGTGGCGGCAGTGGCCCGGCTGCAGGCGCATCTCAGGGTGCGGCCATCCCCGGTGGTATGCCCGCAGGCGGCGAACAGTTCCCGCCGATTCCGGGCGAAGGCACCGAAGCCGCGATGCCAGACGCCTATTCCAACGCCTACAATCGCGACGATGCCATGGCCCGGCTGTCCGATCGCGCCAATGCCATCAACGAAGCCCATGAACAGCCAACCGGCTTTGAAGCCAGCGTCCACAAGATCAAGGAACAGGTGCTGCCGCGCCTGCTCGAACGGGTCGATCCCGAAGCCGCCGCAACGCTGAGCAAGGACGAGCTGTCCGAAGAATTCCGCCCGATCATCCTCGAAGTGCTGGCCGAACTGAAGATCACCCTCAACCGGCGCGAGCAATTCGCGTTGGAAAAGGTGCTGATCGACGAATTGCTCGGCTTTGGCCCGCTGGAAGAGCTGCTCAACGACCCCGACATTTCCGATATCATGGTCAATGGCCCAGACCAAACCTACATCGAAAAGAAGGGCAAGCTGCAAATCTCGACGGTCAAGTTCCGCGATGAAAGTCATCTGTTCCAGATCGCCCAGCGGATCGTCAACCAGGTCGGCCGCCGCGTCGATCAGACCACCCCGCTGGCCGACGCCCGCCTCAAGGACGGCAGCCGCGTCAACGTCATCGTGCCGCCGCTGAGCTTGCGCGGCACCGCCATCTCGATTCGTAAGTTTTCCGAAAAGCCGATCACCATCGACATGTTGCAGGGCTTCGGCTCGATGTCGGTCAAGATGGCGACCGCGCTCAAGATTGCTGGCGCTTGCCGGATGAATGTGGTGATTTCGGGCGGCACTGGCTCGGGCAAGACCACCATGCTCAACGCCCTGTCGAAAATGATCGATCCGGGTGAGCGCGTGCTGACGATTGAAGATGCGGCCGAACTTCGCTTGCAGCAGCCGCACTGGCTGCCGCTGGAAACCCGCCCGCCCAACCTTGAAGGACAAGGCGCGATCACAATCGGCGATCTGGTCAAGAACGCCCTGCGTATGCGGCCTGACCGGATCATCCTGGGCGAAATCCGCGGTGCGGAATGCTTCGATCTGCTTGCCGCCATGAACACCGGCCACGATGGATCAATGTGCACGCTCCACGCAAACTCTCCGCGCGAATGCCTTGGCCGTATGGAAAACATGATCCTGATGGGCGACATCAAGATTCCCAAGGAAGCCATCAGCCGTCAGATCGCCGAATCGGTCGATCTGGTGGTGCAGGTCAAACGCCTGCGCGACGGTTCACGCCGCACCACCAACATCACCGAGGTGATCGGGATGGAAGGCGACGTGATCGTGACGCAGGAACTGTTCAAGTTCGAATACTTGGACGAGACCGATGACGGCAAGATCCTGGGCGAATTCCGGAGCACCGGCCTGCGTCCATATACGCTTGAAAAGGCCCGCCAGTTCGGGTTCGATCAGGCATATTTGGAAGCGTGCCTTTAAGGCACGCGGACAAGGCTCATCCGGGCCGTGTCCATCCTCGCATAAGCTCGGGCGCCCGTTCGGCCTTGCGGTCCCTTTGGGACCGATGATGTATCTTGGCGGGCCGCTAGCCCCCCAACCACCCCTTCACCGCCACCAGCATCAGCCCGCTGGCGATGGTGGCGAAGGCGAGGAACAGCGGTGTCCACGGCATGCAGCCAACGCGGTCAATCTGTTGCCGCCGGGCGCGGCGCCAGTCTGCCGCCAGCGCCACTGCCGCCAGTAGCAGGAAGCCGCCCGCCCATAGGCCCACGACGGTCGCCTCGCTGGCGAAAGTGATGAAATCGGGCCAATCCATGGTGACGCGCATATGTGCTGTGCCGCGCCTGATCGCAATGCTTGAACAATGCCCGACCCGGTCTATGGCAGGCCAATGAACGCGCATAATTCTGACAGACCGTTGTTGGCCCTGCTGATCCGTCTGGGCGGGATCATGGGGCTGTCAATCATGGCGGCGCTGATCAAACTGGGTTCAACGCGCGGTATCCATATCGTCGAAATGATGTTCTGGCGCCAGTTCATCACCCTGCCGATCCTGCTGGGCTGGGCGGCGATGGCGGGCGGAGTGCGCCTGCTCTCGTCCAAGCGACCGCGCGCCCATGCCATGCGCGGCATCTATGGCACAATCGGCATGGTGTTCAATTTTGGCGCGGTGATCATGCTGCCGCTGGCCGAAGCGACCACCATCGGCTTTTCCGCGCCGATCTTTGCGGTTATGCTCGCTATCTTGCTGCTCAAGGAGAAAGTTGGCCCGTGGCGGTGGACGGCGGTGCTGGCGGGCTTTGCCGGGATCATCGTGATAGCCCAACCGGGCAGCGGCCATTTCCCGCTCGAAGGCGCGCTGGTGGCACTGACGGGCGCTTTCATGATCGCGCTGATCTCGATCCAGATCCGTGAACTGTCGCTGACCGAAAGCCCGATGGCGATCGTATTCTGGTTCGCGGTGATCACCACGCTGTGCACTGCCCCGTTACTGCCCTTCGTCGGCAGGGCGCATGCGCCGCTCGATTGGCTGATCCTGCTGGGCATTGGGCTGGCGGGCACCTGGGGCCAACTGGGTATCACGATGGCGCTGCGCTATGGCAAAGTGTCGAGCGTGATCGTGATGGACTATTCGTCGCTGGTCTGGGCCACGGTGCTTGGCCTGGTACTGTTTGACGTGCTGCCAACATCCACCACCTGGATCGGCGCACCGCTGATCGTCGCCTCGGGCATCATCATCGCCTGGCGTGAGCGAGTGCTGGCCAAGCGCAACTTCGCCGATATGCGCGGGGCGGCAGGAACCTGAGCGGTGTTGGCGCGTTTATGGTCTGAGCAATAGAAAGGCTTTGACCATGACCCGCAAATTAATCCTCGCCATAACCGCCGGAATTTTCGCCTTCGCTGCCACAGCCTGCAACACTGTCAGCGGCGCTGGACAGGATCTGGAATCGATCTCGGACGACGTTAACGAGGAAATCTAAACGCACCCGCTCACCGCTTCAATCCCGTCCGCGGATTGGCGCGGCGGGCGGCGGGTTCGCGGATCGCCAGCCACACCAGCAGACCCAGCGGCCCGGCCACGAAGGTCAGCAGCAGAACTGGTGCCTGGAGCAATCGCGAGAACGACTTGGCATCGGCATCGCGACTGATCCACAGGCCGGTGAAAAGGTCCAGCGCCAGATAGTGCATCCAGCCGACTGTGGCCCCGCCATCGGATGCGAAGATCGCCCGCACACCTGCAATTGTGGTGAAGCTGACCGATTCTTCATCCCCGCCGCCATCGACCAGTCCACTCAACAGCCCCACCAGCAGCACGCCATAGGCTAAACACAGCAGGCCAACCCCGCCATAGAACACCAGCGTGCGGGCAACTTCCCCGCGTGGGGCCAGGATCAGGATTGCCCAGCAGGCCATGGCTAGCAGGTTGGCCGCGCCAAAGATCATATCCCACATCACAGATGCTCCCTGCCCGCCCGCTGCCACTTGCTGGCCAGCCGCGCGATCCCGTCGTGTTGATGGACGAAACGGCCCGCCGCTTTCTCGCACACGGCCTGCAGTGCCGCCGCCGCCACATCGACTGCGCGGATCGAGCGATAGCGGCGTTGCTCGCCCAGCAACACCAGATCGGCCAGCGGCGCAACGATTCCGGCGATCCGTTCGAGCGGACGCGCATCGCCGCTTCTGGCCCCGCGCAGCAACCCCGGGCGCAACACGTCAAGCCGGTCGAAACCGATCCGGGCCAGCCCCGCCTCCATCTCGCCCTTGGTCCGCAAGTAGAAACTCTTGGCCGCAGGATCAGCCCCGACCGATGACACCACGGCAAACCCGCGCGCGCCCGCTGCTTTGGCCAGCCGCGCAACCTCCAGCACCAGATCGCGGTCTACCGCGACAAAGGCCGCCTGATCGCCGCGCTCCTTCCTGATTGTGGTGCCCAATGCGCAAATCACATGGCTCGGCGCAATTGTGGCCACTTCCTGCGCCCAACCGGCAACCGGAGCCAGATGCACCTCCATCCGCGCACCCGGCGGCAGCGCCACCTCGCGCCGCGCCAGCCCGACCAGCCGGACATTGCCCCGCCCCACGGCTTGCTCCAGCACGCAGCGCCCCACCAGCCCCGAACCACCCAGCAACAGGATGCGCACTGGGTCAGACATTCGACAGACCCGCCGGCACAGCTCCGAAAATCCGCGCGTAGCAATCTATCGCATAGCGATCGGTCATCCCGGCGATGAAATCGGCGATGTGGCGCGCACGACCGCAGGGTTCATCGGGCAGGCTCTCGCACCAGCCGGAATTCATCAGCGCCGGTTCCTGATCGAAAGCGGCATAGAGCTGCGCGATCACCTGGTGCGCTACGCGCGCCGTCTCGATCTGTTCAGGGTGATAATAGAGCCGCTCATACAGGAACGCCTTCAGCCGCCGCTCACGCTGCGCCCATTCGGGTGAGAATGCGGCAATGGCCCGCCCGGCCCCGCGCAACTCCTCCAGCGATCCAATCCCGACACAATTGCTTCGCGTGGTCACGATCAGGTCATTGACCATCGCCCCGATCTGATCGCGCACCAGCTCGCGCAGTTGCAGCGGCTGCGGTGCATCGGGATGGCGGGCACGCACAGCATCCCACTGCTCGGCTAGAAAATCGAGGCTGAGCAGATCGTCGAGCTGGAGGAACCCGGCGCGCAGGCCATCATCAATATCGTGGTTGTCATAGGCGATATCATCGGCCAGCGCCGCCACTTGCGCTTCGAGCGAGGGCCGCCGCGCCAGTTCTAGCGGGAAGTCGGCATTCAGCTCAGCCAAGGCCCAACCGGGTGCCACCACCGGCCCATTGTGCTTGGCCAGCCCCTCCAGCACCTCCCAGCTGAGGTTGAGCCCGGCGACATCGCAATAGGGCCGCTCCAGTCGCATCAGCACGCGCAAGCAATGCTCGTTATGGTCCCAGCCGCCGTGCTTTTCCAACGCGGCGTCCAGCGCATCCTCGCCCGAATGGCCGAACGGTGGGTGGCCAATATCGTGCGCCAAACACAGCGCCTCGGTCAGATCCTCGTCCAGCCCCAGCGAGCGGGCGATCACCCGGCCGATCTGCGCCACTTCAAGGCTGTGCGTCAGCCGGACGCGGTAGTGATCGCCATCGGGCGCGACGAACACCTGCGCCTTGCCCGCCAGACGGCGAAAGGCGATCGAATGGATGATCCGGTCCCGATCGCGCTGGAAGGCGCTGCGCGGCCCGCGCGTGCCCCCGCTGCCCTCGGCAAATTCACGCCCGCGAGAACGGGCAGGGTCGGCGGCAAGGTGGCTGGCGGGCATCAGCCCATCAGCCATTCAGCCGCGCGTGCCACATGGATGCGGGTGCTGGAATAGATCGGCAGGATATTGGCGTCGATATCGACCACCAGCTCCAGCTCGGTCGCCCCCAGCACGATCGCCTCGGCCCCGTCTTGCGCATGGCCGTTGATGATCGTTTTGAGCAGGCGCTCGGCATCGCGGGTGGCGCGGCCGCATACCAGCTCGTCATAAACGATGCGATCAATCTGGGCCACTTCGGCCAGATCGGGCGGCAGCAGATCGATCCCATGGGCCACCAGACGGCGGCGATAGAAGCTGCCGGTGGAGACATTGTGCGTGGCCACCAGCGCGGCCTTGGTCACGCCATCAGCCGCCATCGCCTCGCCGATGCACTCGGCGATGTGGAGCACGGGAATGCCCACCGCCGCCTCGATCTCGCGATAGACCCGGTGCATCGAATTGGCCGCGATCACCAGCATCCCCGCGCCAGCCGCTTCCAGCCTTTGCCCCGAAGCGATCAGCGTGGCTGCGGCAGCAGCCCAATCCTCATCGCTTTCCAGCCGCGCGAGGCCCGCAAAATCGAGGTTCTCGATCAGCATCGGCGCGCTCGAGGGCGCACCGCGTTGCTTCTGCCACGCCGCGTTGATCTGCTCATAGTAACTGCGGGTGGCGATCCAGCTCATCCCCCCGATCAGGCCCAGCTTGCGCACGCTAGCCTCGCTCAAGCGTCTAACGCCTTGTTGATTTCCTCGACCATCTTCTTGGCATCGGCCAGCAGCATCATCGTCTGATCCATGTAGAACACGTCATTATCCACGCCTGCATAGCCGACCCCGCCCATGCTCCGCTTGATGAAAAACACCTGCTTGGCCTTGTCGACATCGAACACTGGCATCCCGTAAATGGGGCTGGTTTTGTCGGTTTTCGCCGCCGGGTTGACCACGTCATTAGCGCCGATGATGAAGGCGACATCGCATTGCGCGAACTCGGAGTTGATATCCTCCAGCTCGAACACCTCATCATAGGGCACATTGGCTTCGGCCAGCAGCACGTTCATGTGGCCGGGCATACGGCCTGCGACGGGATGGATGGCGTATTTGACGCTCACCCCCTCATGCTTGAGCAGGTCGCCCATCTCACGCAAGGCGTGCTGGGCCTGCGCCACCGCCATGCCATAGCCCGGAATGATGATGACGTTTTCGGCCTGCTTGAGCATGAAGGCGGCATCTTCCGCGCTGCCGCGCTTCCACGGGCGTTGTTCGCGCGCCTCGCCGCCTACCGATGCCACCGCGCCGAAACCTCCCGCGATCACGCTGATGAAACTGCGGTTCATTGCCTTGCACATGATATAGCTGAGGATCGCGCCCGAAGAGCCGACCAGCGCGCCAGTGATGATCATCGCCGTATTGCCCAGCGTGAAGCCCATCGCCGCCGCCGCCCAGCCGGAGTAGGAGTTGAGCATCGAGACCACCACCGGCATGTCCGCCCCGCCAATCGGGATGATCAGAAGGAAGCCAATGATGAAGGCCAAGCCGGTGATCGTGGCGATCACCCACAGGCCTTGGTCCTGGGTGAAATATGCCGTCAGCCCGATGATCGCTGCCAACGTGCCAAGGTTGATCACGTGCCGCCCCGGAAGCATGATCGGCGAACCGCTCATACTGCCCGCCAACTTGAGGAAGGCGATGACCGAGCCGGAAAAAGTAATCGCACCAATCGCAATGCCAAGGCCCAGTTCGATCCGGCTGACCGGATTGATCAGGCCATCTGCCCCGACAATCGCGAAACCCTCGGGATTGAGATAGGCCGCCCAGCCCACCAGCACCGCCGCCAGCCCGACAAGGCTGTGGAAAGCGGCGACCAGTTGCGGCATGTCGGTCATCTTGATCCGGCGCGCCGTGACCAGCCCGATTGCGCCGCCGATGGCTACGGCCGCACAAATTTGCAGCAGCGTGACCAGATCGTCCGCACTGGGACGCGGCAGAAACTGTCCGCTCGGCACCGGCGCATCGAGCAGCACCGTGGTCACCACCGCGATCAGCATCCCCGCCATGCCGAAGCGGTTGCCCGCGCGGCTGGTGGTCGGGTGCGACAGACCACGCAGCGCCAGAATGAACAGCACGCCCGCAATGAGATAGGCCAGCGCGGCCCAGGAGGGAGTAGCGACGTGTTCCATCACTGCTTCTCCTTCTTCTTGTACATCGCCAGCATCC
>CAMDSM010000106.1 GCA_945906905.1 Altererythrobacter xiamenensis | reverse complement strand
GATGGCGGGCTGGAAACGGTCAAGCTGGCGCTGCCCGCCGTGGTCACCACCGATCTGCGCCTGAACGAGCCGCGCTATGCCTCGCTGCCCAATATCATGAAGGCCAAGGCCAAACCGCTGGCGGTAAAGTCGCCCGCCGATTACGGGGTCGATGTCACCACCAGGCTCAAGACACACAAAGTGGTTGAACCGCCGGTGCGTCAGGCGGGCGAAATGGTCGCCTCGGTCGATGATCTGGTGGCCAAGTTGAAAGAGAAGGGACTTGTAGCATGAGCGCGCTGGTATTGGCAGAACACACCGATGGCGCGCTGAGCCCGTCCACTCTGGCCACAGTCACCGCAGCAGCGGCGCTTGGCGGAGATGTGCATGTGCTGGTGGCAGGCGGCAGCGATGCCGTTGCCGCCGAAGCCGCCAAGGTTGCCGGTGTGACCAAGGTGCTGCTGGCAAACGACGCCGCGCTGGCCCATCAGTTGCCCGAAAATGTCGCACCGCTGGTGGTCGGGCTGATGGCGAACTATGACGCCTTCCTCGCGCCCTCCACCAGCAACGGCAAGAACATCGCCCCGCGCGTGGCCGCCTTGCTCGATGTGATGCAGGTGTCGGATATCATGTCGGTCGAAGGCCCCAAGACCTTCACCCGCCCGATCTATGCCGGCAATGCTATCGCCACAGTGGAAAGCACTGACGCCAAGCTGGTGATCACGGTGCGCACGACTGGCTTCGAAAAGGCGGCGGATAGCGGCGGTTCGGCTTCGGTCGAAGTTGTGTCTGGTGCGGCCGATGCGGGCCTCTCCAGCTTCGTATCCGCCGAGATCGCCAAGAGCGAGCGGCCCGAGCTGACAGCGGCGCGCGTGATCGTGTCGGGTGGGCGCGCGCTAAAGGATGGGCCAACCTTTGAGGCCATCATAACCCCGCTGGCCGACAAGCTGGGTGCGGCCATCGGCGCCAGCCGCGCGGCGGTCGATGCAGGCTATGTGCCCAATGACTATCAGGTTGGCCAGACCGGCAAGATCGTCGCCCCCGAACTGTATATCGCCATCGGCATTTCCGGGGCGATCCAGCATCTGGCGGGCATGAAGGATTCCAAGGTGATCGTGGCGATCAACAAGGATGCCGATGCGCCGATCTTCCAGGTGGCAGACTATGGCCTGGTGGGCGATCTGTTCACGCTGGTGCCGGAACTGACTGGCAAACTTTAACTGGCTTCCGCTGGCGGTGTGCAGCTGGTGACCGAAAGGTCGCGGGCAAGCACGTCGCCCAGCGGGGCCACCTCAAGCCTGAACGGATCGGTCAGGCATATGCCCAACCGCGCGGCCTGTTCGGGATCAATGATCAGGGCATAGCTGCCGGGCCGAAGCTGTTCGAAGAAGAAATATCCCCCGCGTCCGGTGCGCACGGTCTGCACCACCCCGCTATCGCTGACCACGCCATTTGCGCTGACGGTGCGGGCACCGCTGCCAAAGACCATGAAGGTGCCGAACTGCAGATCGCTGGTCGCCGTGGTCTGCACCTCGGGCTCGCGCCCAAACGCTGGCTGGCCCAGCAACAGGGCGCTGCCCAGCAGCAAGGCCGATTGTGCGAAACGCGCGGCGGAGGGCGGAGGTTTGGTCATATATGTGTGGCGTTTTTTGCACCCGACACCCGCCCAAAATCAAGCGCGGGCGAACATTGCTCCCTAACTGCTTGGCTAGACCGCTTGGGATTGAACGAACGGCAGCGCTGGCAGTTATTGTCTGAGTGGCAATGCAACCCGGGAATGCCGTTCGGTCCAACGCGATTATGGATCGAGCCGGGCGATCCGTTCGATTTTGCGCCGCAACCAGATCAGCCCAGCATCTTCTTCTCGTCAGGCATTATAGACCAGCATCTGCTTCATCTCGGGGAACTCATAAGGCACTGCGACGTGGCGGATGGCAAAGCGCGATTCCAGCTGCACCGCGAGCCGCCGATGCAACAGGGCCAGCCGCCCTGTCCGCTCGATCAGCCACGGGACCAGGGTGAAGACCGATGTCGTCACCTCGATTCGGCGCTTGACGCCCATCAGCTCCAACTGCCGGTCGGCAAATGAAGCGATCAGCCGTTCGCCGATCACCACCGCGACATGGCCGGCAGCCTCGAATTCTTCGCGCGTCACGCTGCCCTTTGCCAACACCGGATTGTCACGCGCGCCAATCACAACTTGTGGTTCGCGATAGAGTTCATAGGCCGGGTTATCACCTGTGACGATATATTCGGGTGTTACAACCACATCGATCAGCCCTTCCTCCAGATGCTGGGGGATGGTCAGATTGGGTAGTTGGCAATCGATCTGGATACCCGGCGCTTCAACCGCCAACTCGGCCACCAACGGGACGATGATCGAGGCCTGGACATAGTCGGATGTGACGATGCGAAAAGTCCGCTGCGATGTCATCGGGTCGAAATTGGGCGATTTGGCCAGCATCGCTTCCAACTGGGCCAGTGTGCCCTTTATCTGCGGCACCAGCTCATTGGCAAAGGCAGTGGGATGCATGCGCTTGCCTTGCAGCACCAGCAGTTCATCACCGAAATATTCGCGCAATCGCGCGAGCGCGGCGCTCATCGCGGGCTGACTCAGGTTGACCCGCTCGGCCGCGCGGCTGACGCTGCGGGTGTTGAGCAGGACATCGAATGCCACTAGCAGGTTGAGATCAAGGCCCTTGAAACGCATGGCATCGGTGAATGATAGGACTGGCCGTCCATTGCAACCGCAAATGTATCGGCGAGCAACCTATAGATTGGCATAATGCATTTGCATGAGACCAATCGATTTTACAGCGACACCTAGAAGCACCTAAACCATGCCGAAGCCTGAGGGAGGACGTGGAAATGCTGCACAAAATGACCTTTGCCGCACTGGCGGTGCTCTTTGCGCTGGCCACGCCGGCCAAAGCGCAACCCGATCTGTCGATGATGAACGCCGAAGTGGTTCCGGCGGTTGCAGGTGAGCAGATTGCGTTGCCGACCGCGGCTGCAGATACCCCCGATACCGAGCAGTGGAACCGGATCTTCGGGCAGGTCTGGACGCGCAATGTCTCGCGCCCATCGCTCTATCCAGTGTTGCCCAAGAACGGGCGTGGAAATGGCCGGGCAGTGATCGTGGTGCCGGGCGGCGGCTATTCCTTTGTGTCGATCGAGAGCGAGGGTTTCTGGGTGGCCGAACGGCTGGCGGCTCAGGGCTATACCGCTTTCGTCCTCAAATACCGTCCGCGTGCCACACCGGTGGCGACCGGGGATTTCATGGCCATGTTGGCGGCCGATTTCGGCAATATGGGCAGCGGCGAGGTGCCCGATCACACCCTGGCGGTGGACGATCTGGCCGCTGCGGTGGCGTTGGTCCATGATCGGGCAAGCGAATGGAACCTTGATCCTGATGCCATTGGCGTAGTGGGCTTTTCCGCTGGGTCGCGCACGGCGATCCGGCTGCTGGAAGGCCATGGGGAGGCCGCGCTGCTCGATCATGTCGCATTGATCTATCCGCCGATGACGCAGACTGTGGCCGAGGGGCCGCGGCCTGATCTGTTCCTGGCCATCGCGGTGGATGATCCGTTGTTCCGTCAGGGCGGACTGAATCTGGTCGAGCAGTGGCTGGAGCAAAGCCAGGCGGTGGAATTCCACCTCTATTCCGGCGGCTCGCACGGCTTCGGTATGCGCCCGCAGGGCACCACCAGCGACTTGTGGATCGATCAGTATATCGCCTGGCTGGCGGTGCAGTAGGCGCTTTGCCCGGCGATCAGCCGTCGAATTTCAGATAGGCCAGCGCCATCTTGGCCAGTTCCTGTTTCACCACCGACCACACCGCCTCGTCGCCGGATTCTGGAGTAGCGCCGAGGCCAAACTGGCGGGCGATGGTGGCAAAAACGATCTGGAAGGCCACCTGCGCCTTTTCGTGCGGATTGTTGCCACCGATTTCATTTGCGAACCGCAGCATGGCTTCTATCGCCATGGTGGTGGATTTGCGCGCGGTTTCCTTGCCTGGTCCCGAGACTGCCGGATCAATCGCCGCGCGCTGCATGATCGTGCGCAGCAGCGGTGCGTTGCGGGCCATGAACATGCTGTAGCGGTCGATATACAGGTCGAGGAAGCGACCCAGGTCTGTGCTGTCGGCCAAAACTTGGTCGAGCAGCGCCCGTTCGCCCGCAATGATCGCCTCAAGTTCCTGCGCGATGACCGCGTGCAGCAACCGGTCCTTGCTCTCAAAGCGCAGATAGATTGAGCCGATCGAGACATGACCACGCTCGCTCACGTCCTGCAGCGTGAATTCCTCGCTGCCGCGTTCCAGCATCAGCGATTTGGTCGCCTCCAGCATCCTTTCGAACGAGGCGAGACTGCGGCCCTGGCGTGGTTTTCTGCTGAGTGCGCCATCTGCGAGCGCCCGCGTTTCGATACCTATGGTTGACATGAAACCTCTCTTGCTCAATAAAACAAGAACAGCAATTCTAATTTTGATTCGTGAATCCGTTCGCATTAGCGCGCCGGATCACCTCTGGGGGGACAGGGCCAGGATGGCAGTGATGATAGCTTTGCGCAACATCGTTCCGCTCCTCATGCAGCCGCCGCAGCGTGCCGTTGCATCACCAGTGCCACCACAGCGCTGCCAACAACCGCTGCAATGCCCGCGACCAGAAATGCACCCTGCATCGATCCGGCCGATCCCTTGATGGTGCTGAGGATCAGCGGCGAGGCGAACTGGCCGAAGAAGAACGTTGCCGTCCACAAGCCCATGCCGCGTCCGCGATGCTGGTAGGGCAGCTTGCTCTGCGCCCAGGCGATCAGCACGGGCACGGCCATGCCCGCGCCGGTCTTCTGCAACACCATGCCTGCGACCATCCCCTGCCAATTGGGTGTCAGGCCCATCAGTGCAAGGCCACTGCCCAGCAAGCCCAGCATCAAGGCCAGTTGCCAGCGGGCGTCCACGCCGTTGCGGCCCAGCAGCCAGAAGATCGCCGCCCCAGCCAGAATGAACAGGCTTGGCAGGGCGGTGATCTGGCCGATGCTCTTGGGGTCGGCAATGCCCAGTTCCTGCCATACCAGCGACCCATTGACGATAAACACGTAGTAGATCAGCGATGAGAACAGCGTCAGCCCACCGATGCCCAGCATCACCGCCCAAGGGAAGCCTTCGGCGCCAACACCGCCTTCGTCTATGCCCAGATTGCGCCGCACTGTGGCATCGCTCTTCGGCTCAAACAGATAGCGGACCATGGCGAAAGCGATCGGGATGGCCACCAGATAGAGCAGGAATATCCCGTTCCACCGCCACGCCGCCAGCGTGCCAGCAAAGAAGATCATCACCGAGGATAAAGCCGGACCGACCATGCCCTGCAAGGTCAGCCAGCGGCGGCGGCCACCTTCATCCCAGTAATCGGCGATCAGCGTGTTGACCGTGGTCAGGATCGCCGCCTCACTCACCCCCAGCAGCAGCCGCGAGCCATAGATCAGGTTCAGGTCCTCGAGGAAGAACGGGATCACCCCGATCAGGCCATAGGCAAAGGTGGACACCAGCAGCAATTTGCGGCGGCCGTACTTGTCCACCAGCACCCCGGCAAACAGGGCGATGATGGCAATCGCCAAGCCTGGCGCAGTGACCATTGATGGCACCATGGTGGCCGCCGAAGGCTCGCTAGGTGCGAAGTGGCCGATCATCGCGCCCACGGCCGGGAACATCGACACGATCGCCAAGATCGGCAGGAAGCCGGTGACGATGATGGTGAGGCCCTGCGGAATCCCCGCCTGCCGATGCTGCGCCGTATTTCCCATCGATCCCATCCCCTAAACGCTGTTTCGCGCGATTGTTTGGTTGACGTTAGGTGATTTGTCCCAATAATAGAAGCGACATTTTAATTAGCGATCCGCCTGCTCGGGGTGCGGGCTGGCGGGGGCGAGTAATGGTGCAGGATCAACAGGATAACACTGCCATCGGGCCGCTGCAAATGAGCGAACGGCGGCGCCTCGCTGCCTTTATGACGGTGATCATCGCCGTGGTGCTGGAAGTGGCCGATTCGACCATCGTCAACACCGCGCTGCCCGCGATCCGGCAGGCGCTGGGCGCATCTCCGGCGGCGATGCAGTGGATTGTGGCGGGATATCTCGTAGCGCTGGGATCGCTGTTGTTGCTGGGTGGGCGACTTGGCGATGCCTTGGGCCATTCGCGGGTATTCCTGTGGGGAGTGGGCGGCTTCGTGCTGGCATCGGCGCTGTGCGGGCTGGCGCAGGACGCCACGCAACTGGTGCTCGCGCGGATCGTGCAGGGCGCTGCGGGGGCCTTCATGGCCCCGCAGACCATGGCGCTGGTGCAATTGCTCTACACCCCACTCGAACGCGTCACCAAGCTGGCCTATTTCGGCGTGATCGTCGGTTCGGCCGCGATCATCGGCCCGATTGCCGGAGGGCTGTTGATCGAACTCGATCTGTTTGGTCTTGGTTGGCGAACGATCTTCCTGATTAACCTGCCGATCGGGCTTGGTGCGATCATCCTTGGCCGGATGGTCCTGCCGCAGGCCGAGCAATTGGTGGAACCGCGCATCGACCCGTTCGGTGCGTTGATTTTCTGCTGCGCGTTTGGGGGCCTGCTCTATGCCTTTATCCAAGGCGCTGATCGGGGGTGGGATCTTATGCTGGCCGCGCTGGCCGCAATCGTCACTATCCTGCTAGCGCTGGGCTGGCGCCGGGCCAAGGCGCGCCGCGCCGCCGGCTTGCCCTCGATCATCGAACCGGCGCTGTTCCGCATCGCCACGTTCGGCTGGGCGACGTGTGCGGGCTTTGCCTTTTCAGCCGGATCGATCGGCTTTCTGCTGGTCTTTGCTGTTGCACTGCAACAGGGGTTGGGGTTGTCGGCGCTGCAAACTGCGTTGGTGCATATTCCTTTCGGTGGCGGGGTGATGCTGGGTGTAGGCCTGCTGGTTCCGCGCCTGCTGCCGCGCATGGGCAAGAGCTTGCCGCTGTTGGGCGGGGTGCTGATGATCGCTGCGACTGCGGCCGTGTTGGCGATGATCGCGGAGGGCATTGGCGGGGGTATTGCGCTGTTGGCGGCGCTGGCGCTGGCCGGGATCGGGATGGGCACGGTGTCGGGGCCGCTTGGACCGATCGTGGTGGCACATATCGCGCGCGAACACGCCGGAACCGCCAGCGCCACCTTCCGCACCGCGCAGCAGATCGGCGGGGCGCTGGGCATTGCCCTGGTCGGCGCGGCCTATTTCAGCGTTGCCGCCAGCGATGCCGCATCGAGCCGGGCCGGGGCGATCCCGGCAGCGTTCATGGTCGCGGCATTGCTGCTGCTGGCGGTCGCTGGGGTGGCCCGGTTGCCGCGTGACCTGTTTGGGACGCCAGCGGCCAACCGTGGCTGACCGCTTGCGGCGATGGGCCTTTATTGACCTATCGGTCCGGCGCATCGCTGCCAGCGTTTTGCAAGAATTATCTTGATAATTCTAATATAAACAACTGATAATAAACAATATATACCTATCCATTCGATCAATAACTTTCTATGGATTTAGGCTGTTTTACACCAGGCGGCTTTTCCATCAGCAACTCTCCAGAGACATGAATGCGATGCACCGCAAGTTCGGCGGATGGTCGCAGTGATTCTGGGAGGAATAGTCTTGCGTAAAACATCTGCCTTGTTGGCCACTTCGTCGCTCGCGCTTGCTGCGCTGGCCGTATCCATGCCCGTTGCCGCTCAGGATAGTGGAGACACTGCGGCCGAGGACAATTCCGGCACCATTTATGTCACTTCGCGTAAGCGCGATGAAAGCCTGATCGAGGTGCCGCTGGCCGTCACCGTGGCCACTGCTGAGCAATTGCAGCGCGATCAGGTCAACAACATGAATGACTTGCAGCGGCTCGCCCCGGCGCTGGAAATCAGCCAGACGTTTGGCGGCGAGACCAACGGTGGTGGCCGCCTGCGCGGTCTGGGTACGGGCGTGTTTAACCCATCGGTCCAGTCGTCGGTGGCGCTGGTGATTGATCAGGTGCCAGTGGGCAACCTCTCCTTCCCAATGCTGTATGATCTGCAGCAAGTGGAAGTGTTGCGCGGCCCGCAGGGCACCCTGTTCGGTCAGGGGGCCTCGGCCGGCGTTCTCAACATCGCCACCCGTGCGCCTGTGCTGGGTGAGGCATCAGCCAATGCCAGCCTCGACTTTGCCGACAAGGGCACCGCCGGTTCGGAAGTGGGCGAACTGATCGCCAGTGCTGGCCTCAGCGTGCCGCTGACCAGCAACCTGGCGCTGCGTATTGCCACGCAGTACAAGCAGGAAACCGGCCTGCAACACTCGGTCACGACTGGCCGGGACAATCAGATCGCCGATTTTGGTGTGCGCGCTAGGCTTTTGTGGGAACCAACCGATACGGTTTCCGTCATGCTCAACGGCGAAATTGCCGACGAGGACACCAACGGGCAAACCTTCTTCGCCATCGCCTTCGCACCAAATTCGACCGCTGGCTTCGTGCCGCCCGGCCCACCGCCACGCCCGGCTCCCGTGCCGCTTGGTGCTGCTTCAACTGCCGCATACCTCAATCCGGCTGGCTGCAACTTGCCCGAAATTGACCAGCGCGTGGAGTTCTATTGCGAGAACGAAGAGAGTGATCTGGCCCTGCGGATGTTTACCTACTCAGCGGCGGTTGATGTTGAGCTGAGCGATACCCTCAGCCTGACCTCGGTGACGGCAGTGCGTGATCGCCGGTTCCAGCAGGCACACCGCGACTTTTCGCGCCTGACTACTGGTGCGTCGGCCCGCCGGGAGCGACTCCAGGAAGATGCGAACAGCTTCAGCCAGGAGCTGCGCCTGAACTACACGGGTGACACTGTCGACCTGGTTGGCGGACTCTATTACACAGATTTCTCGTTTGCGAGCAGCCCGCTGGGCGATGGGCCTTTCGTTTTCGGCAGTCCCTTGCTTGCCAACCGGGTCGGTTTCTCGGTCTGCCCCTATTCGGGCGTCGGTTTCTGCCCGGTGGCCCCTGCCTATACCGAGGAAGTGACAAAGAACCATACTAGTGCAGTGTTTGTGGATGCCACTTTCGCCCTGAGCGATCAGCTGGAACTGTTTGGCGGCCTGCGTTATGACGATTACCGCAATGTCACCACAGTGCAGATATTTGCCGCCACCACTGGACCGCTTCGGACTTTTGAGACCGAGGACAGCAATCTGTCGGGCCGCATTGGACTGAGCTACATGCCCAACCGCGACCTCAATTTCTACGCCTCCTATTCGCGTGGCTACAAGCCGCCGGCAGTGGGCACCAACGTTGCGGGTGGTCTGTTCCAGCTTGAACCCGAACAGGCAGATGCCTTCGAAGCCGGTGTCAAGATTGGCGTGGGCGACATGCAGCTGACGGCCAACGCGTTTTACACCGATTTAGCCAATTTCCAGAGCCAGCGCAGCTTCTTCCCGCCTGGGTCGACCCAGCTGATCTCGGAACCGTTCAATATCCCGAACCTCAGTTCCAAGGGCTTTGAACTGAATGCTTTTGGTGAAATTGCCCCGGGCTTTAACCTCAATGCGGGTTACCAGTTCAACATCATTGAATTCCCGGAAGGTTTCCGGGGTGACGATCAGGTCACGGGCGATCCGACATCCGGGTTGCTCGGCGGTACGCAGTTCCTCAACGCGCCCAAGCACAAGTTCACCCTCTCGGGCGACTATAGCTACCCGGTAAGCGATGACATGGAGATGTTTGTCAGCGCCAATCTGGTATACAAAAGCTCTGTTCTGCTCGCGGCCCGGACTGATCCACGGTATCGGTATCCGGCGCATGAAATCATCAACGGCGGCTTCGGCGTCCGTGATGCTGATGGCGGCTGGACGGCCTCGATCTTCGTGCGCAACCTGACCAAGGAACGCGAGCCGATGGCCTATCTGGCCAACACCTTCTTCGGCAATGCCGATGGCGGCATCCGCGCATGGCCAATCTCAGGCCTGACCGCGCGCGTGGTCGGTGTGCGCCTCGGGTTCGAATTCTGATAGCCCAATGAACGACGAAAAGGGGGCTGGTGGTTATGCCACCGGCCCCTTTTTTTTGTGGGTGGTATGTGAGGATCGGTCGAGAAGTGCTCTAAGCCTGCGCGTCCGCCCGTTTGGCCTCGCGGTGGCCATCTTCGGTCAGTCCGGCTTTCCAGTAGCTGGAAATATACAGGCGGTCCG